>CAZTST010000055.1:0-16586 GCA_964616585.1 uncultured Draconibacterium sp.
TGCGAGTTGGTCGGGAGAGTTCATTTTTAAACTGCTGAAATTATAATGCGTTTGCCCTATTGAATTTAATGACCCTTTGGAGTTAACAATAATATTTTTGTAGCTTTGCTTTTTTCATAAAACTAAAAACAAAGAATGAATATAACTTCAAATCGATTCAGGGCGTATTGCAGGCCTCGAATTTGTTAAAAATGTTTTAGGCATTAATTTACCTTTATCAGAGTTGATCTTGGTCTCATGCTTTGTAAAGAGTTTGTAAATATTAGCAATGGGGAAATAATAGCGAAAGACAATTATCCGAAATGCAGTGTTTTTAGTTTTACGCTTCCGCTATTAGATTCATAAGGTCTATATTGTGGTTTGTTATCTAAGGATTTAATACTATATGTCAACAAAAAAAAACGAAACCATTAAATACTCGCTCAGAATACTGATGTTTGCATTCTTGACCACACTTACTCAAGTTGGTGGAATCATCTATTTATTATCTCTTTTTATAGCTGAAAAAATAAAATGGAAATTTAGACTGAAAAAGCTATTCGTTTTTGTGGTAATATACTCATTAACAACATTTTTGATTGTTCCATATTTAGCGCCATTATTTGGACGAGTAAAAATTGAAAATAGTGAAAGAATAAAACCAACAAATTATTTAACTGTAATCCTAAACAGAAATTATGTTGTTCCCGAACTCGAAAACTTGCTGAAATCAGTTGCTAAAGATTTGAACTCAAAAGAATCTATTATAGAAATCAGATACTTAGATGCAAATTTTCCGTTTTTTAAAAGATTTCCTCTTCTGCCACATTCTACTCATGACGATGGAAAGAAAATAGATCTAAGCTTCGTTTATGAAAATGAAAATGGAGAAATAACGAATATAAAAAAATCCAGAAGCGGTTATGGCGTTTTTACCGAACCAAAACCTGGTGAATTTAATCAAAATCAGTATTGTTATGAGAATGGAAATTTTCAATATGATTTTCCAAAATATTTGACTTTGGGAGAAATTAATAAAGAAATTAACTTTTCTGAAAAAGGAACTAATACATTAATATTGAGCATCATGAAACAGGATAATTTGGATAAGTTATTTATCGAGCCAAATTTAAAAAAACGAATGAAATTGACTGATCCGCGAATTAGGTTTCAAGGCTGTCGTTCCGCTCGGCACGATGACCATATTCATTTTCAAATAAAATAAGAAATAATGAACGTATAAATTTTCTTATTTTTGCGCCTTAATCAAACAAAAGCTATTACATAATGAATTTCGTTGAAGAACTACGCTGGAGAGGAATGATCCACGACATAATGCCTGGAACCGAAGAGATAATGGAAAAAGAAATGATTTCGGCCTATGTGGGTATAGATCCTACTGCAGATTCATTGCATATTGGACACTTGGTTAGCGTGATGATGCTCAAGCATTTACAAATTGCCGGTCATAAACCATTGGCGCTGGTTGGCGGTGCAACCGGAATGATTGGTGATCCTTCAGGAAAATCGGAAGAACGAAATTTATTGGACGAAACCGAACTTCGTAAAAACGAAGAGGGTTTAAAAAAACAACTTAAAAAATTTCTCGACTTTGAATCTTCAGAGCCCAATGTAGCCGAATTGGTGAATAATTACGATTGGATGAAAGAATATTCATTTCTGGAATTTATTCGCGATATCGGTAAACACATTACAGTAAATTATATGATTTCGAAAGATTCTGTAAAAAAACGGATTGGAGAAGATTCAAAAGTAGGAATGTCTTTTACAGAATTCACTTATCAGCTTGTTCAAGGAACTGATTTTCTGCACCTCTACACCGAAAAAAATTGCAAATTGCAAATGGGCGGCGCAGATCAATGGGGAAATATAACTACAGGAACTGAGCTTATTCGGAGAAAAGCAGGCGGAAAAGCTTTTGCTTTGACGTGTCCTTTAATTACAAAAGCAGATGGCGGTAAATTTGGCAAAACAGAAAGCGGAAATGTTTGGCTCGATTCCGCAAAAACGACTCCTTATGCTTTTTATCAGTTTTGGTTGAATACTTCCGATGCGGATGCTGAGAAGTACATCAAGATATTTACGCTGTTTACCAAAGAAGAAGTAGCTGAATTAGTCGCACGTCATAATGAAGCTCCGCATGTTAGGGAGTTGCAAAAAGTTCTGGCTAAAGATGTTACTATTCGCGTGCATTCCGAAGCGGATTACGAAGCAGCGATAGAAGCTTCTCAAATTCTATTTGGAAATGCTACAACAGTAGCATTAAGAAAACTCGATGAACGTACTTTTTTAAGTGTTTTTGAAGGAGTTCCTCAATTTGAAATAAGCAAAGCTGATATAGAAAACAGGATTGGAATCGTTGATTTTCTTGCAGATAAAACTCAAATATTTGCATCAAAAGGCGAGGCAAGAAGAATGTTAAAAGATAATGGAGTAAGCATAAACAAGAGCAAAGTCCGTGAAGACTTTGCTCTTAGTTTGGATGATTTGCTTAATAAGAAATATATTCTTGTTCAAAAGGGCAAGAAAAATTATTTCTTAGTCATTGTTATCTAAGCAATCTGAATTCTATTTTTTGAACTTCTTAAGAATGTCTTTTACCGCATCTTTATGAATTGTAAAACCCATCATTTTCAGCTTTACATAATCCTCATGAAAGAAATAATACCCAAATTCAGGTGCATTGGGGTCATTATTTCTGGATCCGGAACTAGAATCTTTAATCAAATACCAATCTTTCCCATCGTTGTTATAATTTTCAAGATAACCAACTAAGTGCATTCCATGATCATCGGTTGTTGTTTCGTTTGAAAAACGGAACTGTCGAGCATCTTCATTGATAAAAGCAGATGGAATATCAAAATCAGGAATCATGGCGCATTGAGTTTCGCGCAAGAATCCAGCTTCGGAAACATCACCACCAATCGACATGGTATAGCCTTCGCGAATAGCTTTCTTGATAATTTTCATAAACTCATTTAAAGGAACATTGTAATAATCGGCATTGTGCCACCAATTATCAGGAACTTTATATTCTACTTGTTCCCAATAAGGCTCTTGTTTGTAGGACAATATTTCTACATAATCATTGGGGTTGATTTTTAAATAATCTTTCAGATAAGTCTTGGCATTGTATTCTTTTCCCTCAACAGTAAATGTAGTTGGTGGAACGCCAATATGATAATTCATAATAGATTTAATTGTATTAAGCACAAGATCTTCATTCCATGCATTGGATGTTTTTACAGAATTCAAATACGCACTCATTTCTTCAACCATTTTTGCATGGGTATGATATTTACGTCCATTAATCAGACCCGAATATTCTTCGGCAGGAACTGCTCCATACATTTTCATAATGCGTGCTACACCATTTCCTTCTGAGCCTTCATCGAAAAGAGAATTACCACGTTCTTGAACAAAACGACGCGCTTTCTCCACATATTCCCAGTAAACGGTGTAGATTTCAGATATAGAAACTTGCTTTTTTTGTAAACGCCACACTTCAGTTTCTAAGAATGACATCGTAGAAAAACACCAACAACTACCGGCATTTCCTTGCGATTCTACTTGTTGAGCCCAATTTTGTGTGTATAAACTTACCTTATTTGGTAATTTTATAGCCGATTGATCCATAACAAAACGTTTGTAAGGCTCTTCTTTTGTTTGTGTTTCATCTACAGCCTTCACATCTTTCAAGATGGTTTCGTAATAAAAACCTTTTCCTTTTTCCTGAATGTCAATTTTTCCCTTGTCTTTGTTCTGCGCATTAACCAACATTGTCAAGCACAAACTAAATGCAATAAATACAATTTTTTTCATCATTTTATTTTTTAAAATTTTAATGTTGAATTCTTGAACCACAAATATATTTACTTTAAAGCCTAATACTGCTTATTTTGGAGATAATTATCATGATAAAAAAATAGCTTTAAAAAATGCGTCCTTTGTTTTCCAATTGCTAAACATAATTATTGAGCTTCAGAGTACAAGCATTGATCGAATTTTCAGCATTAAACTAAAAGCAGATATTAGCAAGCTTGCCGATGTTATACTGTGTTTATCGCAACGAGTATATCGTTCGGATAATTTTGATTTTAGATTTACAATTGAGGAGTTAGCTGACTTAACTGATGTGAATTTGGATGGAGCTCAAAAAATTTGGAGTGATTTTCAAAAGGAAAAACTCTTCCTGCTAGCTAAAGGCAAATTGAATATTATTGATAAAGAAAAGCTTTTCCAATTAAGTGCACTAACCTAATTTTATTAGAGTATCTGCCCTAATTCATTTCAAAAAACATAATTAGCTTTCAATCAGACTGCCTCAAGATTAATACATTCTTTTCTAAGTCTGATTTATTACATACTGGAAATACGTTATGAAAAAGCTACAAAATGCTGTTATTAAGCAATATACCTTTGTCATTTATTATAAACACAGATTAATATCACTTTAGAAGTTGAGATAAATCAATTTTTATTTGAGCAACCACGGCTCAAAGCTTATCCAGTTTAGTGCATATCTGCTCACATTTTTTTCAAACATGTTTTAGTTTTGTTGTGAATCAATTAACGTTTAATTATTAAACACAATCGACTAAAATTTAGAGTATGAAAAAAATTATTTATCTCGTATTGATTATTCTGTTTCCACTATCGTTTTTGTTTGCTACAACAAGCGGCGAAGGCGAGACAGATGATCAGCCTGCGATAAAACTGGTAAACTATGTGAAAAAAGCCGATCGGATCGACCGAAAAATTGCAGATCACAGTACGTTTGCCGTTTTACATCAAGAGTTTGAAAGGCCACAAGATGTTACTTTGGCGTGCTTAAGCTGCCACACCGAACGACATACGGAAATTATGTCGAATAACCACTGGACTTGGGAGCGCACAGAAAAGCTAAATGGTCGAGGCGAAGTTTCAGTAGGAAAGAAAAATATTCTAAACAATTTTTGTATTGGTACTTCATCAAATCGCGAAAGTTGTACACGCTGTCACATTGGCTATGGATGGAAAGATGAAACTTTTGATTTCAACGAAAAGGAAAATATCGATTGCTTGGTTTGTCACGATCTATCAGGTATTTACAAAAAGGCATCAGGCATGGCGGGCTACCCGGTCGAAGGAATTAATTTAAATATTGTGGCTCAAAGTGTTGGGTCTCCTAAACGTAACAATTGTGGTGTTTGCCACTTTTGGGGCGGTGGCGGAAACAATGTTAAGCACGGCGATTTAGATGAAGCCATGAATAATTGCTCTATAGAAATTGATGTTCATATGGGTACCGATGGTGAAGATATGAGTTGTATTGAATGCCATCTTACCGAAAATCATAACATTACCGGCAAGCTGTATGCGCTTTCTTCTGAAAATAAAAATCGTGTAAACTGTGAACAATGTCATACTGACGAACCTCATGCAGATGCTCTTTTAAATAAACATGGATACCGCATAGCTTGTCAAACTTGTCATATTCCTTTTTATGCCAAAGCAAATTCAACAAAAATGTGGTGGGACTGGACAACAGCAGGAAGACTAGATGAAGACGGAAATCCAATTCACGAGGCCGATGCTGATGGAAACCACAACTATCTTTCCATTAAAGGAACCTTTGTGTGGGATCAAAATGTAAAGCCCGAATATTTTTGGTTTAACGGATTGGCCAATCACTTTTTAATTACCGATTCCATTACAGAAATCCCCATTCAAATGAACACCCTCGATGGTGCTTATGCCGATAAAGGAGCCAATTGCAAAACAGAAGGTTGCTCCAAAGTATGGCCTGTAAAAGTGCATCGCGGCAAGCAGCCTTACGATTCCAAAAACAACAGATTAGTTCAGGCCAAAACCTTTTCTAAGGTTAAAGGTGAAGGTGCATATTGGATGGATTTTGATTGGGACGCCTCAATTAAAGCAGGTATGGAATATGTTGGATTACCCTACAGTGGCGAATATGGTTTTGTTGAAACCGAAATGTATTGGCCATTAAATCATCAGGTTAGCCCTGCTTCTCAATCTTTAACTTGTATAGATTGTCATACACGAAGTGAGGATGGACGACTCGCTTCCCTTACAGATTTTTATTTGCCCGGTAGAGATTACAATGCTTGGATAGATAATATTGGAATTATTCTGATTGTGCTATCCTTTATAGGGGTTGTTGTTCATGGTGGTTTGCGTATCATCTTGCGTAAAAATTGTTTACACGAATAATTCTGATAAAAGAAAAATATTAATCGATAAAATTTAAAGAAATGAAAATATATATTTATCAAATATTCGAGCGATTTTGGCACTGGATGCAGGTTCTTCTGATTTTTGCATTGGCCATCACCGGATTAGAAATTCATGGATTCTATGAGCTTTTTGGATATAGTAATGCCGTTTGGATTCACGATTTCTGCGCTTGGGGATTCCTTATTTTAATTGTATTTGCAATATTCTGGCATTTCACTACCGGTGAATGGCGTCAGTATAAGCCCTCTTTAAAACTGGTAAAAGAACAAATAGAGTATTATATTACCGGTATATTTAGCGGTGCTGAACACCCTACCAATAAATTGGTTTACAATAAATTCAATCCTTTGCAGCGATTAATTTATTTAGGACTTAAAGTATTGGTAATTCCCGTTATGGTTTTAAGTGGTATTGCATATATGTACCTCAATTATCCAAATCAGGGCATTCAGTTGGGAGGTCTAGAATTTGTCGCCCTCCTACATACCGCTGGAGCATACTTCCTAATCGTATTTATTATTGCTCATGTTTACCTAACAACTACAGGACATAAACCTATGTCGGCTATAATAGCGATGATTACTGGTTGGGAAGAAGTAGATGAAAAAGGAGCAAGAGCAATGCTTGCCAATGAAATGGAAGTAGCATTAAAGATTACAAAAGCCCGCTTAAAAACGGATGGAGACAAAAGCGAGCTTCTAGATAAAGCATTAGCAGAAACAGAAGAAAAATTAGGTGTGAAAAAAGAAGAAAAATTCAGAGATGTGGTAGCCAACAGCGGTGCAGGATATTTCCGTATTAACCGTAAAGGTATTTACGAAGAAGTAAATAAAGCCTGGGCTTGCCTATACAAATTCGAAACTCCGTCAGATGTGGTTGGAAAACATTATTCCCTTAGTCGCTCAGCAGAAGAATTTGAAGAACTAGAAATTACCTTTAACAAAGTGCTTAAAGGCGAAACCATTCCACACGGTGAGGTAACACGTATTTGTCAGGATGGTTCCATCGGACACCATACGGTTACTATGACCCCTGTAGTACACAATAAGAAAATAGTGGGTGTCGAAGGATTTATTTTAGACACAACATCCCGCCTGCTGGCCGAGAAGGAATTACTCGAAAATAAAATCAGACTCGAGCAGCTTCTCGCCGAAAGAGATGGCAAATAATTATAAAATATATTGTAAATATTTAAATATCAAAACAATGAAAATAAATCATACAATCAAATCTGCTGCATTCGCCTTAATTGGGCTAATGATAACAGCCTGTGGATCATCAAGTAAACCATATGAAAATGTTGATGGACTGATCGCCTCCGTTGCGCCTAAGGTAACAGAAATTACAGTTGAAGATTTACATCAAAAAATGGAGGCGGGAGAAATGATAATTCTTATCGATGTGCGAGAACCAGATGAATTTAATCCTGGATATATCCCTGGAGCCGTTAATATTCCTCGCGGAATGATTGAATTTAACATTTTAAATGAGCCTTTCTGGGAAAATCAATTCCTCTATCCTCCGCTCAGAACCGATGAAATAATTGTGTACTGCAAAAAAGGAAGTCGCGGACTTTTAGTTGCAGATGTTTTGCAACGCTTTGGTTTCGAAAATGTTAAATATATCAAAGGCGGCTTTAAAGCGTGGGAATTGACTTATCCCGATGAACAGCTAAAAAATTTAGAACAAGCTCATAGTGCAGGTGCCGAAGTTGGTGGCTGCTAATATATTAAGGATTATAATAAACTATTATTCAATAAAATAAATTTTTATGAAAAAGATTACAAAAATTCTACTGGGATTAATGATTATCCCGTTATTAGCACTTAATTCGTGTAAAAAGCCAAAACCAGACGCTCCGGATGTAGATCCAAGCCTAAGCTTTAAAGCATTAAAAACTTATTTGGTAAGCAACGCTTTAGACTTACCTGTATTACTAACAAACTGGGTAACAAAAGCTTCTGATGTTTACACTATTCAGTACGATGCCGATGCTACCAACGACTATTACGTTATTGACTTACGCACAGCCGCAGACTATGATGCCGGCCATATGCCAGGTGCTGTTAACGCCACATTAGGCACAGTTCTAAATCAAGCAAGTGCTGCAGGCGGAAAAAAAATTCTAGTTGTTTGTTATACCGGTCAAACTGCCGGCCATGCAGTTATGGCATTACGTTTAAGCGGATATCCATCTGCACAAGTCCTAAAATGGGGTATGGCAGGTTGGAATTCTAATTTTACAGGTTCTTGGGATGCTGGCGTTAATGATGTTGCAACAAACTGGACTGCTGCTCCTGGCAGCCTTTCCGCAAACGTTAATCACGGCGATCCTGAATACACAACTACAGCAACTGATGGCGCAGCAATACTTGCCGAAAGAGTTGCGGCTATGTTAGCCGGAGGTTTTAAAGGCGTTAATGGAATTGATGTTCAAACAACACCCACCAACTTCTTCATCAATAATTATTGGGCCACTGCCGATGTAGAAAAATATGGTCATATTTCGGGTGCTTATCGTATTAGTCCTTTAACTCTTGCAAATAGCGAATACCAGAGTCTAGATCACACTAAACAAATAGTAACATATTGCTGGACAGGTCAAACTTCTTCAATGGTTACAGCTTTTTTAAATGTATTGGGTTACAATGCAGTTAGCTTAAAATTTGGCACAAACAGCATGATTCATTCTGTACTTGAATTAAACAAATGGGTTAAAGCAGTAGAAACACATGCTTATCCTGTAGTTCAAACAGGCGCTCCTGCAAATACAACTCTTCATACCTATTTGGTTGCCAACGATTTGGATTTAAGTGATATGCTAGTTAGCTGGGTAACAACTTCAACCAATGTTAATACTATTCAAACAGATGGAATTGCAACTAACGATTTCTATATTATCGATATTCGTTCTGCTACTGATTATGCTGCCGGACATATAGCAGGTGCAGTAAACTCGACTTTGGCAAATATTGTTGCTACTGCTGCCGGAGCTAATGGAAAGCAAATTGTTGTTACTTGTTATTCCGGTCAAACTGCGGCACATGCTGTTATTGCGTTACGTTTGAGTGGCTTTAAAAATGCAATGAGTATGAAATGGGGAATGAGCGGATGGAATGCTTCATTAGCTGCTGGTTGGAATGGTGCGGTTAGCAGTTTTGCTAAAACTCATGCCAATTGGACTCCTGCTCCCGGTTTAGTTGCAACAAATGCAACGTTTGATATTCCAAGTATTTCTTCTGCATCTACTACAGGTGCTGGTATTCTTGCTGAAAGAGTAGCCTATATGTTAACTAATGGTTTTAAGGGTGTTAATGCAACAGACGTTGTGGGTACGCCTGCTAATTACTTTATCAATAATTATTGGGATGCAGCTACTCTTGCTAAATATGGAAATATATCTGGTGCGTATCGTATTCTTCCTCTAACTATTGAAAATAACGAAATAAAAAATATTAATCCTGCTAAAAAAGTTGCAACCTATTGCTGGACGGGCCAAACGTCATCAATGGTTACAGCCTATTTAAATGTATTAGGTTATGATGCTGTTAGCATTAAGAATGGTGCAAATGCTATGATTAATGAAAACCTTCTTGAAAACAAATGGGTTGCAAGCGAAGCTAAAGATTTTCCTTTAGTTTCCAGTAAATAATTAGAGTCTTGGAATCTTAAAATTTTATATAATAAATATTAAATCGATAAAAAATGAAAAAAATACTTGCAATACTTATACTCATCATGCTTGTTGCTCCTTTCTCTACCTCAGCGCAAGGTTGCATGGAAGCCTCAACCAGCGATGGTGTTCAGGTTGTTGGATATATTCAGGGACAATATGAACAACAATTCTTGGGCGATGGCGTTAGTCCTATTAATGGCCTAAAGGCTGATAATGGATTTTATTTCAATCGTGCCCGTTTAGGCGTAGTTGGAAATATTCCTTACGACTTCTCTTATTATGTAATGATTGAATTTAGTCCAACCAAGGGTGGCCCTTATATTCTAGATGCTTTTATTACATACAAACGTTTCGCTCCTTGGGTTAATGTAGCTGTTGGTCAATTCAAATCTCCTTTTGGTTTAGAATTGAGTACTCCTTGCCAAAGCTTACATACAATTAATCGCTCGAGAGTAGTTAGCGAATTGGCCAGTCCTTTCCGCGACCAAGGTGTTATGCTTTTTGGTGGTACTGGCGATAAAGAAGTATTTGGTTTAACAGGCCCCAATGTTTTTGCATGGAAATTTGCTTATACAAACGGAACGGGCATAAATGTTATGGATAATAACATTGGTAAAGATTATACCGCAAGATTTGTGTTTTCGCCTACTTCTTGGATGAGTTTTGGCGGCAGTTACCGTTATGGTACACTTAAACCTTCTGATCCAACTATGGACGATGATGTTAGAAAACGTTGGGGCTTTGATGTTTCTGTTGAACAAAAAAACATTTTGGTTCAAGCAGAATATATCAATGGAAATGATCAGGGATCAAGCCTTGTTGGTGGTGGTTGTGGAGAAACTCCAACCTTAGTACTTGGCGATTTTGTTAAAAACGGATTCTTTGTTCAAGCGCTTTATAAAACACCATGGAATATTCAACCCGTTGTTAAATTTGAGTCTTACGACCCTGATGCTGATATCACTTTTAACAAGCAGCAAGATTGGACCTTTGGTTTTAACTACTTTTTTAATGAGTGGACAAGACTTCAAGTGAATTATGTTTACCGAGCTGAAGAAAGTTCTGCTGATGTTCTTGCCGATTGGCACGAAGTAGAGAATGACTTTTTGGTAATTCAACTGCAAGTTAAATTTTAATTAATAATTCGAAAGGCTTTCTTCAGAAAGCCTTTCTTTAAATTTTTTACAAATGAAAAAACTAAAAATTATTTATGTACTAATTATTGCGTTTCTTTTTATCCTTCCTTCAATATTTGCTCAAGGATTATTTAATGCAAGTGATTATGTAAAAGCGAGTAAAGATGCAAATACCAAGGTAATTTCAGTTCAATCTGAGAAAAATTATAAAGTTTCGCATTTAAAAGATGCTATTCTTATTGATATAACCAAACTTTGTAAAGAAGGTAAACCTGAAGGTGTTTTAAAACCTGCAACTGAAATGGCTCAATACCTTGGCGATCATGGAATTTCGAATACCAACAGTCTTATTATCTACGATGATGGCGACAACAAAGCTGCCGGACGATTGTATTGGATATTAAAATATTTAGGTGTTGCTGATGTAAAAATCCTTCAAAAAGATATGAAAGCCTGGCGTGATGCTCGTATTCCTCTAACACCGGCACTTGCAAAAGCAAGTACTGCTACCTTCACCGCAAAAACAGTTGCTGATATTTTTGCGGATACAAAATGGATAAAAGCAAATCTAAAAAACGCTAGTGTAACCTTTGTTGATGTGCGTGAGCCTAAAGAATTTACCGGTGCCGATGGCAAAAGCCCGGGCCATATTCCGAGAGCTATTAATTTTGAGTGGAAAACAATGACTGGCGAAGGTGGTATTATCAAATCAAACGAAGATATTACTAAACTTCTAAAAAGTGCTAATATTAATGCCGATAAAACAATAGTGCTCTATTGTGCTACTTCTGTTCGCGCAGGTTTACCGTTCTTTGTATTAAGCTCCTTACTAAATTATCCTAATGTAAAGGTTTACGATGATGCTATGAATGTTTGGAGCATGGATGCTTCAAATCCTGTTGAAAAATAATTTTTCTTTTTAATTTATAATTCAAATATTGGTTAGTGAAACAACGGGAAGCTTGAATTAGGCTTCCCGTTGTTTTTTATATTTCGACTGTCCAAATATATAATTGTTTATCCGCTACGCGGAATTTATTGCTTTATACTATTCTTTACTCAAAGAATAAAGCTCACAAAAAGCTTATAAAGTGATAGGATGAATCAATTAAATGAATGCTTTTTCCCTTAAGGCGCATTCATCCTATCACTATTGGAAAAATAAATACTTATACTTTACTCTTAATTTTATCAGCAATAATCCTTCCCAAATCAGCAATTGCAACTCTATCTTGTTTCATGGTATCGCGATCGCGAATAGTTACTGTATTATCGTTTAAACTATCATGATCGATAGTGATACAGAATGGTGTTCCAATGGCATCCTGACGGCGATAACGCTTTCCGATAGCGTCTTTTTCTTCGTACATGCACATAAAATCTTCTTGCAGCTCTGCCATAATTTCACGTGCTTTTTCCGGCAAGCCATCTTTTTTCATCAAAGGTAAAATGGCTGCTTTGTAAGGTGCCAAAATTGGCGGTAGATTCAATACAACTCGTTCTGATCCATCATCCAATATTTCTTCATTGTAAGCGGTGCTTAAAACAGCTAAAAACATACGATCGAGACCGATAGACGTTTCAACAACATAAGGAACATAACTCTCATTTAATTCAGGATCGAAATAACGGAGTTTTTTACCTGTATGCTCTTCATGCGCTTTTAAATCGAAATCGGTACGCGAATGAATGCCTTCCAATTCTTTAAATCCCATTGGAAAATTAAATTCAATGTCGGCAGCAGCATTTGCATAATGTGCAAGTTTTTCATGATCGTGAAAACGATAATTATCTGCGCTCATTCCCAAAGAAAGATGCCATTTCATACGCTCCGCTTTCCAATACTCATACCACTTCATTTCTTCGCCGGGACGAACAAAAAATTGCATTTCCATTTGCTCAAATTCGCGCATACGGAAAATAAACTGTCGCGCAACTATTTCATTTCTAAATGCTTTACCAGTTTGAGCAATTCCAAAAGGAATCTTCATTCGTCCGGTTTTTTGTACATTCAGATAGTTTACAAAAATTCCCTGAGCCGTTTCCGGACGTAAATATATTTCATTAGCGCCTTCTGCAGTTGAACCCATTTGTGTAGAAAACATCAAATTAAATTGTTTTACTTCACTCCAGTTTTTTGAACCGGAAATAGGGCAGGCAATCTCTAATTCTTCAATAAGTGCTTTAACATCAAGCAAGTCATTACTTTCAAGCGAGCCATATAAACGCTTAGAAATAGCATTCATTTTTTCTTTATTCGCTAAAACACGAGGATTTGTATTTAAAAACTCTTCTTTGTTAAAAGCTTCGCCAAAACGTGCAGCTGCCTTTTCAACTTCCTTGTTTATTTTACCTTCAATTTTGGCCAAAAATTCTTCAACCAACACATCGGCTCGGTAACGCTTTTTAGAGTCTTTATTATCAATCATTGGGTCGTTAAAAGCATCAACATGACCAGAGGCTTTCCAAATGGAAGGATGCATAAATATGGCCGAATCGATACCAACAATATTTTCATTCATCTGAACCATAGCTTTCCACCATTGATTGCGGATATTTTTCTTAAGCTCAACACCATTTTGGGCATAATCGTAAACGGCACTAAGGCCGTCGTATATTTCGCTGCTTTGAAAAACAAAGCCATACTCTTTAGCATGACCGATGATTTTCTTCAATTTATCTTCGTTATTTATCATGCCGCAAAATTAGTATATTTGTTTTGATTGGCAGCGCATTGAAAAAGGTTTTCCTGTTGATAAACAAAAAATTGAATGGTTTACCTTGCTTGCTAGAGTTATTTATGCGCTGATGAATTATAACCTTAATTAGTCCATATTACATGATCAAAAACGCATATGAAAAATAAAGAAATAAGGTTAGGTCATATAATAAATAATTTATTCTACAAAGGTAATAATGTGAAGATAAGGTTTTTATAACATAATACGGTAGTAAATATGTGAGATTATGCCTTACTAATAAAACCTTATTTTTTAATTTCTTGAACCTACTATATAACTATTCAGAAATGTATAACTCTACGAGGGTTCAAAACCCTCGTAGAGTTTTTGGGGTTTGGGATTGAACCTTCGTAGAGTTTTGAAGTTTAGACATTTTGATAAGTCGTGGACAAATAATGGAATAAGGTTGAAATCTTATGCAAAGTTATCTGCTGCGATGTTGGATTTCAAAAAAATCATGTGGACTTAGAAGAACAAGTGACCATCTCAATGCAAACCTTATTTTAGCCTTGCCCCTCATAGATATTGACTTTAATGAAGAAACTGTTTACATAAAGAAAATATGAACACATTAAGAAGACAAACCAACCTACATATTAATTAGCTTTAAACTTTGCTTGTTATATCGCCCTTAATCCCGGCTATTTTTTACATTTGCTAAATAAAACAAGAAAATGATAAAAAAACAGATTCCAAATAGTATCACCGCGTTGAATTTACTCTGCGGCATTTTTGCAATAGTAGCCACTTTTGAAAACGCTTTGCTTTGGGCCGGCTTTTTTATTGCTTTGGGTGCTTTATTCGATTTTTTTGATGGTCAGGCAGCACGTTTGTTAAATGTTAAATCAGATATGGGAAAAGAAATGGATTCTTTGGCCGATTTAATAAGTTTTGGACTTGCGCCGGGTTTTATTGTTTATCAACTTATGTTGCAAAGCAATAATCTACCGCAATGGAATTTGTTTAATCACAATATCGCACCGTTTTTGGCTTTTCTATTACCTGTTTTTGCTGCGTTTCGATTGGCGAAATTTAATATTGATATAAGACAAACATCTAGTTTTATTGGCTTGCCAACTCCTGCGAATGCATTGTTTTTTGGTTCTCTACCATTTATTCTAAATGCAACTTATTCTATTAATTATCCATTTATGCAAAATTCAATTGCAAATTATTGGATATTACTGTGTATGGTATTGTTAATTAGCGTATTAATGGTTGCAGAACTACCATTATTTTCTTTAAAATTTTCTAATTTAAGCTGGCGCGATAATGCTTTCAGATTTATATTTTTAGGTATTGCAATTGTTTTACTAATCTTTTTACAAATTGGCGCTTTTCCATTTATTATATTGCTCTATATCATTTTATCACTGATGCAAAATCAGTTTAGTAGAACTTAGAAATAAGATTTATTTTCTTCTATAGTGTCCAATTAAATCCCAAAATAATAAAGTGTTGTTTAAATGGGTAAAAAGTTTCTGTTTCGAGCCAGTTTGTTTCTGTTGTGTTAAAACCTCCACCTCCAAAACCACCACCTGTTGAAGTAGTTACCAAACTATTTGTTGTTAAGGCGCTTTCTTTTTGAGTTAGCTGATAACGTAATGAAAGGCTAACGCCATTTCCAAATCCGTAATTTATAACAGCATCGACTTTGTATTTTGTATTGTCGGGAAGATTGTAAACAATAGCACCAAAGCTTTCATGAGTACTTTTTAAATCGCCATAAGTAAATGCAGTTTCTGCCCAAACTTTTGATGAAAACGACCAACCGGTTTTAAACTTATAAATCATACGACTAGTTTCATCTTCTTTAAAATAACGTATTTCTGGAGTAAAGAACAAAGCGTAATTACCACGTGGTAAATAAGTTAAAGAAGCATTTATTTGTTGTTGTTCCGATTCGCCCAACCAAGAATAGCTAATTGATGCAGCTAAATCTATTTTACCACTTCTTTTTAAAAATCCGAAACCAACCAAAGGATCGTTCCATTGCAGCTGACTTAAACTTGCGATAAAATCAATATCAATATTTGGTTCTAATTCATAAGCAGCCGTATCGTATTCAAAAACATTAATAGCCAGTGAAGTATTCACATTATGGAAAAATGGAATAAGTGTTAATCCATTATCGTCATGAATATTTAAGGCAGCATATAAATCGCTCTGGCTAACCTTTAAATCAATATTACCTTCATTATATCCTTTTAGCAGAAAATTGTGGTCCGACTGCAAACTCAAACCGGTATATGCAATGTTTAAACTTATCGGCTTTCCCAAATTAAGCAGTAGATTGAAATTGTAGTAGGTTTGAGATTTGCGCGAAAATATTTCAGAAAAATAAATATCGTCAGAAACAGGTAATTCTATATTTTTATTCTCATAATCGGCTATTGCATAACCGGTTTCCATATATATATTTCCAATAAAAGGAAGGTTTTCAGCTTTGATTTTTTTACGTAAAGATACCGGCAGTTTAGCCGCATACAGACTAGAAGAATTCTTCATTCCGGCATATAAATAAGCATAATACAAATATTCCTGCGCGACAGGATCGTTGGGAACAAAATCAAGAGCTTTTTTATAATTCACAATGGCCATACGATAGTTGAATTGTGCTCCGTAAGCAATTCCTAAACGTAAACGCAAATAATAAAAATCCACGCCTTGTTCAATAGCTTCTTTTCCGGTTGAGATCAATCCCGACCAGTCTTCTGCTAAAAATTGATCGTAAGTTTGTTGGCCATATTGTGCTTTTAAATCTATTTGTTGAGCGACTAAAGCGGAAAGCGG
>CAZTST010000056.1:0-16557 GCA_964616585.1 uncultured Draconibacterium sp.
GAAAATGATCCGCCACAAATGAAGAAAAAAGTTATTCGTGGAGGTAGTTGGAAAGATATTGGCTATTTCTTGCAAGTAACCGCACGTCAGTATGAATATCAGGATACAGCAAAGTCGTATATCGGTTTTAGATGTATGCAAACTTATTTGGGTAGAATGGAAGGCGATTCTAAGCGTGCTTCTGAAGTTTACAGATAGTAAATATTTTTGAAATGATTAAAACGATTGAATTATGAATATTAGTCAACTTACCAAAAGCCGTGGATTTAAAAATTTTATGGCTAAACTTTATGGTATTGGAGCTGCCATTGTGATTTTAGGGGCTTTATTTAAAATAACCCATATTCCATATGCAGATGAAATGCTATTTGTAGGTTTAACAACAGAAGCGATAATTTTCTTTTTCTCTGCTTTTGAACCTCCTCATGTTGAGCCGGATTGGAGTTTGGTTTATCCTGAATTAGCAGGAATGTATCATAAAATTGATACTATGTCAGATGATTTTCCTGAATATATGGATGAATCGGATACAGTAGAAGACAAGTCGATTTCACAACAGCTCGATGGCTTATTAGCTGACGCTAAGATAGATGGAGCTTTAATTGAAAGTTTGGGTCATGGAATGCGTAATTTGAGCCAAACGGCCAATAATCTGAATCAATTATCTGATGCATCTGAAGCAAATAATAGTTTTGTTGAAAACGTAAAAAATGCCAGTTCTTCGGTAAGCAATTTAACCTCATCTTATAATAAAGTGAGTCAAGCTTTAGACAAAGATGTTGAGGTTTCTGAAGAATACAATTCTAATATCAAAAGTGCCAGCCAAGCTGCTTCATCTCTAACATTAGCGTATGGAAAAGTTTCAGAATCAATGAATAGCGAAATCGCATCTTCCGATGAGTTATCAGCCAGAGTTCAAGAAGCAGCAAAATCAGCAAGTTTGCTAACCGACGAATATCAAATGGCTATCACTATGATGCGCCAATCAGCTGAAGTATTAAATCTTACAGCAGCTGATGGAGGAAATTATAATGAGGAATTGCAAAAAATATCAGCTAATCTTTCGGCTCTAAATGCTGTTTATGAACTTCAGATACAATCATCAAACGATCAGGTTGAATCCACAGAAAAAGTTCAGGCATCTATGAATCAATTCCTTGATAACATAAATCGTTCAATTAAGACTACTCAGCAATATCAAGAAGGTGTACAATCTTTAACAAAGAATGTAGAAGCGATGAATAAAGTTTATGGAAATATGCTGTCGGCCATGAATGTTGCACCTCGAGTTAATGATTAATTACACAATGAAAAAAGACTAGCTTATGGCAGGATTTAAAGAAACGCCGCGGCAGAAAATGATTGGCATGTTGTATTTAGTACTAACAGCAATGTTAGCGCTAAATGTATCAAAAGAGATTCTAGAAGCTTTTAAAGTTGTAAACGAAAGTTTGGTGACTACGAATGAGAACTTTACTAATAAAGTGAATGGATTATACTATGAATTTGAAAAACAATATAATTTAAATCAGGAAAAGGTTGAACCATACTGGGAAAGTGCAAAAGCAGTTCGTGCAGTTTCAAACAATTTTATTAATTATCTTGATAGTGTAAAATATACTACAATCGTTCGAACCGAAGGAATAAAAGTTGGTGGCGAAGATGGCATAACATACGATTCTCTAAAAAGAATTACTTTGCGAGATCTTAAAGAGATAAATAATTTTTCTAAACCTACACATTATTTAGTTGGCCTTGAAACAAGTAAAGGCAAAGGATATGAGTTAGAAGAAAGGATAAATCAATATCGTGAGGATTTGCTTTCCTTTGTTCCTGAAGAAAGACGCGCATCTTTTAATATTGGTCTTACTACTAAAGGCAAGTTTATCAATGCCGATGGAAGTGCCACTAAAGATTGGGTTTATTATAATTTTTATCACACTATTCTTGCTGCTGATGTTACAATTATGAATAAAATATTAGCAGAAGCCAAGAATGCGGAATTTGATATTGTTAACTATTTGTCACAAGATATTTCGGCCAAAGATTTTAAATTTAGTAAAATTGAGGCCAAAATATTAGCTAGTTCAAGCTATGTGTTTCAAGGCGATGAATATAGCGCAGAAATTTTTGTTGCTGCTGTTGATGATAAAAATAATCCTACTGTTGAATATAAATTGGGAGTTAATGAATGGCGTAATGATATGAGTGCCAGCTCAATAAAAATTACCGGAGCTAGCGGAATTGTTAATTTGCGTCTGCCAACTCGCAACTTGGCACCCAGAGAATATTCTTTTGCAGGCAGAATTATTATTAAAGCCCCAACCGGAGAAGAGCAATCTTATCCTTTTTCGAATAGGTTTACTGTTGCAGAACCTTCTGCTAATGTGGCTGCTACTAAAATGAATGTTTTCTATAGAGGCGTTGATAATCCTATTAAAATTTCTGCTGCCGGAATTCCGGATCATCGATTAGATCCTAGAATTACAATAGGTCAAATACAAAAAACCAATGAAGGATATGTAGTTAATGGTCTGGGTAGAAATACTTTAACAACTAATGAGCTAACTATTAGCGTGTATGTTACAGGTGAAAATGGTACAAAAACAAAATTAGGTGAGCAGATGTTTCGATTAAAACAATTACCTGATCCAGATGTTTTAGTTCGTGGTATGAACGAAGATGGTGGCGTTACAAAAGGTGAAATTCTAACAAATCCTTACTTGATTTGCCAACTACCTGAATATGTTAACTTTGAGTATCCGTTTGAAGTAAATGCATTCAGTATGACAGCCTACAAAACTAATGGTGAATCGTATGATTTATTTTCAGATGGTGCAAAACTAACTGCAGATATGGAACGTTATATTCAGAGCGCTCGTAAAGGCGCGGATATAGTGTTTAAAAATATTAAAGTAAAAGGACCAACCGGCGATAGAAAAGTTCCCGCTTTGGTACTTACATTAAGATAAAAATCAAAACTATGAATAAGAGCATTTATAAAATCTTTGGTATAATTGCGCTAAGTTTAAGTGTATCAATTGTTTCAGCTCAACTTACCGGTGCTGCCAGCTCTCAAAGTGCAATTAATACTCCTAGAGATAACGTTTTTGATGAAATTCATGTTGAGTTTAAAAAACCTGTCCCTTATCCACCTTTGCGTCAAGCTGATGTAATTTATAAAAAACGGGTTTGGCAAAAAATTGATTTTCGCGAGAAGATGAACCAACCATTCTATTTTCCAATCGAACCTCATGTTGGTTGGAAAAGTTTTATGACTACAATTCTGGATGCTTTGCGTGCCGGTGAATTAACGGCTTACGATGATCGTGTTGACGATGAATTTACAAGTCCTTTAACCTGGTCGGATATTGAATTCCGTTTTAAAGGTCAAGCCGATTCCATCGATCAGTTCGATCAAAGAGGCGTATTTCTTGGTAAGAAAATTTCTTATCCTGATGAATATCAAGCAGGTGAAGTAAAATCGTTAAAACTAAAAGAAGTTTGGTATTTTGATAAGCAGCGCTCTCAAATGATGGTGCGTATTCTTGGTCTTGCACCTGTTCGCGAATTTGTAGATTCGGAAACTTTGCAGAAAAGAGAAGAAACGCTTTTCTGGATTTATTTTCCCGAAGCTCGCCCAATTTTAGCAAAATCGGTAGTATTTAATCGTAAAAATGGCGGTACTCGTTTAACTTATGATGATGTTTTTTGGAAACGATTGTTTGATTCTTATGTGTTTAAAGAAGAAAATGTATTCGACCGCGAAATATCGCAATATGCTATTGGAATGGATGCTTTACTTGAATCGAATCGTATTAAAAACGAAATATTCAATTTAGAACAATCGTTATGGGAATATTAATTCACATAATCTAAAATATTTGAACTCCGCAAAATGCGGAGTTTTTTTTGCCTATAATACCGATTAGCTTCAAAAATGTCGTATTTCTCACTTTGTTCAAACTACTCCTTTTTCAGTCTATCGGTATTAATCCCGAAGATTCGGGATAGATTCAAAATTTGCTACGCGGCATTTTGAATAACAATTGTTATAAATTGCTATTTTTGTTTAATAGCAACAAAAACCTATGGAGCAATTTATATATACTCCCATAAAATTTATGAAAGGTGTTGGACCTGCCAAAGAAGGCAGTTTTAAAACCGAATTAGGTATTCATATCCTCGGAGACCTATTATATTATTTTCCTTTTCGATATATCGATAGAAGTAAAATTTACACCATAAGCGAAATTAGAGAAGAAATGCCTTTTGTTCAAATCAAAGGTAAGCTTTCAAATCTTCAAGCTTTAGGAAGTGGTAGATCAACACGTTTAAGCGTGATGCTTCATGACAATACCGGTCAAATTGAATTGATCTGGTTTGCCGGAATTAATTGGATTAGAGAAAAACTTATTTATGGCAAAGAATATATAGTATTTGGACGACCAACATCCTTCAATAATCGTTTTAATATTTCGCATCCCGAAATTGAAGTTGTTGATTATGAAAACGAAAATCAGACAAATATCAAATTGCAGCCTTTTTATAATTCCAGCGAGAAATTAAAACGCCGCGGGCTTGATTCTAAAGGTATTGCAAGAATAATTTATACAGCATTGCAAAATATTTCAGGTCTGATTCCCGAAAATTTACCTCCATTATTATTGAAAAAATATCGTTTTGTTTCGCGTGAGAAAGCTTTATTAGCAATACATTTTCCCGAAAATCTTACTCAATTAGAAACGGCCCGTAAGCGTTTAAAATTTGAAGAATTGTTTTTTATTCAACTTCGTTTGCTAAAACAGAAACTGATTCGCATCGAAAAAGCTAAAGGATACATATTCGCAAAAGTTGGAGAAAAATTTAATCGCTTTTATTCTGAAAATCTGCCTTTTGAATTAACCAATGCTCAGAAAAAAGTTATGCGAGAAATACGTATAGATATGGGCTCGGGTAAACAAATGAATCGTCTTTTGCAGGGTGATGTTGGAAGTGGTAAAACTCTTGTAGCTTTATTGGGAATGCTTTTAGCCGTTGATAATGGACTTCAGGCTTGTATGATGGCGCCAACCGAAATCTTAGCGCAACAGCATTATAATAGTGTTTCGAAATTTCTTCAAGGTTTGGATGTTGAAATAGAATTGCTAACAGGCTCTACACCAGCTAAAAAGCGTAGAGAAATACATGCCGGGCTGTTAAGTGGCGAGCTTCATTTATTAATCGGTACACATGCTCTTATCGAGGATACGGTCCAGTTTAAAGAACTGGGTTTTGTTGTTATTGATGAACAGCATCGTTTTGGCGTGGCACAGCGAGCAAAACTTTGGAACAAAAGCAATATTCCTCCTCATATTCTTGTTATGACTGCCACTCCGATACCTCGAACATTGGCAATGACTTTGTATGGCGATTTGGATTATTCGGTTATTGACGAATTGCCACCCGGTCGAAAACCCGTTAAAACTTATCATTTTTATGATAAAAATCGTCTAAAAGTGTTTGGTTTTATGAGGCAGCAAATCGCAGAAGGCCGCCAAGTTTATGTTGTTTATCCTTTAATCAAAGAATCGGAAAGCCTTGATTTAAAAGACCTTGAAGATGGCTACGAAAGTATTGTACGCGATTTTCCTCGTCCAAAATATCAGGTAAGCATTTTGCATGGAAAAATGAAACCTGCAAATAAAGACTTTGAAATGGAGCGTTTTGTAAAAGGCGAAACACAAATAATGGTTTCAACTACAGTTATCGAAGTAGGCGTTGATGTTCCTAATGCTTCGGTTATGGTAATAGAAAATGCTGAGCGATTTGGTCTTTCGCAATTGCATCAATTACGTGGCAGAGTTGGTCGAGGTGCAGATCAGTCATATTGTCTTCTTATGTCGAGTTATAAGCTCACTACAGATGGAAAAAAGCGCTTGCAAACTATGGTTGAAACTACCGATGGGTTTGAGATTGCCGAAGTTGACCTGAAATTACGCGGTCCCGGCGATATGTATGGAACACAACAAAGTGGAATACTCGATCTTAAGATAGCTGATTTAGTCAAAGATGAAAAAATACTCAAATTTGCGCGCGAAAAAGCACAGGAATTGCTCAAAATTGATCCATATCTCACACTTCCCGAAAACAAACAGACAGCTCTAGAGTTGCAAAAGATGGAAAACAAAAACAGAAATTGGATAGAAATAAGTTAGTAATTCTATTGAAAATATGATTTTTGTTTTCGATATTTTTTATATTCTTGATTATTAATATTTAGCTACTTCGTAGCAATAGATCACGTTTTGCTACAAATAGATAGTGCAATTTTGAATAGACTTTGTACTATCCTCCCTTTGCAGATTCAACAAGATGTTCTAGCGCATTTTTTAACGAATTAGCCAAAAACAGTCTTTAATTTAAAAAAAAATTTTCGATTAGTACTTCGGTGATTTGTGGATTTATTGTATTTAAAAATATTTCAGAAACTGTCTGAATTTATTGTTCTGTTTTTTTGTATGTTAGCATTTTGGTGTCTCTTAATGAAAATAATTACAAGAATGGGTTTCGCGATTTTTTTGATATATCTAATGGTTATTGCAATAATCCACTTTTTTCAGGATAAGCTCATTTTTCAGTCGGTAAAACTTTCAGAAAACCATCAATTTTATTTCAATATTCCTTTTGATGAATATATGATTAAAACAATTGACAATGAGCAAATTAATACTTTACATTTTAAAACTGAAAATACAAAACCATTAGGATTAATTGTTTATTTTCATGGAAATGCCGACAATTTGCAACGTTGGGGCGAATATGCAATAGATTTCACCAAGCTGGGTTATGATGTATTGATGATTGATTACAGAGGATATGGCAAAAGCAGTGGAACTCCTAATGAGCAGTCGATATATAATGATGCTGAACTTATTTGGACGTGGTCAAAAGAAAAATTCAAATACCCAAAATGGATTCTTTATGGCAGATCCTTAGGCGCTGCAGTAGCATCTCATTTGGCTATAAAAACAAATCCTGATTTGCTCGGCTTAGAAACTCCTTTTGATGATTTAAATGGCGCAACGGCAGCTTATCTAATTCCGTTTAGATTAAAATATAAATTCTCGACAAAAGAAAATATTTCCAAATCAGATTGCAAAAAGTTTATAATTCATGGTAGTCGCGATTGGATTGTTCCTATTTCATCAGCATTGCGACTGAAACCATTATTAAATGATGAAGATCAATTTATTATAATTCCAAAAGGCGGACATAGAAACCTTAGGAAATTTGAGTTTTATCATGAAAAGCTAAAAGAATTAATGTTAATGTAAATTTAAATTCAAAGTTGTTTTTGTGATGAAAAAATCAACCACGGAGGCACAGCGACACAGAGAAAAAGGACAATAATCCACTACTGGCAGGAAACCCACAGCTTTATTTTGGAATACTGAAAGTTTGATTCTTGAAATTTCCTTACTTCTTATTCGTGCAGATTAGTGTAATTCGAGGTAAAAATTTTTTATTCATATAAAAAACATTAGTTTTGAGCCAAAAGGAATCTTATGCTCCACACGATACTGATTTTTGTTATTGCGTATATCGCTTTTTGCCTGTTTTTTTATTTTACACAGCATTTCTATTTTTTTCGTCCCGAAATCCTGCCATCGTCTTTTAAATACGATTTTGCTTTTCCATTTGATGAATTGGAATTTGAAATGGAAGATGGTGGTAAAATAAATGGAATTCATTTTAAAGTACCATCTGCACTCGGAGTTGTATATTATCTTAAGGGAAATTCCAGAAGTATTAAAGGCTGGGGAAAATTCGCCAAAGATTTTTTAGGCAATGGATATGATTTGGTAATGATTGATTACCGCGGATTTGGTAAGAGCAAAGGAAAACGTACTCAAACCAAGCTTTTTAACGATGCCCAATTTATGTACAAATGGTTGTCGAAACAATATCCTGAAAATCAAATTGTAATCTATGGCAGATCTTTAGGCAGCGGAATTGCTGCCAGAATAGCATCATGGAACAATGCAAGATTGTTAATTCTAGATTCGCCTTATTTTAGTTTTTATCATATTGTTAAACGCTTTGTGTTTTTTATTCCGCTAAATTTATTGTTGAGATATGATATTAGAACCGATCAGTATTTAAAAACAACCGAATGTCCTATTCATATTATTCACGGAACTAAAGACAGGATATTTCCTATTACTCAAAGCAGAAAATTAAAAAAGCTGTTTCCCGATAAAATTTCTCTTGTTGAAATTGAGAATGGACATCACAATGATTTACAGGACTTTCCTGAATTTTTTGATACTATTTATGATATTCTTTATGTAAAACCTAAAACAATATAAGGCCATTATGAAAGACGAATCAACAGCTGGTTTCACAAGAGTTTTTGATATTCTGAACTATCAGCTCGACAAATATCCGCAAAAAAAAGCGCTTAATAAATTTGTAAATGGTCAATGGCAAGGATATTCCATTACTGAGTTACAAAAACAAGTAGATGCTTTGTCGTGTTGGTTGCTCGAAAAAGGCTATCAAAAAGGCGATAATGTTGCCATAATTCCTGAGATGGGTCGCCCTGAATGGATGATATTTGATTTTGCCTGTCAACAAATTGGAGTAGTTTTAATACCCATTCATCCAACTGCAACTGAAAAAGAATTTGAACATATCCTAACTGAAACTTCTGCAAAATTATGTCTTACAGCCAATTCGGGATTGTATTACAAAATTAAACTTATTGAAAAAAATCTGGATATTAAACTGGAGGTCAAGCATATCGAGCCACATTCAACAGGTTTCTTTGAAGGCTTCAAATTGACTAAAATAGCTGACAATCAGTTATCTACTCTACAACAACATAAAAATAATATTAAAGAGAATGATATAGTTTCGATTATTTATACATCAGGAACTTCCGGTGAACCAAAGGGAGTAATTCTTACTCACGCTAATATTGTAAGTAATATACTTTCCATTTTCGCTGTTTTTCCTTTGGAACATTCTAACAGAGTACTAAGCTTTCTTCCATTTAACCATATCCTTGAACGAACTGCATGCTATGCCTACATCGCCTTTGGCGTATCATTGTATTTTAGCACCGGCCGAGAAAGCTTATTGCACGACTTTAAATCTGTGAAGCCTTATTTCTGTACCATGGTTCCCAGAATTCTGGAAAAAATGTACGATTATCTTCAGGAACAACTTCTCGAAAAAAACTGGCTTAAAAGACTTTTAATTAGAAGAGCTTTTACTATTGCTAAAAATTTCAAAAGGTATCAGAATCATAGCTTTTTATATAGTTTAGAATTATTTTTTGTCAGGCTTTTTGTTTTAAATAAAGGACGTAATCAACTTGGTGGCAAGATTAGATATATTGCAGTTGGAGCAGCATCGCTGAGACCGGAAATAGCTCGCTTCTTTTCTGCTGCAAAAATCAGAATCAGAGAAGGTTACGGTATGACAGAAACATCGCCACTGATAACGATAAATAGATTTAATCCCGGATTAAACAAATTTGGAACAGTTGGAATTCCAGTGCCTGGTGTTCAGGTAAAAATAGATTCAGAAATTGATGGAGAAGAAGGCGAAATTCTTGTTAAAGGACCAAATGTTACTCAAGGATATTACAAACGTGATGATCTTACAAAAGAAGCTTTTACAAGTGACGGTTGGCTTAAAACAGGTGATATTGGTGTTTTTACAGATAAAAAATTCTTAAAAATTACAGATCGTAAAAAAGACATATTCAAAACTTCTTCAGGGCAATATATTGCACCACAGCCTTTGGAAAATCATTTTGTTAGATCTGCTTTTATAATGCAGAGTCTGATAATAGGATTTCAACGACCATATGTAACTGCTTTAATTGTAGCTAATTTTTCCATTTTAGAAAAGTGGTGTAATCAGGAAGATATTCATTGGACTTCACCACAATTTATGGTTCTCAACATTAAGGTCAGGGCAAAAATACAACAGGAAATTGATCTTCTAAACGAAGAGCTTCCGAATTATAAACGTATTCGAAATTTTGTTCTCTGCGATAAGGAGTGGACAACTGAAACAGGTGAGATGACTTCGAGCTATAAACCTTTAAGGAAAATACTTATCGAAAATAATCTGAAAGCGATTGAGAAAATGTATAAGAAATTATAAAAACAAAAAAATATTATGCAAGAGAACAAAACCCAAATTTATCGAGCTTTTATTTTATTGGGAGTTTTTAGTATAGCAATGGGAATATTAGAATCCATTGTAGTTGTTTACCTCCGACAATTATATTATCCTTTTGGATTCGATTTCCCATTAATTATGTTATCCCCTGAAATGGTCCTGATAGAATGGATACGTGAGCTGGCGACAATTTGTATGCTTTTATGTGTTGGGTTTATCGTTAGCAAGAATAAGTTGCAAGGATTTTTCTATTTTCTTTATAGTTTTGCCGTTTGGGATATCTTCTATTATGTTGGATTAAAGCTATTTCTAAATTGGCCATCTTCATTTTTAAGCTGGGATATTTTATTTCTAATTCCAATTCCTTGGATAGGTCCTGTTCTGGCACCTTTGATTTGTTCGCTGACCATGATATTCTTTTCTGTAGGATTTATTCTTTTAAAATCAAAAAACCATTCTCTTAAAATAAAATCTTACCAATGGAGTTTAATATTTTTCAGTTCTTTTCTAATTTTTTATTCATTCATTGAGGATTATCTTAAAATTCTGATTCAGAATGAATTTTTTACAAATTTTTGGGCTTTTTCGAGCAATGAACAGTTATGGAAAGAGTTATCAGAGTTCAAACCAATATATTACAATTGGTTTCTATTTGCCCTCGGCGAAATAGTTCTAATTGGTGTTATTTCACAGCTGTTTATTCGAAAGAAATCAAACTAAAATATTCAATAAATGTTTTTAATTTTTGTCAATTAACAAGAGGTGTAAAATTACTATTTATTGCTTTGTAAAACTTGCTCCTCCCAGCTTTTGCTTTACATATTTCCCGGGTCTGAAAGCAATTTTCACTTCTTTAATCGACTTACTATTAAGTTTGTAGGGACTATCTGCTGCCAGACCTTTTATATGCAGAGAAAATATTCCTAAATCGCCTAACTCTATCGTATTATTTAGCAACAGAAGTTCAGGAATTACTTCAACTAAGGCAGTCAATGTCGCCAGTATATCAGCTGGATGCAAAGTGCTTCGACTTGATATTATTTTTGAAATTTCTCTTAAGTTAAGTTTAGAACGGGCATAAATTCGAGGATAAAATTTATAATTTCCACCGCCTTTAACGCCGGGCTCACTTGATTGAACTGCTTTGTACTTGATTGTCATTCTGTTTGTTTTTATTGTTTGCTTATTTATAATTCACTATTTATCTTGTTCAAAGGCATTTATTAGTATTCAGTCAGTTGCTATAAATGCTTTCATATGTTTATAATTTTAAATATCGGTCATATGCCCCGAAGGGATGCCTTCGGCGGAACATCCACAATAATCATTCTCCTGTGTGTCAAAGCTATTTGTCGTGGATGTTTCATCTGATAAAAGATTGAAAATTTTAAACGCCATGGTCGTATTGAATTAAGCTTTCAAAGTCATCCTTTTGGGAGTGGCGAAAAAATTGGCCACAAAAACACTAATTCACCAAATTACATCAAAAAAAATCTTTAAAATTTCTTCTGACTTATAATAAATTAATTAAATTTGCCCTAAATAATACCTAAAGGTATCATTAATGAATTTTAGCAAAACAACAGAATATGCTTTTCGAATTTTAAGCCTAATGGCTATGGATGAACAAAGGTTATATACAGCAAAAGATATTTTTCAAAGCTCAAAAATACCTTTTCGTTATTTAAGAAAGTTGTTAATTATTTTATCTAAGAGCGAATTGATCGATAGCGTTCAGGGAAAAAATGGAGGATATCGCATCTCAAAAAAATCAAACGATATTTCCTTGTTGGATGTTATTAAAGTCATAGGAGATAATCCAATAAATAATGATTGCTTTTTTGGTTTTGATAATTGTACCTTTATAGAAAAATGTGCTTTACATGAAAAATGGTCGGTCGTACGCGAGACTCTTAACAATGTGCTATTGACAACCACATTGGAAGATATTAAATCTGACAGACAATATAGTTTTAATTCAAATATTAGTTCTTTATTCACAAAAAATGTTTAATTATGGTTGATTCACAAATGGTTCTAACAGGACAAACAATTGCTTATTCAAGTTATGCTGTTGTTATTATCCTGTTAATGGGTTGGTTTGGCTATCATCTTGCCAGACCGGGAAAAAGCAGCAAGGTAAGCCATGCTCTTTTTTACACTTTTGTAGGTTTATTGGTAGTGTTGGGTGTATCGCTACATATTGTTACCTATAACACTATTCCCTGGGCTCCTATGGATATAAACAGAGCAGACATTAAACCTGATAAGGTTTTTAACATTACAGTTGAAAACCACCAGTTTAATTTACCTTCGGAAAAGTTAATTATCAACGTAGGCGACAAAGCTTTATTTGATGTTAGCTCACTAGATCTGACTTATGGATTTGGCTTATTTAGAGATGATAACTCTATGGTTTTCCAAATGCAAGTTGTTCCAGGACACAGAAATGACATCTTATGGCAATTCGATTACCCAGGAGTATATACTATTCGGTCAACTGAGTATTCCGGGCCAAAAGGTGCTCAGATGATATTAAAGGATGTTGTAGAAGTTTCTATTCCTTAAAACAGATGAAAATATTTTAAAAAAACTAAATTAAGAAGATATGAGTTTTAAAGAAACATTTATGAATGGTGAGCAGGGGCTGTTCAAGCCTGCAAGCTTAACCCCAATGCAAAAACTTATTTTAAGGTTTGTTGTTGTTGGTCTAATCTATTACGGATTTGCTGTAATAGAAGGTATGATTATGCGAATTTATCAAATAGAGCCATTTAGCGCACTCCCTGATTTTCAGTATTTTGCAATACTTACAGCACATCCACTCGTGGGAATATTTGGTTCAACCTATTCAATTGTTTTTGGAGCATTTTTATTTCTTGTTCCTTTTTTAATGAAAAAACCTTTGTGGAGCGTAAAACTAGGAAATTGGACTTTTATTTTAATTACCGTTGGAACAATAACATTTTGGTTGGCAGGATTTATAACACATTATGCCCCATTATATACACTTTATTGGCCATTACCCGTTGATTTTAGTCAGTTTAGCCCGATTGGAGGAACCTTCTTTATTGTAGGTATCGCTTTAGTAATGTTGGGAACCGTGTTTTTTGTTATCAATATATTTAAAACCATTGTTTATACACCTGAAGGTTGGGAAAAACAGCCATCCGGAGCTTTAATTGCATCAGCAATCGGTTATGACGGATTTACAAATCTCTTTAGAAAAAAGAAAAAGCAAAAAGAGCATCTTGTATCGCTTCCCGTAGCTGCAATTGCCAGAGGTACTGTTGATGTGGCACTAAATGCAGGCATTATTTTATTTACAGGAGTTCTAATATTGGTTTATATGGTTAGTCATCTTTTGGGTTTTGATTTGAAAGATACAGCCATTGATGCTCTGCTATATAAGAATTGGTTCTGGTGGGGTTTGGACTTAATTGCTGATGGTTTGGTGCTCATTTTTGTTGCCGGTACATGGTATTTGTTGGCTATGATGATAAGCGGCAAAAACCTCTTTATGCAGAATATTGCAAGAGCTGCTCTTTTGGTCGAATTAATTGTGTCGTGGACTGTTTGGTCGCATCATTTAATGTCTGATCAGTCACAGCCAGGGATACTAAAGATTTTATCCGGCGAAATGGTAACAGCTTTTGAATTGATAACACAAGGATTAGCATTTTTCATCACTCTTGCAACTCTTTGGAGTGCTCGACCTTTGAAAATGACAAATGAACTAAAGTTTTTACTTGGTGGATTATTAGGTTTTGCACTTGCTGTTCCTGCAGGAATTATGCAAGCAGATATTGGATTGAATCGAATTTTGCACAATACACAGTGGATTGTTGGGCCGCACGTTCATGTTGCTATACTTGTAGGATTAACTATGACACTTTATTCGGCTATTTATATTCTGTTTCCTATTGTAACGAATGGAGCAAAACTCTATAGTCAGAAATTGGCTAATTTCCATTTCTGGGCACATCTAGTTGGTGGAATTGGAATGGGCGCATTTATGGGAATGGCAGGATTAGAAGGTATGCTTAGACGTACAATTTATTATAATGGCGAATATAACTTATACATGATATTAGCCGGTATATGTGGTGGCCTATTATTATTGGCATTTCTCGCATTCTTTTATAATATTGTAATGAGTGTTGGTTTAAAAGGTGTAATTGGAATATTTACTCCTTCAAAGCTGAACGAAAAGGATTTACTGCCTTCTAAATAATAATTAAGTAGAACTGAACATAATATAAAAAAACCTGGCATTTTGCCGGGTTTTTTTGTTTATTTTAATATTATACATTCACATATCTAAGCTATCTATTAAATTGATTTACAAATCAATATAGTAAGAATGTTTACCATAATCAAAAAACCTTCCTTGGATATATTACCGAAGAAGTCTTTTGCATTTTGATTTAATATTTTTACTTTTTATTATTATTAATGTCCTGCATGAGCAGAACTCCCATGTTCAAGAGGTGCGTGTAAAGCTTCCAGAGTATGAGTATAATCTACATAAGCAGCAACATATTCTCTACCTTTTTCAAGAGACTCAGTTTTCACTTTTGATAATTCCATCAATTTGTTGTATTTCGCTTTCACAACTTTTTCGATATGGGCAATAAATTTAGTTGCTAAATCGTCAACACTACCTGTTTCAATAGAATTATCAGCCATCTTAACAATCTGACTAGCACTACCTGCAGGTTTTAAACCTGTATAAGGCGCACCTTCTCCTTCTCTATGAATGCGAACTAATGTTTCGAAAAAATATTTTTCGACAATCTCATAAATCTCTTTATCCCCTTTTTTGAGCTTATAAGTTTTGTTGAACAAAGTTGTAATTTCTACTTCATAATCCTTCTCAACCCATTTTAAAACAATATTTACATTATTGGTCTCGAGAGCTTTAATAGCATCCTTAATAACCGGACCGTCATAAGAATCGCAATGGGCGAAGCTTACGTTTGACGATAGAAAGAAGATTGAGAATAAAAGCAAAGGTAAAATCCTGAATTTTAAGTTGCTTCTAAATTTGTTTAGGCTTTTTGAACTTTCTGTTAAAAGTTTTTCAATTTTTGTTTTCATTTTTCTGCATTTTTAAATTAATAATTATTATGTTTTCTTAATTGTTACTGATTATAATTTCATTCATTATTGTTTCAAATTCTAGCAGAGCAGCATAAGCTTTTGCTCCATGTACAACGGACGGACCACCTCCCATATAGATGGCCGTTCCTATTGTTTCAACAATTTCATTATGTGTTGCGCCTTTTTCAATTGCATCGTGTATATGCATTGTGATACATCCCTCACAATTTGTATTAATCGAAATTCCCAAAGCAATTAACTCATTGTATTTCGATTCCAACACTCCATCTTTTGATCCTATTTTATGTACGTTTGAAAAAGCGGTCATCAATTCAGGATTTTCTTTAGCGTAATTGCCTATCATGTTGCGAGTCTGCTCATAAAAGGCCGAATAGTTTTTTGTCATGATAATTTCTCCTTTTTTTTAAAAATAGATTTGAATAATTTCTTGGACAAAAGTATGGCACAACAAAAAGACAATCGCTCCAACTTATAAAGTGGGACATACAGAACTGACAATAGAAGTACTTACTTATAAAGTGAGACACAAAGTGTTTGAAAAAAATCTTGATTAAGGCTAAATAGAATCAGATTTAAACTGCGAAGGTGTTTGATTTGTAAATTTCTTAAATATTCTATTAAAAGCTGACTTTGAGTTAAATCCGCAATCTAGTGCTATGCCCAAAAGTGAATAATTTTCAAATTTCGGGTCAATAATTTTCTCTTTAACCTCTTCAATTCTAAATGTATTTACAAAATCGAAGAAATTTACATTGAACTTTTCGTTAATAATCTGCGACAAATAATGCGATGAAATCCCAATTTCTGATGCAAGTTGCGGTAGAGTTAAATTAGGATTGAGAAAGGGTTTTGATGAAACCATATAATTACTTAAGCTTTCAGCATAATGCTCTGCATCTATATCTGTTAAAGGAGAGCTAGAGTATTTTATCTTGGTCTCCGGTATTAAAAATTGTTCTTTGCTAGAAACGATTGTAAAAATTTCTTTTTGCTTTAACCCAAAATATCCAATCAGAATGACAAAAACAGATAATGAAAGAAATAATCCATCTGTACAGAAAACCATTGAAAATAAATTGAAAACATGATGAATTACAGTAATAATAATTAATGCTGTCCACACAATTCCAAAAACATAGATAAGTTTTCTAAGCCATTCCAAATTTATAACTTCAGAAAAAGAGAAATTATTGAATACATTAATGTCGTGTTTTTTTAAAATTTTTATTGAAAGTGCAAAATAGAACGGCCCGG
>CAZTST010000057.1:0-16511 GCA_964616585.1 uncultured Draconibacterium sp.
CAGATGCAATTTCAAAATATATGTGGAAATATATTATTTCATGTGTTTATTTAAGAAAAGCTTTGGTAATGAGAATAATATAACTACTTTTAACTTCTAAATCCGGAAAAGGTATATTATTGTTTTTCAAAACACTGAAACAAAATAAGGTATTTAAAGATTATCTGAAAAAATAATTTGCCTCCTTCAAAGACAAAAGATATGCAATCCAACAAAGAATTAGACCTCGCATTTAATTTTGTTCAATTCACAGGGCAAAATATTTTTTTGACCGGGAAAGCAGGCACAGGAAAAACCACTTTCTTGAAAAGCCTTAAAGAAAAGTCGCCCAAACGAATGATAGTTGTTGCACCGACCGGTGTAGCAGCAATTAATGCCGGGGGAGTTACGATTCATTCTTTTTTTCAACTTTCATTCGGGCCACAAATTGGTTTGGAAAATGCATCACCTGAACAAAATCGTTTCAGCAAAGAAAAAATCAATATAATCCGTAGCCTCGATCTTTTAGTAATCGACGAAATCAGTATGGTTCGGTCAGATATGCTTGATGCAATAGATAGAGTTTTGCGACGTTTCAGAAACAGAAGCAAAGCTTTTGGCGGAGTTCAAATGCTTATGATTGGCGATTTGCAACAGCTTTCGCCCGTTGTGAAAAGCGATGAGTGGAGTCTTCTTAAAAAAGAATATGACACTATCTATTTTTTCAGCAGCAAAACATTGCGCAGTATTTCTTATGTAAGTATTGAACTTAAACAAGTTTTTCGCCAGCAAGACGACCGTTTTATATCAATTCTGAATAAAGTCAGAGATAATAAGCTTGATCAAAATTCACTTAACACATTGAATCAGCGATATATTCCTGATTTTAAACATCAAGACAGCGAAGGTTTTATAACTCTTTGTACGCACAACAATCAGGCTAATCAAATTAACGACTCAAAATTGCGCGAGCTGCCACAAAAAACACATGTTTTCAATGCCACAATAGAAGGTAAATTTCCTGAGTATTCTTATCCTACCGATTTCGATTTAAAATTAAAAGTGAATGCACAGGTTATGTTTATTAAAAACGATCCCGACCCTCAAAAGCTTTTTTATAACGGGAAAATTGGAAAAATAACAAAAATTGAGGATGAGATTATTTATGTGCTTTGCCCTGATGAAGAAGTTGAAATTGAGGTAACTATTTTGCAATGGGACAATGTAAAATACTCGATAGACACTGTAACTGCAGAGATTAAAGAAGAAGTGGAAGGCTCTTTTCGTCAGTTCCCGTTAAAACTTGCTTGGGCAATTACCATTCATAAAAGTCAGGGTTTGACTTTTGAACGCGCAATTATTGATGCCGAAGCATCTTTTGCGCACGGGCAGGTTTATGTGGCACTTAGTCGTTGTAAAACTTTGGAAGGTATGGTTTTGAGTACACCCATTTCAAATCGCAGTATTATCAATGATGGAACAGTAAGCAGTTTTATTCAGTCTGTGGAACAAAATCAGCCTGATGAACTAAATTTGATTGAAGCGAGATTAGCCTATCAGCACGAATTACTAACAGATTTATTTAACTTCGACCGAACCAATATGTTATTAAACTCTATGAATAAGCAGATGCGAGAAAACATTGCCAGCTTTCCTCAGGTTTTAGTTAATTATTTTAAACAAATTCACATCGCTTTTCAAGCAGAATTGATGGCAATTTCCACGAAGTTTCAGACTCAAATAGAGCAGCATTTAACAACTCAAGCCGATGTGGAGAAAAATGTCGAATTGCAGGAACGAGTATCCAAAGCAGCTAAATATTTTCACGAAAAAGTAAAAATAGTACTAATCGACAATTTGGGAAAAGTGGATTTGGAAATTGATAATACGGCTTTGCGAAAACAAATAAATGCTACAGCCAAAAATCTTTCACAAGAAGTTGAGCTAAAATTAGCTTGCTTTGATGTTTGCAAAGATGGCTTTCAGGTGAAGAAATTATTGGATACACGTGCTAAAGCATTAATTGAAAATGATTTTCCAACTTCAAAAAAACGCAAGGCCAAAGAAGTGCTAAGCCCCGAGTCAATTCCTCATCCTCAATTATACTCCTTACTACGTTCTTGGCGTTACGAAAAGGCCACCAACTTAGGAATCCCTATTTATATGGTCTTTTCTCAAAAAGCATTAATCGAATTGGTGAATTATTTACCAACAGAATCAACCACACTTAAGCTCATTAATGGTTTGGGAAATAAAAAAATTGAACAATTTGGTGCTGATATAATTCAAATGATACAGCATTATTGCTATGAAAATAATATTGAAAAAGGCGAAATTCCACTTAAAGAAGTTTCGGGAATAAAGAAGAAGCCCAAGGTGGACACAAAAAAAGTGAGTTTCGAATTGTTTCAATCGGGAAAAACTATTAAAGAAATTGCTGAAGAAAGGGGATTTTCGCCGACAACCATCGAAAGTCATTTAGCACATTATGTTGGTTTGGGAGAGTTGGATGTGAACGGGTTTTTAAGCGAAGAAAAACTCAAAAAAATAGTTGCGTATTTTAAATCTTCTGAAAATATAAGTTTAGCTCTGGCAAAAGAGAAATTTGGTGAAGATGTGAGTTATAGTGAACTTAGGATGGGATTGAGTTATTGGGTGTTTATGACAAATAAATGATTTCTTTGAGTTATAAATAGAGCTTAAATGTTTGTGAAAGATTCACATACAAATTTGATGCGAACTACATTAAAATAAAAACAATGAAAGTAAAAATATGTTTAATTCAGGACAGCCCCGTTTTCTTTAGCAAAGCGAAAACAATTGATAAGGTTGAGAAACTTACAAAGCAATACGCAAAAGAAGGATGTGAATTAATTGTTTTCCCGGAATCATTTATTCCGGGTTATCCAAGAGGATTTTCTTTTGGAGCAATAGTTGGAAGCAGAACCGATGAAGGAAGAAAACTCTTTGCGGAATATGCCAACAACAGTATAAGCATTGAAGGCGAAGACTTAAAAAGACTTGAAAAGTTATCAAAATCTCAAAAAATATATTTGGTAATTGGTGTTACCGAAAAAGATGCTGTGAGCGGAAGTTTATTCTGCTCTATGTTGTATATTTCTCCTACTGATGGTTTATTAGGAGTGCATCGCAAAATTAAACCAACTGGTTCTGAGAGAATTATTTGGGCAGAAGCCGATGGGGAATCATTGGTTACTTTTCAGACGAAAATAGGAAAGCTTGGTGGCCTTATTTGCTGGGAAAACTACATGCCTTTAGCCAGAATGGCCATGTATAGTAAAGGTGTTGAAATTTATGTAGCGCCTACTGCCGATTCAAGAGTGGAGTGGACATCAACAATGATACATATTGCTCTGGAAGGAAGATGTTTTGTTTTAGGATGTAATCAGTATTTTACAAAATCATTGTATCCCGAAAAATATCAACATCTGATAAAGGATGAACCTGAAAATATATGTCCGGGAGGAAGTGTAATAGTATCGCCTCTTGGCAAAATAATTGCAGGTCCTTTATTCGGTAGCTCCGGCGCTTTGATTGCCGAAATAGATTTAGAAGAAATAATCCAAAGCAAATTAGATTTCGATGTTGTTGGGCACTATTCAAGAAATGATATTTTTGAACTAAATGTGGTAAATCAACCTGAAATAAAAAAGGAGTAAGAGCAAAAATAGAATTACCTTCGAACTACGGTTTAGTCATTCCTTTAGCGATAATAGTTCTACAATCTTGATACGGGCAAAAGAAATTTTCCGTATGTTTAAGGTCTGATTATAAACAAATCAAACTCAATAAAAACAAACAAACACGAATTAAAAAAACCATGCTATATGAAAAAATTAAGCTTCTTTTTATTCATCCTTGTGTTTGCCGCTTGCAAGCCTCAACCCAAAACAATAATTGCAACTTGGACGCCCTATGATGAAACTGCTGAATTGGCTGCAAATGCTAGCCACGAATCCCAAAAAATGCAATTCAAGCTCATCCAATCAAGAATATTGGATAAAAATGAAATGTGGAAAAATGCTGCCGATCAAATAAGCAATTTCTCCGAAGAGGATTATCAAACACTAAAACCCTTTATTCTCGAGCAGGATATTCCAAGCATTCAATCGCATATCTTATCCGGAGATCTCACTTATGAAACACTTACCCAATGGTATCTCTACAGAATCGTTAAATATGAGAACGACAAAGACAAAATGCTAAACGCCATTGTCGCCATTAATCCCGATGCAGTTAAAGAAGCTCGAATCAAAGACAAAAAAAAATCGGCTACAGACCATCCAATCTATGGCATGCCTGTTCTTTTAAAAGACAATACAAATGCCGAAGGAATGCCTACCACTGTGGGGACTCATTTATTAAGAAACAATAGAGCTTCGGATGCATTTATTGTTGAAAGAATAAAAGAAAAAGGAGGCATCATTTTAGGGAAAACAAACCTAAGCGAATGGGCCAATTTCCTTTGCTTTAATTGCCCGAATGGATATAGCGCCGTGGGTGGCCAGACATTGAATCCTTATGGTAGGAAAATGTTTGATACCGGTGGGTCAAGCTCGGGAAGTGGTGCAGCCATTGCTGCCAACTTTGCAGTAGCAGCTGTTGGCACCGAAACTTCTGGATCCATTCTTTCACCTTCAAGTAAAAGCTCCGTTGTAGGGCTCAAGCCAACCGTTGGTTTATTAAGTAGAAGTGGTATTGTTCCTCTATCAGGCACTTTGGATACGCCTGGCCCTATGACTAGAAACGTAATTGATAATGCGATTTTTATTTCAGCTATGACCGGAGAAGACGATGCTGATATCGCAACGAAAGATAATCCAAAAAATAAAATATACTGGGAAGATTTAAAAACCGGAAACCTGAATGGATTACGATTTGGAGTTGACAAAAGACTTTTAAGGGATTCAATTTATAAATTATCCGTAGAAAAAATTATTGCTCTAGGTGGCATGGCCATAGAATTTGAAGCAATAGATGTAAATTTTGATGGTTTTGGCGATTTACTTAGTGCCGATATGAAAATAGACCTGCCAAATTATCTGAACCAATTTGCCTCTGAGGACATTGCCTCGCGCTCTATGAAAGAGATTGTTGCTTATAATTTGGAAGATACCTTAGTTAGAATTCCTTATGGTCAAGGTCGTTTTGAAGTAGCCTCGGAAGTAGATATCAGCCCTGATAGCTTAATTCTATTAAGAAATCGACTTCATAGCGAGGGAGTGCGCTATTTTGAAACACCTATGGTTGAACATCAATTGGATGCTATATTAACCATTGATAACCGAGGCGCAGGCTTTGCCGCTGCCGCTAAATACCCTTGCCTAACTGTTCCTATGGGTTATAGCGAAGCAGGAGAGCCGAGTAGCCTTACTTTTATTGCGAGACCCTTTGAAGAAGATAAACTTTTGAAAATGGGGTTCGCTTTTGAGCAGACCTCTAAAATAAGGAAATTGCCTGAAGAATATAAATAGGCGCTTGAAGCATTAATAAGTGTAAACTTTTTTCAGGACGAGTCAAAATTCATCAAAACTTTCAACAGGAATTTATGCCATATATTCTTTAACACCTTTATACATTCTGCTTGTGGTAATGTAATGTATACCTAAGTTTTCCTCAAATTCTAGATACGCTTTTTGGTCAGCAAATCCGCTATCAGCACAGATAACAATCGGAACATCTTTCGAATATCTTTTTCGGATCAACTTAACTATTGCTTTCACCCTATCAGTATAATCTGTTCCATGATTTGAGTGTGCGTCTGCTGCTCTAAACAACACATCAATCAAAAAAGATCCCCAACTAATTGTAATCCTTTGTTGTTTTTTATAAGAAAAGGAAGCATAGCTTCTAAAATCAAATTATATAGCCTCGTTTGTTCAATGTATCTTAGAAATATGGCGAGCCCTCCACGTGCTGAAATCTTATCATTTGTAATGCCAATTTTTGTTATCTTAGTTTCCATAAATAAATCGTCTTTTTCACTTTTAAGGTGAAGTGTAATAGATCGTATTCACATATCTAATATACACATTATCAACGAAGTGAATAAGGCTTTTCATTTGCATATTGCAGATACGGAATTAGGGCTATAATTCTCACATGAAAAATTAGGAAAAATTTAACATCAGGAAACGTTTAACATCAAAAACGTTTCCTACATTTGCACAAAACTAATTTTAAGCGCTAAAAATGCAGGAAGAGATAAATTGGGGCGACCCAAAGCTGATTGCAATTCTTGAGAAAACTGTAGAATTGTTTTACGAGTTTGGGATACGGAATCTGAATATGGACGATATAAGCCGAAACCTGAAGATCTCGAAGAAGACACTGTATCAGTATGTGAAAAGCAAGGAAGATCTGATAGAAAAGCTATTCCAGTATGATGATATAAAGTTGAACAAGAAATTTGCCAAAATTAAATTTGAAGAGCTCAATGCTATTGAGGGTTTATTAAAAGTCAGTTTATTGATTTTTAATGAAATGAGTCGATTGGATTCAAAACAAAAATTTGAGTTGAGAAAATATTATCAAGCTATTTTTGATGAGGTAATGATCGCAAAGCAAAATCACATTTTTGAACAAATCAGCAAAAACATTCACAAGGGCATCCGTGAAGGTCTTTACCGAAATGATGTGAATGTAGAACTTGCAGCTACCTTGTATGTGAGGAATATGGTTGATATGCACAGCCAGGATTATCAGTTTGTCGAAAATATTTCATTCAATCAACTTTTTGAAGCCATGTTCGAAAATCATATACGTGCGATTTCAACTCAGGAAGGCATTGATTATTTTGAGAAAAGAAAATCAGAAATCAATCAAGAAAATAAAAAGAATAATAACTAATAAATATTTTAAGAATATGTTTATCAAACACTTAAAGGCACTAATTCTAGCATTGTTGCTTATCGGTTCGGCTAATTTTGCCATGGCGCAGGATTCCATAAAACTCAGTTTGCAGGATGCCATTAGCAAAGCCATGCAAAACAATACCAAAATTTTAAATTCAGAGCTCGATCTGGAAATTGCACAAAAGAAAATCTGGGAGACTATTGCTTCTGGTTTACCTCAAATAAATGCAAAAGCCGATTATACGTATTATCCAAAAGTTCCAAGTCTTCCGGCAACTTTTTTTGATCCAAATGCAGATCCTGATGCTTTTATTGAACTTGGTGTAAAACAAAATATTGTAGCTGATATTACAATCTCACAATTAATTTTTAACGGATCCTATATTGTTGGTTTACAAGCCTCAAAGGTTTATTACAATCTCTCTAAACAAAACGATGAGAAAACCAGACTCGATGTAATTGAAACGGTTGTAAATACCTATCATATGCTACAACTTGCAAAAGAAAGTCGTGCTATTTTAGAGCAAAACCTCGAAAACATTAACCAAACCCTCAATGAGATTTCAGAAATGAACATACAGGGCTTTCTTGAAAAAACGGATGTTGATCAATTGCAAGTTACGGCGAATACCATACGGGATGCACTGAACGAGATTGACAGCAATCTGGAAACCGGCTATCGATTATTGAAAATTCAGCTGGGAATGGAAGACACTGATATGATCGAATTAAAAGATGAAATAGAGTCAGACGAATCGCTTACTGCAACGAGTTTGTTATTGGGGGCTGCAACATTTTTTCTTGACAACAATGTTGATTTTCAACTAATTCAAACTTCAGAAAAAGCAGCTAAATTGGAATTGAAACTGGCAAAATCAAGTTTTCTTCCTTCTATAAGTGCTTTTTACAATCATACCGAAAAACTTAAGGCTCCAATTTTCGATTTTGCGCCCAAAGATCTGATTGGTGTCAATTTAACTTTGCCAATTTTTAGCAGTGGACAGCGTTTAGCCATCGTTTCTCAAAAACAAAGGACACTGAAAAAAGCTCAAAACACACGGGATTTTGTATCTAAAAGTTTGATGATGCAAGCCAGCCAATACCAAAGTGAGGTAAAGCTGAAGCTTGAGAAATATCAGAATCAGAAAATTAGCAAAGAATTATCAGAGACGATTTACCAAAGGACTCTTGAAAAATACAAACTTGGAATGGCTTCGAGTATGGATTTAATGAATAGCCAAAACCAGTATCTGAGCAATCTGACCAATTTTTATCAATGTATTTATAATTTGCAGGTGGCCAAATCTCAATTAGAAAAATTATACAATATAAATCAAGATTTTAAACAATAAGCACAATTAAAAATTGACCTAATAATTCGAAAATAATAATATTAAATATAAATAACAATGAAAAAGATTTTTTACTATTCAGCACTAATGTTGTTTTTTGTATCGTGTAGCACGACAGTCGACCAAAAAGACGAGCTCGTAAAGTTGAAAGCTCAACGCGAACAATTAAATGTACAAATTGCAAAACTTGAAGCTGAAATAAATCCGATTGATGCAAACGCCGAACTTAATGCAGTTTCTGTAAGCGTTCTCAATGCAAAGAAAGATGTTTTCAATCATTTTATTCAGGTACAAGGAACTGTTGATGGTGATAAGAATATTGCCGTGAGCCCACAAATTCCCGGCATAGTTTCAGCCGTTTATGTCAAGGAAGGATCGCCCGTTAAAAAGGGTCAGCTATTGGCAGAGATTGATTCGCAGGTATTGTTGCAATCCATTTCAGAAGTAAATACTCAACTTGATTTGGCCAGAATCATTTTCGAAAAACAAAGTGTACTTTGGGACAAGAAAATCGGCAGCGAAATCCAATATTTGCAGGCTAAAGTCAATAAGGAATCACTCGAGAATCGTGTGAAGACACTGACAGAACAATTAAAAATGGCTCAGATTCTATCTCCAATCGATGGTACCGTAGAAAGTGTTCCCTTAAGAGTAGGCCAAATGGCTTCTCCCGGATTGCCAACTTCAATTATTCGGGTTATCAATATGAGTGTAGCCAAAATTTCTGCCGATGTATCAGAAGCCTATGCATCCCGCATTAAAAATGGAAATTCAGTGGTCGTAAGTTTTCCTGATACAGGCAAGGAGATTGATACTAAATTAAATTTTACAAGTCGGTTTATTGATCCAACCAACCGAACTTTTAAAGTAGAATGTAAAGTTTCTTCCAATGAAGTTGAGCTTCGCGCCAATATGATTGCTTATGTAAAAATTAAGGACTATACCAACGAGAATACATTTTGTCTTCCGGTGAGTTATATTCAAAGCAATCAGGACGGCAAATTCATTTATATTGCCAAACAAAATGGGAATGAATGGATTGCTGAAAAAAGAAATATTAAAATCGGTATGGATTACAATGGAATAGCCGAAGTTCTTGAAGGAATAGTTGCAGGTGAAAAAATTATTACTGCAGGATTCCAAAGTTTGAATGCCGGTGAAAAAATAATTTTCTAATTTCCAAACAGGAGTAATTATGTCGAAAATAAATAAGATAAAAGAATTTTTTGCAACAAGCTGGGCAATCGATAACAGGACAAGTATTTACGTGCTTGCTACGCTGATTACGATACTTGGAATGATGAATTATTACTATATACCAAAAGAGCAATTCCCACAAGTAATAATTCCATATATTGTTGTAAGCACACCCTATCCGGGAACTTCGCCTGAGGATATTGAAAATCTGGTCACTCGTCCGATCGAAAAACAGTTGAAATCGATTTCGGATGTTAAAAAAGTAACCAGCAATTCGGTTCCTGATTTTTCATCCATTGTTGTTGAATTTGATCCTGATCTTTCTATCGAAACAGCAAAACAACGTGTTAGAGATGCTGTTGACAAAGCGAAAAGTGAACTTCCAACCGATCTGCCTTCAGATCCACAGATTATGGATGTTGACATATCGGAAATGCCGGTCATGTATATCAATATATCAGGTAATTACGATCTTGAGAAACTGAAAAAATACGCCGAAATAGCGCAGGATAAAATTGAAGGCTTGAAAGAAATTACGCGCGTTGATATTGTTGGAGCCCTAAATCGTGAAATTCAGATCAATGCCGATATTTTTAAAATGCAGGCTGCAAAAGTTACTTTCAACGATATTGAAAGAGCTGTTGCATCAGAAAACGTGACTATTTCCGGAGGTAATCTTACAAACAACGGCATTCGGAATACGGTGCGTATTAAAGGTGAGTTTGCCAACGTAGAAACTGTTAAAAATATCATCATTCACTCGTCAAGCGGAGCCTATATAAAATTGCGCGATTTGGCTGATGTTTCCGATAGTTTTGCAGAGCAAGAGAGTTTTGCTCGTTTGGATGGAAAGAATGTAATTACGCTGAACGTAATCAAGAAAACAGGTGCAAACTTGCTCGATGCTTCCGATGAAATTAAAGATATTGTTGACAATGAATTGATAGGACATCTCTATCCGAAAGATATGATTGTTACCATCACCGGTGACCAGAGTACGCATACGAGAAATACATTGGAAGAACTGAATAATACAATTATCATCGGATTTATTTTAGTTACCATAGTGCTTATGTTCTTTATGGGATTTACCAATGCCTTTTTTGTTGGTTTGTCTGTGCCTTTATCCATGTTTGTGGCTTATATGATTCTTCCCGGTCTGGGTTTTACAATGAATATGATGGTCATGTTCGCTTTTATTTTTGCCCTTGGAATCGTGGTTGATGATGCCATTGTTGTAATCGAAAATACGCATCGACTTCATCGGTTTAATCCCGATATCAATGTTGCGGCTAAAAAAGCGGCAGGCGAAGTATTTCTTCCTATTTTATCAGGAACACTTACCACTTTGGCTCCATTTTTCCCTTTGGCATTCTGGCCAGGCATTGTAGGTCAGTTTATGCATTATTTGCCGGTAACACTGATTATCACACTATTTGCCTCTCTTTTTGTGGCTTATGTTTTCAATCCAGTATTTGCGGTTTCATTTATGAAACACGAATATGATCAGGAATTTCAGAAAGGAAGCGGTTGGAAACGTAAAAGAATGATCATTTTTATTTTACTTGCTTTTGCAGCGGTGTTTTATATTACAAAATCATTTGGTATGGGTAATTTATTGGTTTTCGCGGCATTTTTAGTGTTGCTTTTCCATTTTGTACTTAAGAGAATGATTATAAATTTTCAGGAGGAAATTTGGCCATGGGTGATGAAAATGTATGAAAGACAGCTGCGATACATTCTAAAAGGGGCTCGTCCAATTTGGATATTGGTGGGCATGATTGTTCTTTTCTTTGCAACAGTATTGATTACATCTATTGCAAAACCAACCGTTTTGTTTTTTCCGGACAATGATCCGACCAATGTTCTTGTCTATATAAAAATGCCCGGTGGTACTCATCAAAATGTAACAGACAGCATTACGCGTATTGCCGAAGAACGTGTTTACAAAGCCATTGGAGAAAATAATCCTGATGTAGAATCGGTTATATCCAATGTAACTGTTGGTGCCGGAGAGCAAGGTTTGATTTCTGCCGGTAATTCTTTCAATAAAGGAAAAGTTTCAATCAATTTTATTGAAACAAAACATCGTACAACAGGAATTTCGACTACAAAATACCTTGAAATGATTCGAAAGGAAGTGGTTAATATTCCCGGAGCTGAAATTTCGGTCGATAAAAACAAAATGGGTCCGCCAACAGGAAAGCCAATCAATATTGAGATTACCAGTGAGAATTTGGAAGATTTGGTAACTGATGCCTATGCTTTCCGCGATTATATCGATTCATTGAATATTCCCGGTGTTGAAGAATTAAAAGCCGATTTTGAGATGAATTCTCCGGAAATAATTATTCAGTTGAATCGTGATCGTGCTCAGCGATTGGGACTTTCAACTGCTCAAATAGGGATGGAAGTTCGTACCGCTTTATTTGGGAAAGAAATATCAAAGCTAAAACAAGATGAGGATGAATTCCCAATTATGTTGCGCTACGACAAAAATACACGTGAAAACATTGATGCCTTGGTTAATTTGATGATTACCTATCGTGATATGAATTCAGGAGTGTTGCGAAGTATTCCTTTATCAACCGTAGCTAAAATTGACTATACTTCGTCCTATGCAGGTATCAAACGATTGAATCAAAAACGTGTGATTACAGTATATTCCAATGTTCTTTCAGGATATTCGGCTAACGATATTGTTCCGATTATCAAACGAGAGGCAGCAAATTTTAAAATGCATGAGGGAACAGCCATCAAACTTACCGGCGAGCAAGAAGACCAGGCGGCTACAATAGCTTTCCTTATTAAATCTATGATTATTGCAATCGGAGTAATTTTCTTTATTCTAATTACGCAGTTTAGCTCGGTTAGCAAATCACTCATTATTCTTAGCGAGGTAATCTTCAGTATTATTGGCGTTTTGCTTGGTGTAATTATATTTAAAATGGACCTTGTTATTATGATGACCGGATTAGGAGTTGTAGCTCTTGGAGGTATTGTGGTTCGAAATGGAATCTTGATTGTCGAATTTATTGATTCCAAAAAGAAAGAAGGTATTCCAACGCGAAGATCTATTATTGAAGGTGGCCGCACACGGATTACTCCAGTTATCCTAACAGCAACAGCAACTATGCTTGGATTGGTGCCTTTGGCAGTAGGAATGAATATTAATTTCACCACCTTGTTTACCGAATTGAATCCGCATATTTATTTTGGTGGCGATAATGTGGCTTTCTGGGGGCCTCTTGCTTGGTCTATTATTTTTGGATTGAGTTTTGCTACCTTCCTAACCTTGATGTTTGTTCCGGCTTTATATGAACTTGATTATACCATCAAGTTAAAAATGGAAAGACGTAAGAATCTGAGAAGGATTAGTAAATTGAATAAATAATAAAACTTATTTTGGTGTCCGCCATCTGGCGGATGGTGTTTTAGTGTTTTGGTGGCAAGAAAAAATGACTGCCAAAACACTAAAACTAACCTATTTGTGGGTGATTAAATAGTATTTAGAGCGAAATTCAATCTGTTTAATGCGTCTTCACGACCAATAAATGCAATGATTTTGAATAAATCGGGGCCAATACCATCGCCTACAATTGCCAGTCGTAAAGCATTCATCACAGCACCAAATCCCAATTCGTTTTTCTCAATATACTTAGCAGCAATATCGTGCAAAACTTCTGCTTCCCAGACTTCAGAAATAGAAAATAAATCGTGTAAATCGGAGATAATTTGTGGGGTGTTTTCTTTCCATCGCTTTTTCACCACCAGAGCATTGAATTCGCTTGGTGACTGGAAAAAGAAATAGGACTGTGCCCAAAAATCAGCAATAAAAACGGCACGTTCTTTTATCATTTCCACCACTTCACTCAGCTTTTCTGTTTCGATTTGAATGTTTTTTTTCTTCAACTCCGTTTGAAACAAGGCGGCGAGATCTTGATTTGATTTGGCTCTTAAATAATGCTGATTGAACCATTTGGTTTTTTCAGGATCGAATTTAGAACCCGATTTACCAACTCGCTCTAACGTAAAAGCTTCAATCAATTCCTCCATCGAAAAGATTTCTTGTTCTGTTCCCGGATTCCAACCTAAAAGAGCAAGCATATTTACAAATGCATCAGGAAAATATCCATCCTCGCGATAACCTGAAAACACTTCACTCGAATTTGGATCGTTCCATTGAATAGGAAAAACAGGAAAGCCCATTTTATCGCCATCACGTTTACTTAATTTGCCTTTTCCTATTGGTTTAAGAATGATAGGCAAATGAGCAAATTCAGGCGCTTTCCATCCAAAGGCTTTGTATAATAATATGTGTAGTGGGGCAGAAGGCAACCATTCTTCACCACGAATAACGTGAGAAATTTTCATTAAATGATCATCAACAATATTGGCCAAATGATAAGTAGGCATACCGTCCGATTTAAACAAGACTTTATCATCTAACATTGCAGTCTTTACTCGAATCTCTCCTCGGATTAAATCTGTAAAAACGACTTCTTCATCCTCAGGAATTTTAAAACGTATAACATAAGCTTCGTCAGCTTTCAACTTTCCTTCTACTTCGGCATAAGATAGTGTTAATGAATTACTTAAACCACCACGACTTTCAATATTGTATGTAAAAACTTCGCCAATATTTTCTGCCTTTTCACGCAAAGAAGTAAGTTCATCAGAACTGTCGAAGGCATAATAAGCCCAGCCGTTTTTAATCAAATCTTGTGCATATTCAGTATAAAGCTCTTTTCGTTCAGACTGTCGGTATGGTCCATATTTGCCTTTTCCATCAATGCCTTCGTCAAATTTAATTCCACACCAGGTCAGCGATTCTTTGATATAATCTTCTGCTCCGGGCACAAAACGAGCTTGATCGGTATCCTCAATGCGAAGAATGAAATCCCCTCCCAATTTCTTGGCAAATAAATAATTATACAAGGCTGTACGAACTCCACCCATATGTAAGGGGCCGGTGGGACTGGGAGCAAAACGCAAACGAGCTTTAGAAGACATATTTCTTTTTTTTAATCGGCTGCAAAGGTAACAAGATGCCTTTAGCTTAAAAAGAATTAATATTGAAATTTAGAGTATGACGCACTTTGAGCGTATGAATAAGGAATGGTTGGGTTTTTTAGTGGAAGTGAGGCAATTGAAAAAAGATAAAAAGCTAGCCACGAATTCACGAATAATGGAAGAGGGCCAATTGTTTAGTAGTTACAGTAATAAAACAAACTCGTCCATTATATTGAACCATCGAGAAAATAAATGTGGATAAATTATCCGATCGATTAATTCGTAAATACCATTCGTACATTCGTGGCAAAAAATTAAAAATATTATTTTGTTTCTAAGTGATGAATATGTATTTTTGCATCCGCTTTTATAAAAAGCAATTACCGATAAGATATAGGGCCTATAGCTCAGTCGGTTAGAGTAGTTGACTCATAATCAATTGGTCCCTGGTTCGAGCCCAGGTGGGCCCACAAAAAGTAGTTTAAACTACATCATAAAACCACTTAATACATTGATATTGAGTGGTTTTTTATTTCCAGTCATCAGATTTATACAAATTATACCATTTTACGAGGTGTCTAATTCGGTGTCACTTTTGAATATTGAAAAATATCATCCTGTTATAATAAAAGCTAGTGTTAATTTATAGCTTGTGATATACATTGACGCTTTTGTCATAGGGTATAATTCTTTATTAAATATCCTAAGTAATCAGGTATTTTGGTTCCCAAATAGTAAGGCAAGTTCATTAATAAATATGGCTTTCCACTTGGTGTAGTATGATTCTCAACGTTAAATTTCCCGGCATAAATCCGAACGGCATAGGGGTGTGGACTCATATCGATGAATTGATGGAGCGATTTAAGCGATCCAGTACTTCCTGACTTAATCTCAATCGGAATTACTTTGCCCTGAAAGTTAACCACTAAATCGACTTCAGCACTTGATTGTGTTTTTTCGCGCACCCAAAAATGGGGCTTATTACTACTAATCTTGTTAAGTGAAAAGAGCTCCTGTGTTATTAGATGAGGGATAATCGCTCCTTTAAAAGCATCACTCAGGTCTGAAACACCAAGCATTTGAGCCTGAATACCTAAGGTATAATTCACTATGCCTGTATCTAAGAATTGAAGTCGAGGCGACTTTTTAAGGTCTGCTCTTATCGGGGGTTCAACATCGGTGCTTGGATAAATAAGCTGTATTATTTTAGCTTGATCCAGATGACGCATAGCCTCGCTTACTTCCCTCGACTTATAATTTGAGTTGCCAAAGTTCTGAAACTTAATGCGCTGATCAACATAGTGCGGAGCTGAAGACATAATATGCTTTATTACTTTTCGTCCTACTTCGCTGTTTGTGTATTTCTCCACATCGTTTTGATATGTTCCCCAAATGCTCTCATATACCTTAGGAAGATCGGCAATGCTCGGTTTTTGAATATAGGTTTGTACTACCTCCGGCATTCCGCCTATGATTGCATAACGATTAAACAAGTCGAGCAGGATGTTATGTACATAATCCTCTGCAGGAATTTTTTCGAGCTGTTCCGCAGCACCTGCATGATTAATTGCACCTAGGTATTCCGCAAAATTTAAAGGAAACATATACAAATACTCAACTCTCCCCACAGGAAAGCTCCTCACTTTATGTAGCGCAAATTCCAGCAACGAACCGGCTGCTATCACATGCAAAGCGGGAATATCTTCGTATAAATACCTTAGCTGTTGTATCGCTTTTGGTGATTCCTGAATTTCATCGATAAAAAGCAGCGTATTGCTTAATTCTTTTGAAGGAATATTATGTACCAGCAAAAGCCTATCGACCAGAGTTTTAATATCATCGATATCTTCAAACAGCCGCTTGTCAGATTCTTTTTCTAGATTGAGTAGGATTTGATGCTTTGTCTCGTCCTAAAATAGGTTTACACATCTAAAGTGTAAAAGATGAAAAAAACAGAAAAAACACATCAAGAAAAAGAGGCAATAATAGCCGAGTATTTATTGGGAGGAATCACATATCGAAAATTAGAAAAAAAGTGTGGTGATTATTCCGGTACATACTGAACCACTAATTCCGGATCAAACTGAACCACTAT
>CAZTST010000058.1:0-16458 GCA_964616585.1 uncultured Draconibacterium sp.
CTGAGCATATTAAATTTAATTATGCATTTATCATTTCTGCTGTTTCAACATTAGTTCTGGTAACGGCTTATGTAAAAGCTATATTGAAATCGAATAGCTTAACTCTTTTAATATCAGCTGTTTTGGCAATATTATACAGCTTTATCTTTGTAATAATTCAATTACAAGATTATGCGCTTTTAATAGGAAGCATAGGTCTATTTATTATTCTGGGACTTGTTATGTATTTTTCAAGAAAAATAGATTGGTATAATATTAATTTGGAGGAAAATAAATAAAAACGGATGCTCAGGTTATTAGATAACTAAATCACGGATTTTACATTCTTTAAGGGTCTGATCATTAATCACAAAAAAAACGATCGTGTTTTATTCTTTTCTATATTTGGGGAAAGAAAAAACTTGTATTATGAAACGCATTCATTTATTTCCACTTAAATCATTAGGTTTAATTTTACTTTTTAGTATTTCCTTAATTCAATGTAATCGAGACAAAACGCATAAGCAAACAGATCCGGCATTTACATCTTATATTTCTGCCTTTACTTCTGGTGTAGTTAGTAATCAATCGTCTATCAAAATTCAACTGGCAGAAGCTTATCCAAAGGCGCAGCCTCAGCAGATGATAGAAGAAGATTTATTTGATTTTAGTCCCAAAATAAAGGGACAGGCATTTTGGCTTGATGAGCAAACCATAGAATTTAAACCATCATCAAAATTGGCTGCTGGCCAACTTTATGAAGCTGAATTTTATTTATCCAAACTCATAAGCGTACCAACAAAGCTTAAAACTTTTGACTTTCAATTTCAGGTTATGAAGCAATCTATGGAAGTGGAATTTGAAGGCATGGAAGCACACAATAATAAGGATTTAAAATGGCAAATGATTAATGGATATGCTCGTACATACGACTATGCAGAAGGTGAAGCTCTTGAAAAATCCATTTCCGTCTTTCAAAACAAAAATGAATTATCCATAAGATGGGAGCATCAGGATGGAGGTAAAATGCATCGTTTTGTAATTGATAGTGTGCGAAGAACGGAAAGTTTAGGTCAAATCAATCTGAAATGGAATGGTAAGAATTTGGGTTTCGATGAAAAGGAAGAAAAATTATTTGAAATTCCTCCTTTAGGTGAGTTTAAAGTTCTGGATATAATAACAACACAAAAAGATGAGCAATTTGTGAGTATATATTTTTCCGATCCTATTAGTCAGGATCAGGATATTGAAGGCTTAATTTATTTTCAACCAAGCACTAATGTCAGAATGATTCGCGAGGGAAATATCGTTAAACTTTATCCTGTTTCTTATGTTAATTCATCATTAAAATTGATTGTTTCAAATAGTATAAAAAGTATTGCAGGTTATCAATTAATGGAAGCTGTTGAAAAGCAAATAACATTTTCAAGTATCAAACCTGCAATAGAATTGATAGGAAATGGCGTTATTTTGCCATCAACCAACGGTTTAATTTTTCCATTTAAAGCTGTAAATCTAAGTGCAGTAAACGTGAAAGTTGTCAAGATTTTTGAGAAGAATATCCATCAATTCTTTCAAACTAATCAGTTTAGTGGCACTGATGAGTTAAAACGTGTTGGTCGTTTGGTGTATAGAGGCGAATTGGCTTTAAAAGCCGAAAAACCAATTGATTATGGAAATTGGAATAATTTCAGTATTGATTTATCGAAATTGATTAGCCCAGAACCCGGAGCTATTTATCGTATAGCACTGAGTTTTACACAACAACAATCGCTATATCCTTGTGATAAAGAAAATAAATTGGATGAACCTTACAATAATTTCGATAACAACAATGAAGATGGCTATTGGGACAATGCTTCCGATTATTGGTATTATAGCGATGCAGATGATAATTATAATAACGATTATAATTATTATGAAAGAGATAATCCTTGTAAATCATCTTACTATGTAGGAAGCAGTAAGGTTGCAGCTAAAAATATTCTTGCTTCTGATTTGGGAATAATTGCAAAAGGTGGTCATGGTAGTAAAATAAATGTGGCTATTACCGATATTAGAACTACAGAACCTTTAGCAAATGTAGTTGTGGAAATGTATAATTTTCAGAATGAGATGATTGCTTCTAAACTTACCAATAATGATGGTTTGTTGGAGATAGATTTACAAAAAAAGCCATTTCTGTTAATTGCAAAAAAAGATAAACAAAGAGGATATTTAAGATTGGACGATGGTTCTGCTCTTTCTTTAAGCATGTTCGATATTGGCGGTCAAAAAACTCAGGAAGGAGTTAAAGGCTTTATTTATGGCGAAAGAGGAGTGTGGCGACCGGGCGATTCTCTCTTTGTTTCATTTATTTTAGAAGATAAAAACAAGGTACTTCCTGAAAATCATCCTGTTATCTTTGAATTATATACGCCTCAACAACAGTTGTTTGAAAGAAAAGTCAGCGTATCTTCTTTGAACGGATTTTATGATTTTAGAACTGCCACTCCAATGGATGCTCCTACAGGAAATTGGACTGCAAAAGTTAAATTAGGCGGTTCAGTTTTTAGCAAAACCTTGAAAATAGAATCTATCAAGCCTAACCGCTTGAAAATAAATTTGGATTTCCATACAGAATTTTTAACCGATGCCGTTAAACCAAAAGGCGATTTAGAAGTGAAATGGTTACACGGCGCTATTGCTGCGAATTTGAAAACAGATATAGAGCTAAACCTCAGCAAAGGATATACAATTTTTAAGGAATTTAAAGATTATACTTTCGATGATCCTTCAAAAGAGTTTGAAACAGAGGAAAAAATGATTTTTGAAGGCGAAGTTGATGCGGATGGAAAAGCCATTGTTTCGCCCGATTTTCAAGTTCAGAAAAATGCTCCCGGTATGTTACAGGCAACATTTAAAATTCGAGCATTCGAAAAAAGTGGCGATTTTTCAGTCGATAGATTCAGCATGCCTTATTCTCCTTATCGTGGATATGTTGGCGTAAAAATTCCGGAAGGCAAAGGTTGGAATGGTGCGTTATTTTCTGAAGATTCAAATTTAATTCCTATCGTTACTGTTGATGAGAAAGGAAAACCGGTCGATAGAAAAGGAGTAAAAATAGAAATATATAATGTTTATTGGAGATGGTGGTGGGAAAGATCTTCCGAGGATGATCTATCTCGATATGTTGCCAATAAGAGTAAGAATCTTATAAAAACAGCCAGCATTGATACCAAAAATGGAAAAGCAATGTTTGAGCTTAATTTTGGTGGCAATCAATACGGTAGAAAATTTATTCGTGTTATCGATCCAATAACAGGGCACAGTGCAGGGCAAACATTTTATGTTACATACAAAGGTTGGGGAAGTGATGATTCCGGCGAAAATCCGGAAGGTGCCGAAATGCTGACTTTTAGCACCGACAAAGAGAAATATGCGGTTGGCGATCAAATAAAAGTAAATATCCCTATCGCTAAACAAGGCAGAATTTTGGTCAGTTTAGAATCAGGTTCAAAAGTATTAAATACTTTTTGGGTGACTTTAGAAGACGGAAAGAACAGTTTTGAAATAGAAGCCACAAAGGAGATGACACCCAATATTTTTATCCATCTTACTCTAATTCAGCCTCATAATAATGTAAAGAATGATTTACCGATTAGGCTCTATGGTGTTCAATCTATTAGTATTGAAAATCCCACATCGCATTTACAACCAATAATTTCCATGCCTGATGTTTTAATTCCAGAGAAGGAATTTATTGTGAAAATTAGCGAGTCGAGCGGAAAGAAAATGACTTATACTCTTGCTGTTGTTGACGATGGTTTATTAGATTTAACTCGTTTTAAAACTCCTGACGCTTGGTCGCATTTTAATGCAAAAGAAGCTTTGAGTGTTCGTACCTGGGATATGTACAAATATGTTATTGGGGCGTTTACAGGAAAAATGGCAGGATTATTAGCTTTAGGTGGAGACGAAAATCAATTACAAACAGGAGGCGCCAAAGCCAACCGATTTAAGCCTGTTGTGAAGTTTCTTGGGCCGTTTGAATTAAAATCGAAAGGTGAAAATAAGCATAAAATATTAATGCCGAATTATGTTGGTTCGGTAAGAACAATGGTTATTGCAGGAGATCTAACGGCCTATGGTTCAGCTGAAAAAACATGTGCTGTAAAAAAACCCCTCATGGTTTTAGCAACCTTACCTCGTGTGCTTGGACCGGGAGAAAAAGTAGTATTACCTGTAACTGTTTTTGCCATGGACAAAAAGATAAAAGAAGTTACAGTAAGTGTTCAGACCAATAATTTGTTAAAAATTGATGACGAAAAAAGCAAAATAATTCAGTTTTCTCGCGAAGGCGATAAATTGGTAAATTTTAATTTATCGGTAGTAGAACAAACAGGAATAGCTACCGTCAATGTTAGCGTTAAAAGTGGAGACGAAATAGCTAGCTACGAAGTGGAATTGGATGTGCGAGCACCCAACCCAAGAGTAACGGATGTAATTGATGCAATGATAGAGCCGGGGAAAAGCTGGGAAAGCGATTATAAACCCATAGGTATGTCAGGAACAAACAAAGGCGTAATAGAATTATCGTCTATTCCTGCTTTAAATCTGGAAGAAAGATTGCAATATTTGATGCAATATCCACATGGCTGCATAGAGCAAACAATATCCGCAGCTTTTCCTCAATTATTTCTTGGTAATTTGCTGGATTTAGGCGCAATACAGAAAACTGAAATTGAGGAAAATATCAAAACCGCAATTGATAAACTAAGGTCGTTTCAAATCTATTCGGGCGGATTTTCTTATTGGCCGGGCGAACTGAATGTAGCAAACGATTGGGGAACCAATTATGCAGGACATTTTATGCTCGAAGCTCAGGAGAAAGGATATAGTCTTCCTCCTGGTTTATTATCAAATTGGAAAAGCTTTCAAAAACAAAGAGCTGATAGCTGGACTTCTGATGCAGATAGATATTCTTTTTCAGGAAATCAGTTAATTCAGGCATATCGATTATATACACTTGCGTTGGCAAAAGATCCGGCAATTGGAGCAATGAATAGATTAAGAACACTAAAAAATCTGTCTTCAGCAGCAAAGTGGCGTTTAGCAGCAGCATATTTTATCATAGGACAGAAAAAGGTTGCAGAAAGCTTATTAGCTAATCAATCAACAGATATTGAGCCATATAAGGAATTGTCTTATTCCTTTGGAAGTGATTTAAGAGATAAGGCAATGATATTGGAAACCTTAAGTATGTTGGAAAGGAAACAAGAAGCAAAGATTATTTTAGATGAATTAGCAAAAGAAATGTCTTCCGACAGATGGCATAGCACCCAAACTACTGCTTATACTTTATTGGCAGTGGCTAAGTTTATAGGAACTTCTGTCAGTGCCGATAATAAAATGAGTTACGAATATGAATTAAACGGGCAAAGCAAAAACCAATATTCTTCTCAATCGCCTCTATCTCAAATAGAATTAAATATAAAAGGAGTAGCAGGAGGTAAGATAAAGCTAAAAAATACGGGTAGCAAAACACTATTTGTAAAACTTCAATTGGAAGGAATTCCTGCCGCAGGCGATAAAACAAATGCTGAAAATTCTTTAACAATGGCAGTGCGTTATCTAAGCTTGGACGGACAAGAAATAAATCCTGTTTCATTGGTGCAAGGATCTGATTTTATGGTAGAAGTGCAAATCAAACATCCGGGAATTAGAGACGATTATAAAGAAATGGCACTTACTCAGATTTTCCCTTCAGGTTGGGAAATAAGAAATATGAGAATGGATGAAATGCAATCAAGCAAATTAGCTGATCTACCTAAATATCAAGATATTAGAGATGATAGGGTTTTGACTTATTTTGATATTGGCAGAGGTGAGAAAAAGACATTTAGAGTATTGCTAAATGCTGCGTATTTAGGAGAATATTATCTTCCAACAGTTTATTGCGAGGCGATGTATGACAATGAAATAAATGCACGACAAGCTGGACAATGGGTGAAAGTTATTAAGTAATTTTCTGATTTGCCGGGTTTTGAAACGGCTGATCCCTGCGAGGTTTTTAAAACCTCGCAGGGATAACTGACCATAATAAAGCTATTAAATGTTCTTTTCCTCAAAACAAAGAAAAAATAAAATCCTCTGGTCAACAGCGTTTATTTTATTGCTGTGGTTTGCATTATGTTTACCAAACCCGCTTTTTCACGACTCAATAAGCACAATACTAGAAGATGAAAACGGCAGTTTACTTGCAGCAAAAATTGCTGACGATGAACAATGGCGTTTTCCTGAATCTGACAGTCTCCCTGAGAAATTCATTAAAGCAATCACTTATTTTGAGGATGAATATTTTTTTAAACATTTCGGTATCAATCCAATATCAATGTTTAGAGCATTGAAGCAAAATATAGTTGCAGGAAAAATTGTGAGTGGAGGAAGTACCATTTCCATGCAAACTATTCGTTTATCAAGAAAGGGAAAGCAAAGAAGCTTGTTTCAAAAAATAATTGAAATTATTCAGGCTTTGAGAATGGAAATCACTTACAGCAAAAAAGAGATTTTGAATTTGTATGCTTCTAATGCTCCTTTTGGAGGAAATGTAGTAGGGCTGGAAGCTGCATCCTGGCGTTATTTCGGTCGAAAGCCACATCAATTATCTTGGGGAGAAGCAACTGCTCTTGCTGTACTTCCTAATGCGCCTTCGCTTATTTATCCCGGAAAAAATCATGAAAAGCTTAAACAAAAAAGAGACCGTTTATTGGATAAACTCTTTCAAAAAGGAGAAATAGATGAAGAAACTTGCGAGCTTGCAAAATCAGAATCTTTGCCGGGAAGTCCTAATGCAATTCCTAGAGAAACGCCTCATTTATTAGAAAGAATGATAAAAGAAGGCCACAAGGGAGAACGCATAATTTCGACTATAAATAAGTCACTTCAGGAAAATGTAAACAGAATTGTAGATGAGTATTATAATGTATTCATTCAGAATGAGATATATAATTTGGCGGCTATTGTAATAGATGTAGAAAAAGCAAGTATTATTGCTTATACCGGAAACACTAATTGCCTGAGCGAGGAATGTGGAGCTGATGTAGATATTATCACTTCTCCCCGAAGTACCGGCAGTATTCTCAAGCCTTTTCTTTATACCTTTATGCTTCAGGACGGAGTTATTTTGCCAAATGCTTTGGTTGCGGATATTCCTACCCAAATAGCAGGTTTTTCGCCTAAAAATTTTGATGAATCTTATGATGGAATGGTTCCTGCAAGTGAAGCGTTGGCTCGTTCGTTGAATATTCCTGCCGTAAGAATGTTGAGAGAATATGGTCTGGAGCGTTTTCATCATCAATTACAAAAACTCGATTTACATACTATAGATAAACCAGCCAATCATTATGGATTATCTCTAATATTAGGTGGTGCAGAAGCAACTTTATGGGATTTGTGCAATGCCTATATGGTTATGGCTCAGACACTAAACGACTCAGAAATACAAACTCCGGCCAACTATTTTTTAAGTGATGCTTTAAGAGAAAAAAAACAGAAGAACGAAATATCTATTTTTGAACCCGGAGCTCTTTGGTGGACTATGGAAGCAATGTCAACGCTTAATCGTCCATGGCAGGAAAGCGGTTGGCAGGATTTTCAGTCGGCCAGAAAAATTGCATGGAAAACTGGAACCAGCTTTGGTCATCGAGATGCTTGGGCAATTGGTGTAACACCAAAATATGTTGTTGGAATTTGGGTGGGAAATGCCGATGGTGAAGGAAGACCCGATCTTACAGGTTTAAGTGTAGCTGCTCCCGTTTTATTCAAAATATTCAAGTATTTACCTCAGGAACAATGGTTTAAATTACCTGAATGGAATATGGTAACTGCTCTTGTTTGTAAAAAAAGCGGTTATCTTGCCACTGATATTTGCGATGAAACAATAGAATTGTTACTTCCAAAAAACGCACTTTCAACACCAGAATGTCCATATCATCAATTAGTTCATTTGGATAAAGAGAAAAAAAATAGAGTTACAAGCAAATGCTATTCAGTTTCAGAGATGATAACTGAACCTTGGTTTATACTTCCACCTGTGCAGGAATGGTATTTTAAACAAAAAAACCCTTTCTATAAAACTCTTCCACCATTCAAAGAAGGTTGTACACCGGAAGTTTCTACAAATATGGCCGTTATTTATCCTAAAGATTTTACGCGAATTTTTATTCCACGAGAATTAGACGGAAAAATGGGAAAAGCTGTTTTTGAAATTGCACATCGAAATCCTGAAATAAAAATATTCTGGCATTTGAATCAGGAATACATGGGCAGCACTCAATCCAACCATCGCATGGAATTAGCACCCGAACCCGGAACTTATCTAATGACCTTGGTGGATGAACAAGGAGAAAGTATTAGCTGGAGTTTCGAGGTATTGGAGAGGTGAATTGGTTTGCCCTCTTTTAAAGTAAAAACAAATCTGCACAAACCAATAAAACCTTTATTTTTACAAACACAAACTTAACCTTATGATTAATCGTTTACTTTTTTCTACATTTTGCATAATATTTCATCTTTCTACTTATTCTCAAGCAAATTTTCCTGAAAATGGACCATTGTATATTGATACCGTTGTTCCTCGCATCGACATCACAATAAATCCTGATACTCTGGCTTGGATTTATGCAAATGTGTATAGCGACACTGAATTTCATGCGAAATTTGTTTTTGATAATGGAACAATTCGAGACACTATCGAACAAGTTGGCTTTCGCCTGCGCGGAAATACTTCACGCGTTTCGAAAAAGAAATCCTTTAATGTATCTTTTAATAAATTTACTTCCGGAGGAAAATATTATGGAGTAGAAAATCTAAATCTAAACGGAGAACATAACGATCCATCGATTATACGCTCAAAAATAATGTGGGATATTTTGCGAAAATGGGGAATTCCGGCGCCAAGATCTAATCATGTGCAAGTATTTATCAACGGAAATTATTATGGATTGTATATCAACGTTGAACATATTGATGAAGAGTTTGTTTTAAATCGTTTTGGAAATAAGGATGGAAATCTTTATAAATGCACATATCCTGTAGATTTAAACTATTTGGGCTCAGATCCAAATCTTTATAAATATGGATCAAATGGCGGGAGAGCCTATGATCTTAGAACAAATAAAGAAGAAGATGATTATTCTGACTTAGCTACTTTTATTGATATTCTGAATCGAACTTCAGACAATGATTTAATATGTAAGCTTGACGAACTTTTTAATACCTACGATTATTTAAAAATAATGGCTGCCGATATATTTTGCGGAAACTGGGACGGTTATATTTTCAATAAAAATAACTTTTACCTATACCATAACACTGCGACAGATAAAATGGAGTACATTCCTTACGATGTTGATAATACATTTGGTATAGATTGGTCTAATATCGACTGGGGTACACGTAATGTTTATAGTTGGCAGATGGGCGGAAACGAGAAGCGGCCACTTTATAGTCGATTAGTAAATAATCCTGTATTTAGAAAGCAATTCACTTATTACGCCAAAATGCTGATTAACAATACTATCAATATAGATTCGCTAATACAAAGTATCGAAGCCAGAAAAAATATGATTGCACCTTATGTTGCCAACGATCCTTATCATTCTCTCGATTATGGTTATACTTACAATGATTTTTTGAAGTCCTATAATCAAGACCTTGGCGCACATGTAAAATACGGCCTTTATCCTTATTTAATTAATCGAAAAATATCGATGAATAATCAATTGGAACTAAATTCTATGTCACCGATTATTAAATATATCGGTCACTTACGAGAAGCTGGACAAAAGATTTGGATAAAGGCCAAAGTAGAAGCAGAAGCATTTCCGCCAACCGTAATGGTTTTATATTCATTAGATGATGGTTCGTTTCAAGAGGCTGAAATGTTTGATACAGGAGGTGGAATTTTTACTACCACTCTTACTAATATTACCGAAGAAACTAAAGTTAGCTATCAAATTAAAGTCTCTGATCTTTACTGGCAAGTAAGGATATTACCATGCGAACCTTCAGTAATAAATTCATTATCAGGAGATTTTCCATTACTTTTTATAAATGAATTTATGGCTGCCAATGATTTTACTATTGCAGATGAATATGGAAATTATAGCGATTGGATTGAAGTTTATAATGGAGATAGCCAACCTGTATTTTTAGGCGATTTATTTTTAACTGACAATTTGGATATGCCTGATAAATGGCAGATGCCTGCCATTACTATGCCTGTTGGCGGATTTGAATTGTTTTGGGCAGATGGAGATCCAACATTGGGAGATCATCACACAAATTTTAAACTTAGCAAAGATGGTGAAGAGATTGGTATTTTTAATTCGCAATTTTTTATAGTTGATGCGCTAAATTTTGGCCTTCAAACAGACGATATAAGCTACGGACGACTACCGAATGGAACATCTTATTGGGAGTTTTTCAATACACCTTCGCCGGGCGAATCTAATGTTGCAAATACAGTTGGAATAAATGAAATCAATAATGGGCAAAAATTGGCAGTTTATCCAAATCCTACAAATGGAAGAGTCATATATTTCAACAAAAGTATAAATTGTCAGATATACAATTCGTCAGGTGTTAAAATGTTTGAAGGAAAACAGCTTGTAAGCATTGACATTAGTGGATATGCTTCCGGACTTTATATTATTAGGAGCGAAAATGATGGACAGGTTAAATTTATTGTTTATTAAAGCGTTAAATTTATTCAATTGATATTGTAATAGTTATAATGCGTTTTTTGTTTAAGCAAAAGGAAAAATGAGAATAAATGAGTTTAAATTAGAAAGGTATTTCGCAAAGCACGAATTTACAGCGAAGTATTTATTGTCGAGCTCTGATTGCGATGGTTATGCTGTAACGGATATTCTGAAATATGCTTCAGAAAAGGAATTAGAGCTTTGGAGTGAAATGAAACTTGGCTATACCGAATGTGAAGGAAGTCTTTTTTTAAGAGAAGCTATTGCCAAACACTATAAAAATGCAACAGTCGATAATATATTAGTTGCTTCTCCCGGAGAGCTTAATTTTATATTAATGAATGTGTTACTAGAGTCAAACGACCATGTTATAACGGTATCGCCAAGCTATCAATCCTTAACTGAAGTTGTTGAATCTCTTGGATGCGATGTTTCTTTTTGGAAACCAAATCCGGAAAACTGGCAATTTAATCCTGATGATTTGGAAAGCCTCATTCAAAAAAATACCAAACTCATTATAATAAATTTCCCTCATAATCCTACCGGAAGTTATCTATTTTTGACTGAATTAAAAAAGGTTGTTGATATAGCAAGAAAATATGATCTTTATCTTTTTTCCGATGAAATGTATCATAAGTTGATGATTAGTAATATGATAGAATTAGCACCTGTAAGTGATATTTACGAAAAGGGAATAAGTTTATGGGGGACTTCAAAATCTTTTGGAATGGCAGGTTTACGAACAGGCTGGCTGGTGTCTCAAAACATAGAATTGCTAAAAAAGGTTCTTGCTTTTAAAGATTATCTAAGCATTTGCACAAGTCCTCCGACTGAGGTTTTAACATTAATTGCTTTAAATAATATCGATCGATTTATTTTTCCAAATATCGAAAAAATCAAAAGAAACATAGCAGTATTCCAAGATTTCTCTCAAAAGCATGATATTTTTTTTGATTTTATTCCTCCAAAAGCAGGTTCAACGGCATTTGTTCGAATAAATATTAAAAGCTCAGCATTAGAATTCAGCAATAAATTGGTAGAGAAAACAGGGATAATGACAGTTCCCGGCGAGATGTTTGGTGCTGAAGGAAAGTATCTTAGAATAGGTTTTGGACGAGAAAATTTTCCCGAAATATTGGATAAATTTAATAGCTACCTGCTAAATAATTTGATTTTTTAATATTCCTTATTTTGAGCTTTGCAGCATAAAAAAAGGCGAAACTAATGTCTCACCTTTCGTTTTTTATCAACTATTTTTAGCCTAATTTTGAGGCACACCAACCGTTACATTGGCAGTTATAGAATAATTAAATCCAAGCAAAAAGCCTGTTTGACTAACATGTCCAATTGCACTAACCGTTGCCTCGTGTAAACTGCTAATTATTTCTGAAGCCACATTAAAATTTGGTGTGCTTGTACCAATAATAAATTCATAGCCAACCTCAAGAGGAATAGAGCTTGGTATTGAATAAGTGAAATTATCTGAGGTAACCAGATCGGTAAGAGAAAAAGTTGCATCATATAGTTCTAGACCAGTTGCAGGAGTAACAGAAATTACAGTTATTTTAATTTCAGTTATCACTACTTCTCTAATAAGAGCCAAATAAGGTTGTAATTCAGGTATTGTGCTAGGATCAATAGTTCCCGACCCGCCAAATTCATAGCTGCCGGTTTTAGTATTAATTTCTGCAACATTTATATTTACATCAAATGTTAAATCGGGAATTGTTGTTTCAAGAGCGTTAGTAACTTTGTCGCATGAAATAAAAGTGCCTGCAGTTAGTAAGGTAAGTGTAAAAAATAAAAAAGTTAATTTTTTCATTGTTTTGGGTTCAAGTTCTTTATCGAATAATTTATATCAAAGATAATATAATGTTTTGTTTAATAAACATCTGATGCTCATTAAAAAACACCATGGAGATTTAGTACGGAATTTTAATTAACCAGCCTGCATATTTTCAGCGCCCGGTAAATGACCTGTGAGTTTTGAAGGGTCGTGAATTAAAACCGGAATATGCTGAGGACAAATCCAATAGCTGCTATTTTTAAATTCTAAATGCACCAATGGTACATCATCTTGATTTCTTTTGCAAAAAACGCATACTTTTTCTGTATTTTCCATGCTTTATTGTTTAATATTTCTTGCAAATATCTGCATTTTATTGCAGAAATAGGTGTCGGAATGCGTAATTATTTGAGAAAATAAGTACCAAAAAGATTTATTCCCGATTTTTCGAATCAATAATAATTGTTACCGGACCATCATTTATAAGTTCTATCTGCATTTCCGCACCAAATTCTCCTGTTTTAACATCTGCAATTAATTGTTTATTTAATTCCGTGATAAAATCTTCATAAAGTGGAATAGCTTTATCAGGATGAGCAGCTCGTATATAAGATGGACGAGCTCCTTTTTTTGTGCCGGCATGCAAAGTAAACTGGCTAATAAGTAAAATATCGCCTTCTATTTGATTGATTGACAGATTCATAACTCCATTATCATCATCAAAAATGCGAAGCTTAATTATTTTCCCACATAACCATTCCACATCGCTAAAATCATCAGCATCTTCTATTCCCAGAAAAATAAGCATTCCCTGTTCAATTTTGGAATATATTTTTTCCTGAATGCTAACTGATGCTTTGTTAACTCTTTGAATGATTATACGCATGTTTTTTTTTGCTAAAATACTGAAATATCCGACAGAGTCAGGGTTTCACTCAAAGACAGTATGGGCTTCACTCAAAGTGAAACCCTGACTCCTTCAATGTGAAATCATCCGGGAAAAACACCATTACCGACTAAAATCATTATGCTTAACTTTGCCGCTCAAATTCAATGAAATGAACATAAGAGAACAACGTCAAAATAAACGCATAAAACCTGATTGGCTGAAGATTAAAGTTCCTTTTGGAAAAACATATATTGGTGTAAAAGAAGTAATTGAACGCAATAAATTGCATACAATTTGCACAAGTGGTCATTGTCCAAATATGGAAGATTGCTGGGGACGGGGAACTGCAACCTTAATGATTTTAGGTGATATTTGTACGCGCGCATGTATGTTTTGTGCTGTAAAAACAGGTAAGCCACTAGCTGTTGACTTGGAAGAGCCTAATCGCGTGGCTGTATCAGTTGAGCTGTTAAAACTCAAACATGTTGTTTTAACTTCTGTTGACAGAGATGATTTAGATGATGGTGGTGCTGCTATTTGGGCCGAAACTATTCGCAGAATTAAAGAGCTTACTCCTGAAGTAACGATAGAAGCTTTAATTCCAGACTTTAAAGGCGATTATGATGATTTAAAAACCATGATGGATTCACGTCCGGAAGTTATTTCTCATAATATGGAAACTACTCGAGTTCTAACTCCTAGATTGAGGAGCTTAGCCAAATATGACCGCAGTTTAGAGGTTATAAAACGAATTTCGGAATACGGAATTATCTCTAAATCAGGCATTATGCTTGGAATTGGAGAAAAGGAGGAAGATGTTTTTGAAACAATGGACGATTTGCGTACTGTTGGATGTCAGGTTTTAACAATTGGACAATATCTTCAACCTACAAGTAATCATCTTCCAGTAAGAGAATACATTCATCCTAATATATTTGAACGCTATCGTTTGGCCGGAATTGAAAAAGGATTTACTCATGTTGAAAGCGGTCCACTGGTTCGTTCTTCTTATCATGCAGAGAAACATATTAGCAAATTGTCATAAATGGAAGTTTTTACCATATTTAACGATTTAGGACTTATTCCATATCAGGAAGCATTGATTTATCAAACAAAGCTGTTTGATGAGATTTTGTTTATCAAAAATTGCAACGAAACACTTCCGCAATGCGAAAAACATGCGCTTTACAATCATCTTATTTTTTGCGAACATCCGCATGTTTATACTTTAGGAAAAAGCGGTGATGAATCAAATTTGTTAATTAATACGCTTCAGCTACAAGCTAAAAATGCGGAATTTGTAAAAACTAATCGTGGTGGAGATATTACCTATCATGGTCCCGGTCAATTAGTTGGCTACCCTATTCTTGATTTGGAAAGTTTGAATTTAGGTACAAGACAGTATATCGAAAAAATGGAAGATGCAATTATTATTACACTTCAAGAACTTGGTATTGGTGTTTGGATAGCAGAAACAAAAGAAAAACCGGAGCGGAAAATTGCAGCAATTGGCGTTAAAATAAGTCGTAAAGTTAGTATGCACGGTTTTGCGCTTAATATTACTACCAATATGGATTACTTTAATTACATAAATCCATGCGGATTTATTGATAAAGGTGTGACTTCAATAGAAAAGGAATTGGGTTATGCGCCTGATTATGAATCGATAAAAAGCAAACTCATGCGAAATTTAATTCAACAACTCGAATTGAAGATTTTTGAAATAGGAGAAAACTAATGATGCATTACTATTTTAATGTTTTAATCAATAAGTTAGTTTTGCTATAATTTTTTGAACTTCTTTTTTGGTTGTATCGTCAGTATATGGAAATTTTAATAAAACGACGTCTCCAAAATTCAGCATATCCTTAAGCATTCTTAATCATATATAGAGTCCGAATCATCATATCCATTTAAAAATTGGTTTTGTGCTGTTTGCTGAAAGATCAAATCATCGGAAACATTGGAATCTTCAATAAGCAAAATCACTCTGACATCTTTGTCTTGTTTACTTTCCAGCTCAGATTGTAGTCCTACTGGTATCAAAATCTGATTATTTTTAATCGTTGATTTGAATTCTAAGGCTTTCATTATTTTAAACTTTACACAAAGATAATCAATTTAATCGTCAAGTTTAATGTATCATTTATTCTTTGCCTACATCAATTGATAAATTATACTTACGCCAATTATGTGCAATTATGGCAAATCAGAACATCACCAAATTAAAAAATTCCCGGCATTAATCCGCGAGCAGCACTGGCCATTTCCATCTCGTTAACACTATCGGCATGCTCCAGAGCTTTATTGGCCGCAGTTAATACCAGCTCTTCAATCGCTTCTTTATCAGCATCATCCATTAACAAGCAAATATATGAGCTTGTTTTAAAAGATTTGTAACTTTGACGCACATTATAAAAGAAGAAAAGCATGTCGATGATTGCCATTGAGGGTATGGAATTTTATGCCTACCACGGATGTTTTGAAGAAGAAAAAATTATCGGAACCGGCTTTATGGTTGACCTTTATTTTAAAGCAGATACAACCGAAGCCGAAAAAACTGATAACTTACGAAAAACTGTTAATTATCTAAAAGTATATCAGGTAATTAAAATAGAAATGGAAATCAGTTCCAACCTTCTAGAACATATATCAAGACGCATACTTTTAGCTGTTCAGCAAGAATTTTTTCAAGTTGAATGGGCAAAAGTTAAGATTCAAAAACTCAATCCACCATTAGGTGGTAAAATTAAAAGCGTTAGTGTAACTCTTACAACTGATGAACTAATTAAATAATAAGTTTTTTTCTTGGCGGCTTAGCGGTTTGGTGAGAAAAATAAATCACGCAAAGGCGCAGTGACGCAAAGAAAATAATTACTTTTTTCTTATCAGCATCAGCCCATCGCGCATTGGCAAAAGAACATTTTCTACTCGCTCATCTTTTTGGACAAGAATATTAAATTCGATAATTCCGGCTGTGTCTTTATCGCCTTTTTTTAACGGTTCAATTACTTTGCCGCTCCATAAAACATTGTCTGTCAGAATATAACCTCCGGAGC
>CAZTST010000059.1:0-2915 GCA_964616585.1 uncultured Draconibacterium sp.
CGTTTGCGGAAATATAGTTCGCTTTAAACTTTGTTAAGTGTGGAATTATTCGGTACTTTGATGCTCGAAAACAAATTTAAATCAAAAAATATTATGGCTACTATTAAAATTGGAATTAACGGATTCGGTAGAATCGGTCGATTGGTTTTTCGTGCTGCAATGAAGCAGTCGAATATTGAAATTGTTGGTATTAACGACCTTATTGATGTTGACTATATGGCTTATATGCTAAAATACGATTCAGTTCACGGTCGTTTTGATGGTGAGGTAAGCGTTGCTGATGGCAAACTGGTTGTAAACGGAAAAAAAATTCGTGTTACTGCTGAAAGAAATCCTGCCGATTTAAAATGGAAAGATGTTGGTGCTGAATATATTGTTGAATCAACAGGTTTATTCTTAACCAAAGAAAGTACTCAAGGTCACCTTGATGCCGGTGCAAAGAAAGTAGTTATGTCTGCTCCTTCAAAAGACGATACTCCAATGTTTGTAATGGGTGTAAATAATAAATCTTATCGCTCTGATATGAATATGGTGTCTAATGCATCTTGTACAACTAACTGCTTGGCTCCCATTGCTAAAGTTTTGCACGATAATTTTGGAATTACAGAAGGTTTAATGACTACTGTACATGCTATGACAGCTACTCAAAAAACCGTTGACGGACCTAGCATGAAAGACTGGCGCGGTGGACGGGCAGCTTCTTTAAATATTATTCCAAGTTCCACAGGTGCAGCTAAAGCAGTTGGAAAAGTTATTCCAGATTTAAATGGAAAATTAACAGGAATGGCCTTTCGCGTTCCAACAGGAAATGTGTCTGTTGTTGACTTAACTTGTAAATTAGCCAAAGGCGCCACTTATGAGCAAATAAAAGCGGCTATGAAAAAAGCTTCTGAAAATGAATTAAAAGGAGTTTTAGGATATACCGAGGAAGCTGTTGTTTCTCAGGATTTTATTGGCGAAACATGCACTTCTATTTTTGATGCAGAAGCAGGAATTTCATTAAACGACAATTTTGTTAAAGTTGTTTCATGGTACGATAACGAAATGGGTTACTCAACCAAAGTAATAGAATTAATTCAGTATATGGATACTGTTAAGTAATCCGAATCCTATTTAATCGAAAAAATCCCATCCTGTCAATTGACGGTTGGGATTTTTTGTTTTCGAGGAAAAGCATTTATTTTGCAAAAAATCAGAGAATGCATTGGCAAGAACGCAGTGAATTATTAATTGGAAAAAATGCTCTTATTCGCCTTGAAAAGGCTCATGTTATTGTTGTTGGTCTTGGTGGTGTGGGAGCTTATGCCGCGGAGCAATTGGCACGTGCCGGAATAGGTAAACTAACCATTATTGATGGTGATAAAATTCAGCCAAGCAATAGAAATCGTCAGCTACTGGCATTAAAAAGCACTGAAGGAAAAGCCAAGACAGAGCTTATGAAAGAGCGACTTTTGGATATTAATCCAAATATGGAAGTAATTGCTATTCAGGAGTATATCCAAAAAGAGCGTATCGATGAAATTATGGCCGAAAAATATGATTATGTTATTGACGCTATTGATACTCTTTCTCCAAAGATTTTTTTGATACAGCAAGCATTAAAAAATGGTCATAAATTGGTAAGTTCGATGGGAGCAGGCGGAAAAACAGATCCTTCAAAAGTTCAAATTGCCGACATCTCAAAATCGTTTAACGATAAGTTGGCACGTATGCTACGCAAACGCTTACATCATTTAGGTGTTTTTAAAGGATTCAAGGTTGTCTTTTCTTCAGAACAGGTTAATCCTGAGAGCATTATTTTTGTGGAAGGAGAAGCAAATAAAAAAACTACTGTTGGAACTATTTCTTATATGCCTGCTTTGTTTGGAAATTTTTTGGCTTCTGTTGCTTTGCGTGATTTAATAAATATCACTGATGCAAGTATTTAAAGAATCGTTTTAAAATTAATTCCTAAAGGCGATGAATTAATACCAAATCCCAATAGAAATCGTTATTTATCCATTATCATAAAGGCAACATTATGTCTTTATTAGTTTACGATTTTAATTATGAAGAGCATAGACAAAAAATTGATTATTATTGTCGATAAAATCAGGCATAAAATGAAATACGCAATCCTTATTATTATTTTTCTTTTTCAAACTTTTTCAATTATTGCTCAGGATATTCCTCTTGGACAGTGGCGTGATGAATTGCCTTATAATCAGCTTATTGCAATTACAGAATCGAACGATTTTGTTTATGCGGCAACTCCTTACAGCATTCTGAGTTTCAATAAAAAAGAGGCAGTCCTTAATCGTATTTCTAAAGTAAATGGTTTATCCGATTTTGGCATTAGTACTATTCGATACAATGCCAGCCATAAAACATTATTAATTGCTTATTCCAATTCCAACATCGATTTAATTAAAGATGGTCGTGTAGTTAATTTATCTGATATAAAGCGAAAAACTATTCTTGGAAACAAAAACATAAACAATATCTTTTTTATCGATCAGTATGCATATTTGTCATGCGGATTTGGAATTGTGGTTGTGGATATCGATCGCGAAGAAATAAAAGACACTTATTATATTGGTGACAATGGCAAAAATGTTATGGTATTTGATTTGGATGTTTTAGGCGATGAATTTTTTGCAGCTACTGAAAATGGAATTTATAGAGCGAATATTAATAATCCTAATCTGGCAAATTATAGTAACTGGATAAAACTTAATCACCTTCCTTTTCCAAGCGATCCGTATAATCATATTGTAGCATTCAACGATGAACTTATTGTTAATAGATTGACCAATGTTTCTGGAGATCAGCTCTTTGCTGTAACCGGAAATAATTGGAAAGTACTTAATTCGCCAACAAATGATAAAACTTTAAGTCTCGATGTAAGCACTAATAATTTATTTATTTCACATAAT
>CAZTST010000059.1:2925-16430 GCA_964616585.1 uncultured Draconibacterium sp.
CTGGCAAAAAAGCGTCCAGTGTTTCTTTTTTATTTAATCGTTCTTTAAATTCTTATGGCGGAGATTTCGAAATAAGGCCTCAACCAAGTGCTATATTGAATGCTTCAGATGGGAATTATTATATTTCCGATCGACAACAAGGCTTGATAATTTCACCTGATTTGCAGGTTTTTAAGAGTAATATTTTAAACGGTCCACTTTCAACTAAGATTTTTGATATATCAGTTTACGGTTTCAAAGTAGTAGTTGCTTCAGGAGGCAGAGATGAATCTTTCTCAAACATTTATTTAGAAGATGGTATTTTTGTTTATTCCAATGGTTTTTGGACAAATATTAATAAAACCAATACGCCGGCATTAGATACAGTTTACGATTTTGTTTGTGTTGATGTAAATCCAAATAATCCTAATGAATTTGCTGTTGCGTCATGGGGAAAAGGACTATTTATTTTTAATGAAAACGGTTTTGAAGAAGCTTACGGCAAGCATAACAGTAGTTTAACACCAAATTCCACCTATAGTCATATTATGCGATTAGGAGGAGTTGCTTACGATTCTAAAAATAATCTTTGGGTGGCATCGGCTTATTCCATTGCACTTTTGCATAAAAAAGATCCTTCAGGAAACTGGACAGCTTTCGAATTTGGTGCATGGACCGAATACAATATGAAAGATATGATATTCGATAGTAGAGATAATTTGTGGCTGCTTTTACAACAAAACGGAGCGTATCGACTATTTGTTTTTAATGAAAATCAGCCTGCTAATCAACAACTTAAAGGATTAAGTACTGCTGCTGGAAATGGAAAAATCCCCGGGACTCAAGTTCTGTCTTTAGCCAATGATTTAGATGGTGAAATATGGATAGGAACAAATGAAGGAATAGGAGTTATCTATCAACCGGAAAATATTTTTTATGATGGCGATTATGATGCTCAAAAAATTATTGTTGAACGCGATGGCTACGCACAATATCTTCTTGAAAGTGAAAAAGTTAAGGCTATTGCTGTTGATGGAGCAAATCGGAAATGGGTTGGAACAGAAAGGGCTGGATTATTCTTACTTTCAGCCGATGGTCAGGAAGAGTTGCTGCATTTTACGGCGGAAAATAGTCCACTCTATTCCAACAATATAAACGCTCTCGGAATTAGTGATAACGGTGAAATTTATATAGGAACAGATCTAGGTTTGATTGTTTACAAAGGTACTGCAACCAAAGGTGAAGAAACTTTTTCGGATGTTTTTGCATATCCAAATCCTGTTCGCCCTGATTATGCCGGATCAATTGCCATTAAAGGATTAACAAGAGATGCATTTGTAAAAATTACCGATATAAGTGGCCGCCTGGTAAACGAGTTTAGGTCGGAAGGGGGACAAGCAATTTGGAGTGGCGAAAACATGCAAGGCGAAAGAGCAAGAACCGGTATTTATCTTGTTTTTATTTCAAATGCCGATGGAACGGAAAGTATGGTGACGAAAATTATGTTTATTAATTAATTCTATTACAACTATTTAAATCTTTAGTTTTATTTTATTTGATACGAAAAATTTTTGTTGAAAACTAAATTGAAACATTCATCAGCTTCGTTTGGCTTTTAAATATTATTTTTGCATCTATGGAACAAAAAAACTTTGGGAAAAATACGCCTGTTAAAAAAGCAGGAAATTCAACCGGTAATTTTATAGTTGGATCTGGAAAAATTCCACCCCAAGCATTAGATTTTGAAGAAGCTGTTTTAGGTGCTTTGATGTTGGAAAAAAATGCCCTCACGGCAGTGATTGATATTTTGCATCCTGAAGTTTTCTATAAACAGGCTCATCAAAAAATATTTAAAGCTATTCAGGATTTATTTGCCAGTACTGAACCTATTGATATTCTTACTGTTTCAAATAAATTAAAATCAGAAGGCGAGCTGGATGAAGTAGGAGGTGCTTTTTATATCACACAGCTTACAAACCGAATTGCTTCTTCTGCAAACATTGAGTTTCATGCACGTATTATCTTGCAAAAATATGTGCAAAGAGAATTGATTAGAGTTTCATCTGAAACTATTAAAGATGCCTACGAAGATGGAACAGATGTATTTGAATTGCTCGACCAGGCAGAACAGCAATTATTCGATATCAGCGAAAATAATTTTCGCCGAGAATCTTATGATATGCAAAGCCTTGTTCGCGAATCTATTGCAGAAATTGAAGCGGCAAAAAATTCTGAAGGCAGTTTGCGAGGTATTCCTTCAGGTTTCACCGATCTAGATCGCCTTACAGCGGGTTGGCAAAAATCTGATTTAGTGGTAATTGCAGCTCGTCCTGGCATGGGAAAAACAGCTTTTGCACTTTCCATGGCTCGTAATGCCGCAATGGCAAAAAAACCTGTTGCAGTTTTTTCTTTGGAGATGTCGGCAGTGCAGCTGACAACTCGATTAATTTCTTCTGAAGCTGAGATTACTTCAAATAAATTGAAAAGAGGTCAATTAGAAGAACATGAATGGGAACAGCTAAATACAAGAGTTAAGGCTTTAATAGAAGCTCCAATTTATATCGATGATACTCCGGCGCTTTCTATTTTCGAACTGCGTGCAAAATGTCGTCGTTTAAAAGAACAGCATAAAATTGAACTTATTGTTGTTGATTACATTCAACTTATGCGTGCAGGCGATGGAGCAGGAAATCGTGAGCAGGAAATCAGCACAATTTCGCGCTCGCTAAAAGCATTGGCCAAAGAGCTAAATGTGCCTGTTTTAGTGCTTTCGCAGCTTAACCGTTCTGTTGAAACTCGTGGAGGTTCTAAAAAACCACAACTTTCAGATTTACGTGAATCCGGCGCCATTGAGCAAGATGCTGATATGGTAATATTTATATATCGCCCTGAATATTACGATATTACAGAAGATGATCAAGGACGTGATATGACCGGTAAAAGCGAAATAATTATTGCAAAACATAGAAATGGTGCACTCGACTCGGTAACGCTTCGGTTTATTGGTCAGTTTACAAAATTCGTTGATGATATGCCATTTGATTTATCTGGACGACCTCTTTCAGTTTTAGCGCCATCTTCAGATTTTAATAATGAACAGGCTCCAGTAACAATGGTCAGACAATCGCGCATGAATGATGATGATTCAAATCCTTTTTAAGAAGCAAGTCCGTTTTTGGTTTCGTATTTTTGAATAATAGATGCCACACAAGCATCACTCGTTACATTTACCATAGTTCGAACCATATCTAATGGTCGATCAACAGCAAAAATAAGTGCAATTCCTTCGGGCGGAACACCAATTGAAGATAAAACAATAACTAACATAACAATTCCAGCACCCGGAACAGCTGCTGATCCAATCGAAGCAGCTGTTGCAGTAAATATTATAGTCAATTGTTGTCCAAATGTTAAATCCATTCCGAAAGCCGAGGCAATAAAAATCGCTGCAACAGCTTGGTAAAGAGCAGTTCCATCCATATTGACAGTTGCTCCTATTGGTAAAACAAAACTGCTGACTTCTTTGGAGATTTTTAAATTATTTTCGCAACATTCCATTGTTACAGGCAAAGTAGCTGCACTTGAGCTAGTAGAAAAAGCTAACATTTGGGCAGGTGCGATACCTTTATAAAAATCGCGATAATTAATTTTTGTAAAAATTTTCAAGAAAATAGGATAAACAACAAAAATCATAGTTATTAAACCTGAAATTACTGTTACAACGTATAATCCGAGTGAAGTAAATAGTGCAGCATCTCCCTTTAATTCAACAATGATAGCTCCAAGAAGTGCAAAAACACCTATTGGGGCGAACTCCATTATAAGATCAATCATTTTCAATATCACCTCATTCATACCAACAAAAAAATGTGTAACAGGTTCGGTTGATTTTTCAGGTAATAAAATTATGGAAATACCCAAAAATATGGCAAAAAAGATAACTTGTAACATTCTGGAATTCTCCGACATAGCATTCACAAGATTACTTGGAACTATATCAACAACAAATTGCAATGGTGATTCGCTTTGCAGTTCTGCTGCATCCGCTGTTTTTTTACTGACATCTTCACCATAACGTTCTTCAAACTTTTGCTGATCCTCTTTTGGGAAGTACGCCCCGGGATCAATAAGGTTTACCAAAACTAATCCAAGACTGACTGCAATAACTGTTGTGATAAGGTAAAAAACAATTGTTTTTAAACCCATTCGAGATAGTTTTGAAACATCTTTCAAATTTGCTATTCCGCTAACCAGCGAAAACAAAATCAAAGGCACAGCAATTAGCTTAAGCATATTGATAAAAATAGTTCCAAAAGGTTTTATCCAGTTGTGAGTAAAAGATGCCAGATCAAAATTAATGGCAACAAGGCCATAAATAATTCCGAAAATCATTCCAATCAGTATTTTCCAGTGTAAGGCAAGTTTTTTCATGATCGCAAATTAGTAATTTGAATATCAAAATTAAGCGCATAATTTCGATATTCAATGCACAGATAAAAAATTAAATATTGAAAAATAATTGTATTGAGCAACTGTCTAAAATTCTTTGTGCTAATCTTGTATAATAAGATTTTTGTTGCATTTTACATCAAACTTTTCTCAGTTGCAGATTTGCAGTAGTTCAATTTGCAAATGCAACAAGTATAAGATTTATAGAGTGTTCTTTATTTAGATTTTTACCTTGATGGTCGAAATGCTCTAAGATATTCATGCCTTAGTTCAATTTAAACACTTAAAAAACAACAGATTATATGAAATATATATTTTGATTTGAGTTAATATTTATGAGTTAATTAAACAACTTTACCATTTCTATTTTCAATATTTTGAATTATTGAGGCAATTGTTGAATCTCCTGTAACATTTACCATAGTGCGAATCATATCCAATGGACGATCAACAGCAAATATCAATGCGATTCCTTCGGTAGGAACGCCAATAGCGGTTAAAACAATTACCAACATTACAATACCTGCACCTGGAACTGCGGCAGAGCCTATGGATGCCAATGTTGCTGTAAGTACGATGGTTAATTGCTGACCAAGATTTAAATCCATTCCAAAAGCCGAAGCGATAAAAACAGCAGCAACAGCCTGGTACAAACTCGTTCCATCCATATTTATAGTTGCACCAATTGGCAAGACAAAACTAGAAACTTCATTAGAAATCCCTAAATTCTTTTCGCAACATTCCATAGTCACAGGCAAAGTTGCTGCACTTGAACTTGTTGAGAAAGCCAACATTTGAGCAGGAGCAATTCCTTTGTAAAAATCGCGGTAGTTTATTTTTGTGAAGAGTTTCAGGAAAATGGGATAAACGATAAAAATCATTATCATTAAACCTAAAACCACGGTAAAGGCATAGAGCCCCAAGGAAGTAAACAATGCTGAATCACCTTTCATCTCTACAATTATGTTCCCCAACAATGCAAAAACACCAATAGGAGCAAATTCCATAATGATATCAATCATTTTTAAAATAACGGAATTCATACTAACAAAAAAGCGTGTAACAGGTTCCGTGGTTGATTCGGGTAGTAAAATAATAGAAATCCCTAAAAATAGAGCAAAGAAGATAACCTGAAGCATGCGAGAGTTTTCAGACATGGCACTCGCCAAATTTTCAGGAACCATATCCACTAAAAATTGCAAGGGCGATTCACCTCTAACTTCAGTTGCATCTTGTTGCTTTTTGCTAATTTCAGATCCATAACGTTCTTCGAGTTTCTGCTGCTCTTCTTTTGGGAAAGAAGATCCTGGATCTATCATATTAACTAAAAACAAGCCTAAACTAACAGCAAGTACGGTTGTTAAAATATACATACCGAGGGTTTTTAAACCCATACGCGAAAGTTTCGAAATGTCTTTCAGATTTGCGATTCCACTTACCAAAGAAAATAAAATCAAGGGAACAGCTATCAATTTAAGCAAGTTTATAAAAATGGTTCCAAAAGGCTTAATCCAGTCACTGGTAAAAGATTCCATATTAAAATTTACGGCTACTAATCCGTAAACAATTCCTATGACCATTCCGATTAAAATTTTCCAGTGTAAGGCTAGTTTTTTCTTTTTCATTTCAGCTAATTAATTGGAGGGTCAAAGTTAATGGCTTTATTCTATTTTCAAAATCGAACTTTAGTAGAGTGTATTAATAGGAATGAGCTGTTTCAGTATTTCATTAAACAATTTAGAAAGTTCCGGATTAGTACTATAAGGAATATAATTTGATTTTTTTGGCCAATATACTTTATCTGATGGTTTTAGGTAATTTGTCAAACAATCTTTTTGTCCTTTTTTTGTTTCGTCTTGAATAAGAATAATTTCACCGGTCGTTTTGCGAATAAATTCCCAAGTATTCAATTTAAATGAAGTGAAATAAGAATACGGCAACCACCAAAATCGCGCTTTTGCTTGATAATCTCCAACAGAAAAATATGGCTTTTCAAGGATTAAAGCTTTAGCTTGATTATTTGAAGCAAGCTCTGCGGCAATGGAGCCGCCAAATCCTTGTCCTACAATAACAATCACATTTTCAGGAAATTGCGATTTAGCAAAATTATACCAATGTTGTGCATCAGAGAAAAGATCTTCCTCATTTTTAAGCATGCCAATACTTTGGGCAGTACCACGATATGCATTTATTAAAACATCAAAACCAAGATTGTAATATTGGTTTTCAGCGATTTTAATCTGTCTCATATCCAAATCCAAATCAGGAAAAAGAAGTATCAAAGCTTTTGGAGTTTCATGTTTAAACCAAATTCCATGAAGACTTATCTCCTTATTAATTGATAAATTTAGCTCCTGAAAATTTTCATTAAATGAATAAATTGTTTCATTTGTATAAGAAGGTGATTGCAAAAGAAATCGTGCTTCATTTTGAAAAAATTGCTGTACTAATAAAACATAAAGTGCTCCTAGTACAAAAAGTGTATAATAGAGTTTTCTAGTGCGAAACATTTTTTTGGCAAAGATAGAAAGATAAAACGCTAATTTTGCAGTTGAAAAATAATTGTAATGTCTAATTTCTGGAACAATCTTAAAAATCCTGCCTTTTTGCTAGCTCCAATGGAGGATGTAACTGATACCGCTTTTCGCGAGATAGTTTTACGTCTTAGTAAGCCGGATAATTTGCAAGTTCTTTATACTGAGTTTACTAATACCGATGGTCTTTGCCATCCAATAGGAAGAGATAAAGTAAAAAGTCGTTTACATGTTAATGCTTCAGAACAAATGCTTTTGAAAGAGAAAAATGTAAAACTTGTTGCTCAGATTTGGGGAAATAATCCAGAAAAATTCTATGAAGCCACAAAATTCATCGATGAAAATTATTCATTTGATGGAATTGATATCAATATGGGTTGTCCGGTAAAAAAGGTTGTAAAACAAGGTTCATGCTCGGCGCTGATTAAATTTCCTGATTTGGCCGGGGAAATTATACAAGCCACAAAAGAGGCTACCAAATTACCGGTAAGCGTTAAAACTCGCACAGGTTTGGGCAAACATATAACTGAAGATTGGATTGGTTTTTTATTGTCACAAGAGCCTGCTGCAATTATCATACATACGCGCACACAGAAAATGCAAACTGATGTTCCTGCAGAATGGGAAGAAATGGGTAAAGCTCTGAAAATAAGAAATGCATATAAGTCTCATATTCCAATTATTGGGAATGGCGATATTTTTTCGATGAAAGATGCAAAAGAAATGCATGCTAAATATCCAACTGATGGATTTATGATAGGCCGAGGAATTTTTCAAAATCCATGGTTTTTTAATCCCGATTTTAAACCAAGTATAATTGATAAATTGAATACATTGTTGGAACATAGTCGTTTATATATTGAAACTTGGGGAATAGAAAGGAATTTTCAGGTATTAAAACGTTTCTTTAAAATTTATATTAACGGTTTTGAAGGTGCGGCTGCTTTACGTGCTCAACTAATGGATACTAATAATTTGGAAGAAGTTGAAAAAATCATTCTTGTTTATAAAAAATTATAACTAATTTAGAATGATTCCAAACAATTCTTATATTTGCATTCAGAAAGTAAAAAATGAAAACGAATAGGCGGGATTTTTTAAAGAAGACAGGTTTAGTATTGGGAACCACCACAATTAGCGCAACAGTTGTTAAACTAGTATCACTATCAAGATTTGATCAATCTGCTCTAGACAACAAGGAGCAGGTTCAATTATTAAAACACTTCGAGAATTGGGTGGATTCCTTTACTAATGTAATTAAAGAAGAGAAAGTTAAAAATCGTGAATTTAAAGACAATCAAGCACTTACACTACTTCCGGATGAACTTGAAAAGTGGATGCCTGAAATAAAAAAACACCTGAGCGACAAGCAATTTGCTACCGAATATTTAAAAATTTCTAATAGGTTGACACAAGTTATCGATCATCAGTTTTAGAATAAGTGCAAAAGAATCACGCAAAGTCGCAGAGCCGCTAAGAAAAAACCAAAATTTTAAGGTTTAATTATAATCCAAACGTGTTTTTTCATCCGCCATTGTAGGTTTAAGATTCTCTTGCCATTCGATTGCATTCCAAGTATTTAAGGCTTCGTGTGTAATTTTGTATTTTTCCGGAATAGGATGAGTACCAACAATTACTTTCATACCATATTTTTCAGGTATAAATTGTTTGAAATGCTCAAGATAAGGACAAGGTGGATAACCCACAAGAAGACACGTAGCTAAATGAATTACTTCAGCTCCATTCTTTTTCATTTCTTCCGGTGCATATTCAATATTTCCGCCAGGACAGCCACCACAAGTTGTGTAGCCAACTAATTCAATTTCTTCGTCTTGAGCATAAGTATTAAAAGCGCCCACTCTTTTTTGTAATGATCGAAAGCATTTTCCGCCTGCGCATGTTTTATAGCGGTCGCAAATAATAATTCCCAGTTTAGTTTTTTTCATGTTTGATTAATTTTCAGGTTATCTATTTAATCTTTAAGGAACTATTGTATTCTTTAAAGAGTAATTTAATTGTGTTCTTCTTTTATTTCGAAAATATTTCCGCTTGTATCTTTAATAAATAATATGTCGTGAGTCTCTCTTGGAAATCGAATAATATTTACTTTGTGCTCTCGTGCTTTTTTTATAAAAGCTTCTCGATCGGGGAAACTCAAACACTTCATTCTTCCGATTTTTTGCTTTGTTTTTGTTGTAATAATTCATTGCGAACCATAACATGTCCGCAAGCAGGACATTTTAAGTCTGTACATTTAATTCCCTGTTTATGCGCCACTTTTTCGCCACATTTTGCACAAACACAAAATCCTCCGGTACCAAAACCTCCACCTTTGTTTCTGCCTCTGCCACCACCTTTTCCTAAACCTTTTCCTTGTCCAAATAAGCCCATCTTAAGCTAAATTTTTAAATTGATTTTCCAACTCATTCAACTGCTTTTTCAAATTTTCCATTTGTTCTTCCAGCAGTGCTTTTTTATCAATAGGTTCATTAGGATATAGGTCTTTGGCATAACGAAATCCATCCGTCAACTGACGGACACCAAAACCTTGATTTCCGTCTCTTCTTAATCCATGACGAAATCCAAAACCTCCACGGCCACGAGAATTTGATTCATCAGTTTGAAATCCGGGAATATTATTCCCAATGCACAATCCCATTCTGCGTCCACTCATTGCACCGGCTCCGTTAGGTCCAGTTCTGTCACCTCTTGGCATAATTACCTCCGTTTTATATGTGCAATAATTTTAATGACCCAAACATTTTTAAACTTATAACATATTTTAAATCAGTAATATATAGCATTATTGCATTGATGTTTATATTGAATATGCTTCCATAATAATTCTATAGACACACAAAGATAATGAACATATGTGCATAATACAAATAAATATCAATAATATTTTGGGATTTATTTGATGACTGTTGAAAACTAATTCCTACACTTTGTTCTCAATTGGGCGTTCTCCCTTTTGATATTCTCCTAAAATTGTTAACTCTTTAGTTAAAGGTGTAATTGCAGCAAGAGCTTGTTTGTATTTTTCGTAATCTCTAAAAACCAGATCGATATAAAATATATATTCCCATTCTACTCCAACAACAGGTAAAGATTGAATTTTCGAAAGATTAATTTTATAAAAAGCAAGAACAGACAAAACCTGAGATAAAATACCTTCTTCATCGGGCAATCTAAAATAAAGTGATGCTTTATTTTTTTTCGTTCCGTTTTTGTGAGATAAATAATTTTTTTTACTCGAGATTACTAAAAAACGCGTAAAATTTTTCTTATTTGTTTCAATTCCTCTGTTTATAATTTCTAATCCATAAATTTCTGCTGCAAGATTGCTGGCAATTGCTGCAACGCCTTTTAAATTATCATCAGCAATTCGTTTGGCACTTAAGGCGGTATCTTCAGAATCAAGTATTCGTACACCGGCTCTGCGCAAAGGATTTAAAAATTCAAGGCATTGTTCTAAGGCCATAGGATGAGAATATATTTCTTTAATATTCTCTAGCTTTTCTCCTTTTGAAACCATCAAATGCTGTTCTATTCGTAAAAATATTTCGCCCAGCACTTTTAATTTTGATTCTCGCAAGAGTGCATAATTTGGAATAATACTTCCTACTAAAGAGTTTTCTATTGCAATAACACCATAATCGGCTTCCCCAAAAAGGAGATCATCGAATAAATCGTTAAAAGTCAAACATTGAATAATTTCCAATTGACTATCTTTAAAATATTGCCGACTTGCAATTTCGTGGAAGGCTCCGCTAACACCTTGTATTGCTACTTTTTTAATTGAATTCATATTATTTAAAATAAAAAAAGCCCTGATATTCAGGACTTCATATTTTTGACAGATAAAATAAGATTCGTCCTTTAGGCTTTCATATTAAAACAAAAGAAAAATCGATTATTAATAGCTGTTATCATTTGTATTTTTTTTGCTAAAGTAGTTTATTTCTTTGAATTAAAAACTGAAATTTTTGAAGATAATATATTTAATGTTCTCTACATTACATATTTAATGCTTAATATATTTGCACATATTTTTGATAAAACGCTAAAAATTTAATATTTATGATTATTATTGTTTGTTAATTAACAAACCCTTTTTATATGAAAAATATTTACTTTTTTATGCTTTTTCTTTTTTCATGTTCTACTTTGATTGGTTATTCTCAAAACACCTATGTTCCAGATGATAATTTTGAACAGGCCTTAATTGATTTAGGTTATGATACCGGTGCTTTAGATAATTATGTGCCAACTGCTAATATAAATACAATAACCTCTATAGATGTATCTAATAAAAATATTTCAGACCTTACTGGTATTGAAAATTTTACAGCGTTAATAACTTTAAATTGTGGTGCTAATCAATTAACTAATTTAGATGTAAGCACTAATACTGCATTAACTGTATTAAGATGTAATGATAATCAATTAACTAATTTAGATGTAAGTGCCAATACAGCATTGACTCTTTTATATTGTTACAATAATCAATTAAATAGTTTAGATGTAAGTGCAAATGAAGCGTTATCAGATTTTAGATGTGAGTCAAATCAATTAACGAGTTTAGATGTAAGTACAAATTTATCTTTAGTAAGTTTTAGCTGTGGGTCTAATCAATTAACTGGTTTAGATGTAAATGCCAATACGGCGTTGTATTCGTTATATTGTAGTGATAATCAATTAACTAGTTTAGAAGTAAGTTCCAATTCAGAATTAATTTATTTAATTTGTAATTATAATCAACTAACTAGTTTGGAAGTAAGTACCAATACAGCTTTAATAACTTTAAATTGTGGGTATAATCAAATAACTAGTTTAGATGTAAGTGCCCTTACAACTTTAAATTCGTTAAATTGTTATTCAAATCAATTAACCAGTTTAGATGTAAGCACGAATACAACATTAACAGCTTTAAGTTGTAGTGATAATCAATTAACTAGTTTAGATGTAAGTACAAATACAGCCTTAACAACTTTAGGTTGTAGTTCTAATCAATTAACTAGTTTAGATATAAGTGGCAATTCAGCATTAGGTTTTTTATATTGTAGTTCTAATCAATTAACTAGTTTAGATTTAAGTACTCATACAGCGTTAACTTTTTTAGATTGTCCTAGTAATCAATTAACTAGTTTAGATGTAAGTGCTAATACAGCACTATCTTATTTACATTGCAACTTTAATCAATTAACCTACTTAAACGTTAAAAATGGAAATAACACCAATATACCAGGATACAGTTTTAATGCATCAAATAACCCAAATCTTTCTTGTATTCAAGTGGATGATGTTGCATATTCAACAAGTAATTGGACAAATATTGATGCTGGAGTTTCTTTCAATGCCAATTGTTATCTAGGAGAAGAAGAATTTAGCACTTTTGATTTTCAATATTATCCTAATCCGGTAAGCAATACTTTTTCTTTAAAAGCGAATGAGTATATCGAAGAAGTTGCTATTTTTAATTTATTAGGTCAAAAAGTAATGCGTTTTTTACCTAATAGAAACGAACAATCAGTAGATATGACTGATTTGAATGCTAGTATTTATTTTATGGAAGTTACTATAAATAATACTACTAAAACTTATAAATTAATAAAACAATAATTATTTCCTTGAATCAGGGAATAAGAGATAAGGATTTTTTCTTTTTCAGATTAGCTATTTATTATGAGTAGCACATCTCCAAAGGAGTCCTTTGGACAAAACAATATTTAGCCAAATTTTTTATTACATAAGCTTTTGATAAGCCTGCCACCACCTATCTGGAATATCATCTTCCAGCGCATATTCATAATCTGATTGCGAGCAGGGAACAAGATAGTGTCTTTCATATTTTGCCTTAATGGTTGCAGAACAATCAACTTCCATCCACCAGCGGTCGCTTTTTTTGCTTTTATAGAATACCAATTCATCTTCACGGTCGCTAAGTTTTACCATGAATTTTTTGTAATCTCTGCTGTTTTTATCGACAGGAAAATCGTTCAATCTGGAATGGAAACCATCGATAAAGTACCAAATCATTTGAGCAATTAAGTGAGCAGTTTGTCCGTTTGCATCTAACGTTGGATTGTATTCGTAAAATCCAATAGAACTGAGTTTATTGCTTAAACCTGCATAACGTGTAATCTGGCACAATTCTTCACCATAAAAACCGTTTGGAGTTGCGTTGGCATTTCCGGGAGCATCAGATTGTCGGATAGCAGAAATATCAATACTAATCATGTCTGCGTTACGAACCATAGGTTCAGCTTCTTCCATATTTGCTCTTACACTTCCTAAACGATATGTGTCGAAAAATAAATTTTTCATCAATTTTACGGCACTCGGATTTACAAAATAGGTTTGATAACCCAGATTTGTATAATTGAATAAATAATTAGGTTGATGGAGAATTATTTTGGATAGATAAGATTTAGCAGTTAAATCGTGTTCGTTTTCGCCTATATCAAATTGATTATCAACCGCAACAATATTTATTATCTGACCCAAATTTTCGTAAGCCTGATAATTAGCTAAAGTTAA
>CAZTST010000060.1:0-16298 GCA_964616585.1 uncultured Draconibacterium sp.
AACTGAGCAATGAGTAAATTCTTACTGGAACCCAAAATTTTTCTTAAACCAATCTCTTTAATTCTTCTATCTGAGGTTGCCATGGTTAGGTTAACAATATTGAATATTGCAATAATTAAAATAAGGAATGCAACAATTGAAAGAATGTAGACGTATTGTATGCGCCCGCCACCTTGTAGATCATGTAAATGACAAGCTGTCAAGGGTGTAATATACAATCGATTGTTCCAATCAGGTTTAAATTGATTGATAACATTGGCTATTTGCAAATTAAAATCCGAATAGTTAACCCCTTTATTGAGTTGTACATATACTTGCAATACTTTATAATCCCAACTGTTTAATTGTTCTGAAATTATTTTGTAGGGGAGCAAAAATTCAAATTGCATATCCGAATTTGTGGGAATATCTTTTAATACTGCTGTTACAATATACTCCTCTTCTCCATCCACTTTTACTGTATTACCTACAGGATTTTTCTGCCCAAAAAGTTTTTCTGCCAAAGATTGGGTAAGGACAATTGAGTTAGGGTGTATGAAAGCATCAGAAAGGGATCCGATTGTAAAAGGGAAATTAAACATCGTAAAAAAGGAGGGATCCACAAAGCTGCCACTCACCAGAAATTTATTTTCACCTTGAATTATTTTTTTGTTATTCCACTTGTAAAAGACAGTCGTGTTTTTTACTTCAGGAAATTCTTCCTTCAAATGCCGGGCAACAGGGGCTGGTAAAATGTCACCATGAAAATCCAGGGGATCATAACTAAAGGCCGCCTTATATAAGTCTTGTGGATTTTCATGAAACCTATCATAACTCAACTCATATTTTACCCACAAAGCAATGATGATGGTACAGGCTAAGCCAACACTTAACCCAAATAGAGTTATCAATGTATTTATCTTGTTTTTTTTAATGCTACCTTTGGTGATATTTATAAAGTGCTTTAACATAATTACTTCCTTTTAAATCAATTTATACTAAAAAGTTCCTTCCTTTCTTTGCTATCAGGATTCTTTCCTGTCCTCATTTCGCTTCTTTTTTTTATTCATACCTCAACGCTTCAATCGGATTCCTTCGTGCAGCTTTATAACTTAGACTGCTAACGGTAAGCAATACAATGACTAAAGAAATAATTCCGGCCAAAGCAAATATCCACAAGCTGAGTGCAGTTTTATAGGCAAAGCTTTCCAGCCATTTGGTCATGCCATAATAAGCGATCGGCGTTGCTATAATAAAGGCGACAGCCATCCATTTTACAAAACTTATATTTAGCATTTGCATAATTTCAAAAACTGTTGCTCCATTAACTTTTCGAATGCCTATTTCTTTGGTACGGTTGGCCATCATAAAGGAGGCCATTCCTAATAAGCCCATACTGGCAAGGAAAATAGCCAGTATTGCAAAAAATCCCATAAGTTGAAAAGTCTTCGTGTCTTTTTGATAGCGCTGTTCCAGAATTTCATCTAAAAAAGTAAATTCAATGACCTCATCGGGATAAATACTTTGACAAACTTCGGTAAGAGCATTCTTCGAACCAACTAAATCAGAAGGCTTCACTTTAACAATAAGGCAGTAAACCATTGAATAATCAATTACATAAACTATGGGTTTCACTTTCGTATACAAAGATTCAAAGTGAATGTCGTCGATTACACCTACTATTTTTCTATCCGATTTCGGCCAATTACATTTAAGCGTTTGCCCAATAGGATTACCTATTAATCCAAACTTGGCAACAGCCTCTTTATTTATAATAACAGATTCTAGAGCATCTGTTTTAAAATCACTCGAGAATAATCGACCTTGAACCGGTTCTATTCCCAATGTTCTAAAATAATCAAAAGTTACATGAACATAGGGAACCTGAATGAATTCGGTTTGCCCTTCAGGTTTCACTGCCCCTACATTACCAAGATCAGTCGTAGGAATGCGGCTGGCGACAGAAACATTGGAAACAAAATTTTGTTTAAGCAGGGCCTCTTTTAGGGTATTGTATTTGGCTTCATCGCCAAAATCGAATATGCTAGAAAGAACAGCTTCTTTTTCAAAACCCAGGTCTTTTTCTTGTATAAAGCTAATTTGACGAAGCATAACAATAGCACAGGCAATTAAAGCAATAACAATGGTAAACTGAACTCCTACCATAATTTTTTTGATTTGAAATCCAGTGCCAAAGCCGCTTTTAGATGATTTCATCACTTTTGTAGGACTGTACGAAGACAAAACAAAAGCGGGATACCAACCTGCCAAAACAGCCACAACTATCATCATAGCTACTAAACTCAGAAAAATATTCCCGTTCATTAGTACGAAAAAGGATAAATCTTTTCCAGCTAGTTCATTAAACAGAGGCAAGCTGAGCCTTACCAAAATCAATGCAACACAAAATGATATAAAGAATACAATCATGGATTCAGAAACATATTGCATAGCCAATTGAGTTCGTGTAGCTCCAAAAGTTTTACGAACACCAATTTCAGTCACACGAGTGGTTGCATTGGCTGTTAAAAGATTGATATAATTAAAGCAGGCAATTAGCAAAATTAACAGGCCGATTGCCGAAAATATCAATACATAGGTAATGCTATTTTGAGGTTGTATATCACCTAAAAAATGAGAAGAGTGAAGATGGATATCTTTCAAATTTTGGAGCGTAAATTGTGTTACGGGATCATCAGGTCTGTTTATGGTTTTCATCAAATCTACGATCTTCGCTTCAACATCTGTTTTTGAAAATTGATCCTGCATTTCAAAATAGACCAGGAAATTCCACCAACCCCAATTAGCCTCCCAGTTTTCACTAAACATCTTGTCACCATCAGCTAATGTCAAAAAAAGATCAAAGGTAAAATGAGAATTTTGTGGAATATCTTCAATTACACCTACGACGGTATAATCGTATTCGCTACTCACATTAAATGTTTTTCCTATTGCATTTTCGTTACCAAAATATTTACGAGCCATTTTTTCAGTGATAACTGCTGTGCCGGGCTTTTGAAGAGAATTTGCAGCGCTTCCCTGCATAAACTTAAAAGAAAACATCTCGAATAGTTCAGCATCGACCCAAGCTACCAAATCTTCCTTAAACATCTCATTATCTACCTTAACCAAGATATTATCTCTTGGTATAATTCGGGCATAGCTTTTTATTTCCGGCAAATCATCGGCCAAAAATTTTGCTGCTCCGGGAGCTTGAAAGGGATGTTCTTCTTGACACAATCTGTATATGTTATCTGATTTTTCGTGATATCTATCATAACTTAGTTCATGCGAAACATACAAGAGCAACAATATACAAACGGCTAGTCCGATAGAAAGGCTGGAAATACTTATTAGTGAATATACCCTACTTTTAATAAGGTTTGCAAAGGCTATTTTAAAATAATTCTTTATCATGATTATGCGTTTTTATGTGCTTAATGTTTCAACTATTCCTTCAATTCAAATATCACCTGACCATCGAGTAAATTAATGGTGCGGTGAGCAAAACCAGCATCACGGTCAGAGTGTGTTACCATTAAAATGGTGGCTCCTTCCTGATTCAGTTCCGTTAATAGGTTCATCACCTCAATACCATTTTTTGTGTCCAAATTACCTGTTGGCTCATCGGCCAAAATTAATCCTGGGTTTGCAACCACTGCTCTTGAAATAGCAACTCTTTGCTGCTGACCGCCTGAAAGTTGTTGTGGGAAATGCTTTGCTCTATGACCAATTTTCATTCGTTGCAATACTTCTTCTACCCTTTTTTTTGCGCTCCGAGCCTTTCATTTTTAGATAGAGTAAAGGAAGTTCTACATTATCAAAAACATTAAGTTCGTCAATCAGGTTAAAGCTCTGAAATACAAATCCAATATTTCCTTTTCTAAACTGAGTACGGTCTTTTTCTTTAAGATTACCCACACTGGTTCCATTAAAAGCATAAGACCCGCCGGTGGGATTATCTAACAGCCCTATTATATTAAGCAAAGTTGATTTGCCGCAACCGGAAGGGCCCATAATGGCCACAAATTCACCTTTTTTTACATAAACATCTACGCCGCTTAAGGCAAATGTTTCTACTTCTTCGGTACTAAATACTTTTGTTAATTTTTCTGTTTTTATCATGACTCCATTTTTTTAAGTTTATGTTTTTATTGAAGGAGGGATTTTGGCCACCTTTTGTTTTATTCATATCTCAACGCTTCTATAGGATTCCGGGTCGCCGCTTTCCAGCTAATCCATGTTACGGTTAACATGGTTACAAAAAGTGCCGCTGCTCCTGCCAATGCAAAAACCCACCAACTGAGCGTGGTTTTATAAGCGAAATTTTCAAGCCAATTATTCATTGTATAATATGCAATTGGTGTGGCTATTACAAAAGCTATGGCTACCCATTTCATAAAGTTGAGGTTAAGGGTAAGTAGAATTTCGCCAATTGTGGCACCATTTACTTTTCGTATCCCAATTTCTTTTGTGCGTTGTTCTGCAACAAAAGCAGCTAAGGCAAGAAGACCCAAACAGGCTATTAGAATTGCTAATGCTGAAAATATGGAAACTATTTTCCTTGTTCTTACTTCGGATGTGTATAAGCGACCGAAACTTTCATCAAGAAACACATAATCGAGGGTTTGACCTTTGGCAAATTTATCCCAGGTTTGTTCAATTATCTTTAGATTCTGCTGGATATCTCCCGAAATTCTTACACTTAAGTATTCTCCACTTCCATTAATCAATATCAAAGGGCTCATTTTTTCATGTAGCGATTCGCTATGAAAGTCTTTCATTACACCGATAATAGTTAGACTATTATCCTCTGTTTTTGTACCCATATAAACTTTTTTGCCAATTGGGTCTTCAATATTTAGTTGTTTAACTGTAGTTTCATTAAGTATAACTGATTTGGCTTCGGATTGGTTACCCTCTTCAAAAAAGCGGCCTTCTTTTAATTCTATCTGATATGTTTTTATAAAATCGCAATCGCTCGAAAATGTTTTTATGAGTCTTGAATCGTCTACCGAATGATGAAAATATGGATTGTTTGAATTATATCTTCCGGGAATTGAGGAAGAATTTGTAATCTTCAATATGCTGGGCTGGGCAAGTAATTCATTTTTGAAAGTTGAAATCTGGTTTCCAAGGTAATTCGCTTTGTTGATTATAAGCAGATTTTCTTTGTTAAAACCAAGGTCCTTGTTTTGAAGAAAACTTAGTTGTTTACTGATAAAAAAGCTTCCTGAAAATAGTCCAATGGTAACAATCAATTGAAAAATAACCAATCCGCTACGCAATCTTGCACTCCCGCCTTCCGATTTATGTATTCCATTTATAACCTTTACCGGACTAAACGAAGACAAAAAGAAGGCCGGGTAACTACCTGCAATCATTCCAATTCCGATTCCAAAAGCGAGCATTAATGGAATGGTTTTGAAATTGTTGAAGTAGTTGAAAACAAGTTGTTTGTCAATTAAAGTATTGAATTCTGGAAGCAAAAGTTTTATAAGAAACAGTGCAAGTACTAAAGCAAGTAGGGTTACAAGGACAGATTCTGATAAAAATTGTACTATGAGGGAATTTCTACTTGATCCAAATGTTTTTTTTATCCCCACCTCTTTAGCACGATTAGCAGAACGGGCAGTGGACATATTCATATAATTGATACAGGCAATTACAAGTATAAATAGTGCAATAATCGAAAATATTTGCATATAACTTTTGTTGCCCAAAGGTCCGAGCCCCTGCGATACTTTCCTGTCGAAATGAATTCCGCTTAAAGGTTGTACATAATATTCGTATTTCAATCCCTGTGATTTTAATTTCTCAAACGAAACGCCAAAGGCTTGTTTTATGGCCGGGCCAACATATTTTTCCCCCAGCCCTTCAAGTTTGACATCTATATCCTGCTTGGTATACCCTTCTTTAACCAGAATATAGTTATAAAGTATATTCGAAATCCAGTTCAAATCATTGTCATAAACCTGTCCTTTTATTGAGGCCAGAAAATCAGGTTTAATATGTGAATTCTCAGGAAAATCTTTAATTACTCCGGTAACCTGATAGCTGTGGTCGTTTTCCCAGGTAATAATTTGCCCAATTGGATTGTCTTCCCCAAAATATCGCTTAGCGGTTGTTTCGGTTAAAACCACTGAATTAGGTTGTGATAAAGCATTTTCGGGATTGCCTTCAATAAAAGAAGTGGAAAAGATTTTGAAAAAATTGGCATCGGTAAAAAACCATCTGTTTTCATTAAAAACAATGTTATTATGTCTAATAATCGGCTGTTCATTTATCAAGCGAACGGCCTCCTCAACCTCAGGAATTTCATTTTGCATAGCTTTTGCCAGTGGCGTACAGGTAGTTGGACTATTAAGATCATCACCATTGATTATAGCATCTAAATTAACTCGATAAATTCGGTCTGCTTTTTCATGATATGTATCATAGCTTAACTCCGATTGCACATACAACATTATCAAAATACAAGCTGTTATTCCGATTGCCAACCCAACAATATTAATCATTGAGTAAAACTTGTTTTTCATTAGATTAGCAAATGCGATTTTTATATAATTTTTAATCATGGGGATGTGTTTTTAATTGCTTAAGAAATCAGGATTGCTTCTGCTTTTCCACAATCACTTGACCATCCAAAAGAGTTTTGGTGCGATGTGCAAAACCGGCATCACGGTCGGAGTGTGTTACCATTAATATGGTTGCTCCCTCTTGGTTTAATTCCGTTAAAAGGTTCATTACTTCAATACCATTTTTAGTATCTAGGTTTCCTGTAGGCTCATCGGCAAGAATTAAACCCGGGTTTGAAACTACGGCTCTTGCTATGGCTACACGCTGCTGTTGTCCACCAGAAAGTTGTTGAGGAAAATGTTTTGCTCTGTGGCCAATTTTCATTCTGCCTAATACTTCATCAACTCTTTTTTTGCGTTCCGAAGCTTTCATCTTTAGATACAATAAAGGAAGTTCAACATTGTCGTGAACGTTAATTTCGTCAATCAAATTAAAACTCTGAAAAACAAAACCAATATTTCCTTTTCTAAACTGAGTACGATCCTTTTCTTTCAGCTTGCTTACATCGGTTCCGTTGAAACCATAAGACCCATCGGTAGGATTGTCTAATAAACCTATGATATTGAGTAGGGTTGATTTTCCACAGCCCGAAGGACCCATAATGGCCACAAATTCACCTTTTTTTATGCGGATATCTACTCCGTTTAAAGCGAAAGTTTCAATATCTTCTGTACTAAATACTTTTGTTAATTTTTCTGTTTTTATCATGAAACTATTTTTTAAGTTTATATTTTGATTGAAGGAGGGATTTTGGCCTCCTTTTATATTATTCATATCTAAAAGCTTCCACAGGGTTTCTTCTTGCCGCTGTAAAAGTTTGTTTACTTACTGTAAGTAATGCAATCACCATAGCTATACAACCTGCCAAAGCAAACAACCACCAACTTAATTCTGTTTTGTAAGCAAAGTTTTGCAGCCATTTTTCCATAGTGATATAGGCAATTGGACAAGCAATAATAAATGCGATTCCAAAATAGACCATAAAATCTTTGTTAAGCAGAACTAAGATTTCAGAAACTTTGGCTCCGTTTACTTTGCGGATACTGATTTCTTTGGTTTTTTGACTAATGATATAGGAAATCAATCCATACAATCCGAGACTTCCTATTAGAATTGCGATAAGGGCAAATAACTGAATCAGGTTGGAAGTGTTCTTTTCTTCTTTGTACAAAGAAGAAATTTTATCGTCGAAAAAATTGTAATTCATAATGTCATTTGGAAATACTCCATCCCATTCAGTTTGTACTCTTTTTAGTATCTGTTGATACCCATTTAGGGACAAAGTAGTTGGATTAATTTTGATGGCCATTTCATTGATAAGACCGTTAAAATTGCCAAAAATGACATTCTCCATAGCCCTTTGCAACGATCGTGCATGGAAATCCTCTACTACGCCAACTATTTTAAATTCATTTCCCACGTAATCGATTCTTTCACCTATTGCCTCTTGGGGATTACTAAAACCTATAAGCTCTGTCAGCTTTCTGTTTACAACAATATCCCCAGTGTTTTTTACATTCGAAAAATTTTGTCCGGCAATAATTCTGAGTTTATATAAATCCAGATAATCTTCATCTACACTTTTCAAATTTGCAGTATAAGTATCCTTTTCTATTGAAGGATGATTGATTAGGTTACTAACTCTCCAATCAGCCAAAGGACTGCGGGTGCCAAGACTTACCATTTCAATTTCCGGATACGTAAGTAATTTTTCTTTTAGTAATGGGAGTTTATCTTTGTTGGCTTCAGGTAAGGTGACCAATAGAATAGCTTCTTTATCAAATCCCAAATCTTTATTTAAAAAGTAATTTAATTGTCGGTTCATAACCAGAGTGCCTATTATTAAGACAAGTGAAATGCTAAACTGAATGATTACTAAGGCACGCCTTAGGGATAAGGATACGGCCGAATTTTTTTGAGTAAGAGAACTCTTTAAGGCCACATTGGCACTCATTCCGGCTATAATCATTGAAGGATACAATCCGGAAAGTAATCCAATGGTAGTTGCTAATAGAATTAAATAAATAAGCGTATCGGGATTTGTCAAAAGATCTAAATTCAATCGATATCCAATGATCCCTTCGAGGTAAATGAGAATAAATTGAGCAATAAATAAGCCTATAAATGCTGCAATATAAGTGATGAAAATGGATTCTATAAGAAATTGAAAAATGGATTTTGATTTACCTTCCCCAAATATTTTCTTGATTCCAATTTCTTTAAATCGCTTGGTAGCCTGAACAACGGATAAATTAATAAAATTGATTGAGGCGATTACTATCAGAAACAAACCAATAATACCAAGAATCCATAAACTTTTTTCCGGCACTTGCCGATTGCTATAGTTATTACAAAGCCCGGAATGTAATTCCGAAAGTGGTTGTAAGAAATATCGTCGATCATAGCCATTCTTTTTCTCATGGTATTTTTTATAGAATGGCACAAGCTGTTTTTCAAAATCTTTTGCTGATAATCCATTCGGTAAAAGCAAATAGCAATTGGTGGAAGAATGGCCTGCCCCCCAATCTGTTCCTCCACCGAAATATGGGTTTATTATAATCTGATCATAATAATTTGCAATCATAGTGAAAGGGAGATCTGTATTCTTGGGAGGATCTGATATAACCCCACTGACTTGTAAAGTAAGTGTATTATTTACAGTTATCAATCGATTCATGGCTTCCCCAACCTCTTGGGCAGATAAACCAAAATACTTTTGCGCCAATGAAGAGCTAATCACTACAATCCCTTTATTGATCAGAGCTTCTGAGGAATTGCCGGCTAAGAAATTAAAATCGAAAACCTTAAAAATATTGGGATCTGCACAAACTATGCCTTTATTTTCCTGATACCTTTGGATCTCACCATTTTCATTTTCGATACTAATTTGATCAATTTGCCCCTTAGCAGCATAAAAGGTCATTACGGCATCTATTTCGGGAAATTCATTTCTTATTGCTTCGCCCACAGGAGGTACTTGGCCTTCCTCGTATTTAATTTCTCCCACCGGGTCTTTATAATCAGTGATTAATCGATAAATATTTTCGTAATTTTTGTGATAGCTATCGAAACTAGATTCATAGGAAATAATTTTGAAGATAACCAAACTACATCCAATACCAATAGCCAGGCCACCTATATTAATTGCCGCATAGGTTTTATTCTGATTTAGATGACTCCAGATGGTTTTGAATAATGTTTTAAACATGATAATTTGTTTTTAAATTATGCCTGTATTTATTATAATGTTTCGACAGGCATCTTAATTTCATTCTGATTCTCCATGATGACCTGCCCATCTAATAAATTAATGGTGCGGTGTGCAAAACCTGCATCACGATCGGAGTGGGTTACCATTAAAATAGTGGCGCCTTCCTGATTAAGTTCCGTTAATAGGTTCATCACTTCAATACCATTTTTTGTGTCCAAATTACCTGTTGGCTCATCGGCCAATATTAATCCTGGGTTGGCAACTACGGCTCTAGCAATTGCCACACGTTGTTGTTGACCTCCGGAAAGTTGTTGTGGGAAATGCTTTGCACGATGTCCAATTTTCATACGCTGTAATACTGCTTCAACCCTTTTTTTACGCTCTGAACCTTTCATTTTTAGATAGAGTAAAGGAAGTTCTACATTATCAAAAACATTGAGTTCATCAATCAGGTTAAAACTCTGAAATACAAATCCAATATTTCCTTTTCTAAACTGTGTACGGTCTTTTTCTTTAAGATTACTTACATCGGTTCCGTTGAAAGCATATGACCCATCGGTGGGATTGTCTAACAAACCTACGATGTTGAGCAAGGTCGATTTGCCACAACCCGATGGACCCATGATTGCCACAAATTCACCTTTTTTCACATGAATATCGACTCCGGCTAAAGCGAACGTTTCTACTTCTTCGGTACTAAATACTTTTGTTAATTTTTCTGTTTTTATCATGACAATTTATTTTATGGTTATAATGTTTGAGGCTTTTTAATAGCTTCATTTTTTATCTTTATTATTAATATATTACTAATCAGAGTATTGAATTATATTTTTATCAGCTAATTTTCAAAAATATTTTTTCCTTTGCGTTCCCTTTGCGTTCCCTTTGCGTTCCCTTTGTGTATTCCTTTGTGCTACTTCGTGGTTAAATTTTTACCACTAAGGCACACAAAGTAAATCACAAAGGCGAACAAGGTCAAATAATAGTATTCAATATTAGTTCTATACATAATCTTCTATTCTATAGGCTGAACACTGTTATTTACATTTATTTAAATACAATTCTTTCATTATCTCCAAAACCATCGTAACCCGAAATAATGACTTGTTCGCCGACTTCCAAACCTTCTAATACCTCGTAGTATTTTGGGTTTTGACTGCCAATTTTAATTGCCCTTTTTTCAGCTGCGCTGCCATCTTCGGTTAGGACAAAAATCCATTGACCGCCTGTTTGTTGGAAAAAGCTTCCCTTTGGGATAAGAATTGCTTGTTTAGGATCACCTAGTTGAAGACGCGTATAATAGGTTTGTCCGGTGCGCATATTATCAGGCATTTCACCCACAAATATCATTTCCACAGAAAAGCGACCTTCACGTACTTCGGGCAATACTTTTCTGATTTTTAGATGAAATTCCTGTCCTTGTCGATCCAGAATAGCAGTTAAGCCACTTCTCACCTTGTCGATATAATGCTCATCAATTTGAGCCACTACTTTATAGGATGTTAAAATATTCACTTGTCCTATCCTGCCTCCGTTAGGCACTGATTGACCCAATTCAACATCCAATGTAGTAAGCTGACCATCGACAGGTGCCACAACATTTAGATTGTCCTGCCTTTGGCGGACCAATTTTAAATTTAGATCCATATTGCGAAGATTGTCTTCCATTTGCATTACCTGAATAGAACGGTAAATAGAGTCTTGCTTTTGACGGTCAAGATATAGCTGGAAGCTTCGCTCCGCCAGTTGGAAATCCTCTTCAGAAATCAAGTATTCTTCCTGCGATATTAGCTTATCAGAATAAAGCGACTCATTTTGTTTATAGGTTCTTTCTTTTCTCTTAATGTCGAATTCAAGCATAAGCAATTCCCTTTTTATCTGAAGCTTTTCCTGTTCCATAACAACCATAGTGTTTCTTAAGAAATTGCTTTTTTCGGCCAATTGGGATTCGCTGTTGAGAATGCTCAAACTCAGATCAGGGTTACTCATTCGCAGAATCACATCCCCCTTTTTTACCATCGTTCCTTCTTCTACAACTTTCTCTTCAACTCTTCCACCTTCACGTGCATCCAAAAATATAGTGGCAATGGGTTCAACATTCCCTTGAACGGTTATATAATCATGAAAGATATCCTCTGACACCGTTTCGATACTTATCTTTTCAATATCCACTTTTATGGTGGAAACATTCGTAGTGAAAAATGCCTGTAAAACTAAGAGGATGATGGCAATTACACCAATTCCAATGTAGATATGTTTTCTTTTTAATCCTTTTTTCTTTTCTATTGGCCTGTCCATAATTTTATTTTTTTGGGGCTTTTTAAGTTTGTATTTTAAACTAAGCCGGTATTTATTTATTCGTTTTTAAAATCTATCAATCAATGTGATTCCAATTGCCTGTTTTATAAAACTGCAACATTTGTTTGCGCATATAATAGACGATTTTGGTTTTTAGCAGGCTTGCCTGGGCATCCATGAAACGTTGTTTTGCCACTTCGTAATCCGTTGTGCTTGCCAACCCTTTTTCTAATTTCGTTGTTGCATTTTTTAATGATAATTCGCTAAAACCAAATAATTCGGTTGCAGATTGATATTCTTTATCTGCGGCTTGCAATTCATCTACTGCAGTCCAGATTTCGGCATAAAGAATGTCTTTTTGCTTTTGAAGTGTAAGCTCGCGGTCTTTGACCGTAATTCGTTTTCTTTTAATATTGCTGTATACCAAGGCATTATTAAATATCGGAATACTTATTCCCATACCTACAGCCTGACTTTGATTATTCCCGATTTGCTCATTGTATTTTAAAGGATCTCCATCAAAATAGTTTGTATAAAACCCGGCATACATATAGATACGAGGTAAGAGCCCTCCCTTGGCGACAGCTAAATCTTTTACGGATGCTTTAAATAAAAACTCCTGTTGTTTTATTTCGGGCAAAACATTTACAGCCGTATTAAATAAAGAATCAATATTTTGTTGTGGTGAGGAAAACGCCGAATTTAAATCAAAAGCATCAATTGTAAAAGCCCGGTCTGCATCTAATCTTAACAATTGCTTTAATTGCAATAGTGTTGTGTTAAAATTGTTTTCTGCGACGGTAAGACTGAATTTATCATTAGCCCATTGGCTTTTCAATTCCTGAACAGTAATCTCAGATTCCCGACCAATATCAACCATCTTTTGCATTCTTTTGTATTGATCTTCCGATAACGTGAGCTGACTTTGGGCCACATCCTGAAGACCTTTGCTATAGAGCACAGTACAATACGATGCTAAAATATCGAAAACCAGTTTGTTTTTTATATAGGTGGCCTCCTCTTTGTTTGCGGATAATAAATATTTGTTAAACCCAATAGAGTTTTGTTTGATAAAGCCTTTAAATAAATCTACAGATGTTTCAATCCCATAGTTGTTGTACATGGTTTGGTCAAAGGTGATAGTATTGGTATTGCCATCGATACTACGTCCAAAACTATAATTTACTCCGCTACCCATATTTAAAGTAGGTAATAATTTTGCTTTGCTTTCCAATACACTTGCTTTTTGCTTTTCTGCATTATTAAATGAAATAGTAAGGTCGACATTGTTTTCCAATGCATAGTCGATACAATTAACAAGACTCCATGTTTCTTGAGCTGTTACGGAAAACGAAGCAAGGACAATAATTAGGAGGATAGTAAATAATTTAATCTTCATTATTTTCTTTTTAATTGATACTGAAGATTCGATTCCTATTTCTGTATTTTGCATTTTCATCGTCAAATTTGTTTTCTATTTGACTATATGTAGACAAGGCTTATACCACAAATGTTATTTTCCTGATTACGTGATATTTATAATTGTATTTATATTTAAAATCAGAAAAAAGTGTAAATATATTTTACAGTGCCTGTATGTTTTATTTACATTTTTTGAATCATCAGAAAAAGTAATTTGGAATAGCTAAAAGACTTTATAATGGCAGAGTTTGTGAATTTATGTTTAAGTATTAAAATAAAAAAAAGAGACCACTGAATTTCAACGATCTCTTTCAAAAAAAACCAAACTAATCAAAAAAAAAATTATTATCACTAAAACTCAATCTTATAGCTAATCATTGGTAATACAATTATATTCTCAACTCTTTGAATATCGTTTGTCTTATAATTATATGCATATCCTTCGTACATAGGTGTACCCAATGCATTTTTCAATTGGAATGCCCAAACGCTTGAGCGATTCTTTTTGTTAAGTCGATAGGTTATTGATAAATCTAAATAATACATCGGAGGCAATTGTTCTTCAAATGCTCTTGTTTCATCATAAATAACGAGTCTGTTTTCGATCGATTCATTCGTTAATACAGGACTATAGCGTTCTCCTCCCAAGAAATTCAACCTTCCGTTAACTCCAAAAACCCGATTGTTTTTCATAAAGAACTCTTTTCCAAACAGTAGGTTAACTACAAAACCTTTGTCGTATCGGGTATTGCGCCAGATGCCATCATCGCATTTGTATTTTGAATCGAAAATGGAGGCCGTTATCAAATAGTAGTAATTCTGGTTGAGAAATCGTTCTAAAGTAAAATCGATTCCGATATTTCGTCCGCTGCTGTTATTTTCCAGCGATTCCATAAACACCCAGTTTTGCTTAAAGTTTATTAAAGAATAAGAGCTATCAGCTATTCCCGGGATGCCCTTTAGAAATTGATAATAAGGTTCTATTTTTAATCGTAAGTTATCGTTAATCTGCCAATCGTGTCCCAGCACAAAGTGATGAGCCTTTGATAATTTTAAATCCTTATTTGGATATTCAATGACCCCATTTACGTTTTTGTTAATAAGATAGATCTTCAAGTCTTCCATTTGGCTATGCTTTCCATAACCAAAACTGATGGCGTGTTTCGATTGAAACTCCCATCGAATGCTTAATCGAGGCTCAACGGAAAAGTCATTATTCAAAGCAAAATAATTTGCATTGATTCCCGTATTGACCGAAATATTTTCAGAAAGTTCGTATTTTGATTGAATATAATATTCTAAAAAACTACTCCAGCCTTTCTCTTTTACAAAATTCCCGAAGGTTTCAGGAACATCATTAATTGTCCCACTCAAATCAAGATTGTAAAATAGTTCGTGATAATTAATCCCTGTTTTTAGCGTATGTCTTGCATTGAATTTATGATTGAAAGAGGAACTTAGGGTGATTTTTCCCGATTTGTCGACTATGTCCCAATTTGGTCTTCGCATTAAAACAGAATCAAGTCGGGTAGCTTGCAAGTTGTTTTGTATTCCAGAGGCCGCAAGTGTTGTATTTACAAAGGATTTCTTACCCACGATTATTTTATGACTAAACCCTGAAGCTCCCGTATTTGTTTCCCATTTATAATTTATCCGATCCCAATCGGTTTCCCATTTTGTGGAATCAGGCTCATCAGGTTCGTTATTATTATCAATAGCTCCAATTCCCCACAAGGAAAAGGTTCCTGCTTTTTTGGTCGGGAAATTCAATTTGAATGATAAATCCTGATATTTAGGAATTTGGTCTGAAGGTAAAATTCCTAATTCAGAGAGTAAACCCATGGTTGAATATCGATAATTGAACAGGTAGGTGGCGTTCTCCCCTTTTTTAAAAGGCCCTTCGGAAGAGACATCTATCCCCATCATACCAACCTGAAACGTATGTTCTCGTTTTTCATTATTTCCGTTTCGGAGTTTCATATCAAAAACACCCGCCAAAGCATTGCCGTATTCTGCCGGAAAAGCGCCCGTAAAAAAATCGGAATTAGCCAAAAGCTGACTGCTAAAAATGGTCACAAATCCGCCTCCGGCCACATTCCCTCCTGAAAAATGGTTTGGGTTTGGGATTTCTACTCCTTCGAGTCGCCAGGAGACTCCTTTTGCTGAGTTCCCCCGAATAATGATAGCATTATCCTGAATATTCCCAATGCTTACACCGGCAAAAGCAGATGCCAATCGTGCAGGATCATCAACTCCTCCAGCATACCGCCTGGTTTCTTCTACGGTAAAAGATCTGGCACTTATTGATGCCATTGAATTTAATGGTTTGTCTTTACGAGAATAAGCCTTAACGCTTACTTCCTTCATTAATGTAAAGGATTGCTTTAATCCCATATTTAGGATGACCTCTTTACCCGATGTAACTAAAATCTCAGAAACTATTGTTGGTTCATAACCCACATAACTGATCTGAATATTATAATGCCCGACAGGTACATTTGCAATTTTATAATTCCCGTCAAAATCTGTTATTACACCTATCAATGGATCTGTATCTAAAATCACCACCGTTACTCCATAGAGTGGTGTTTGAGTTTCGTTGTCTAAAACTGTTCCTTTAATCGTTTGGTTAATATCTTGTGACGAAGCTATTTGTACGAAAAATAACGCTATCAGAATTAAGAATTGCGTTTTCTTGTTGTTATTTGTTTTCATTTTAATATTTGTATGGTTAATGTTGTTTGTATATTTATGCTCTCTTATTCTATTGGAATCTAAATTCCATTATTAGGTTTCTGTTCTTCATTTT
>CAZTST010000061.1:0-16119 GCA_964616585.1 uncultured Draconibacterium sp.
CCGATGATACATTAAATAATGAAACAAGAACTCAGGTTGCATCATTAGTAAATAAACTGGCTCGTTTTTCCAAAATCAGAAATATTCAGGTTAATCGAATTAATGAATTGATGAAAAAAAGTACTTATCCAATTATAATCTGTGGCGATTTTAATGATACTCCTGCTACTTACACCTATTCTAAACTCGCAAATAATCTTAAAGATGCCTTTGTTGAAAAGGGAAAAGGTTATGGAAATACTTATAATGGAAAATTACCTGCCATGCGAATTGATTATATTCTTAGCGACACTATTTTTCAGATTCATCAATTTGAAATTGGAAAAATTGACCTGTCTGACCATTATCCTGTAAGCAGTACAATTAGTTTGCCGATTGGAAAATAATTATTTCGCCCGTTTTCTTTCTTATTTTTGCAGAAAATTAGCTGTATAATGGACTTTAAACTCACCTCAAATTTTAAACCTACGGGCGACCAACCACAAGCTATTAAGCAATTAATAGAAGGTTTACAACGTGGCGATGAGTCTCAGGTTCTTCTTGGAGTTACAGGTTCAGGAAAAACATTTACTGTTGCAAATGTTATTCAGAAAATGAATCAACCTGTTCTGGTGCTTTCGCATAACAAAACACTTGCCGCCCAACTTTATAGCGAATTTAAGCAGTTTTTTCCTGAAAATGCTGTTGAATATTTTGTTTCCTATTACGATTATTATCAGCCGGAGGCATATTTGCCAAGTTCAAACACCTATATCGAAAAAGATTTAAGCATAAACGATGAGATTGAAAAACTCAGATTGAGTACTAGTTCTGCACTTCTATCAGGCCGCAGAGATATTATTGTAGTATCCTCTGTTTCATGTATTTATGGTATTGGAAATCCTGAAGATTTTACCGACAATATTATTTTGCTTAAGACCGGAGATAAAATCGAAAGAAATAAATTACTTCTACGATTAGTAGATAGTCTGTATTCTAGAACTGAAGCGCAATTTTCGCGAGGAACATTTCGCGTTAAAGGTGATACTTTGGATGTTTATCCGGCATATGCCGATACAGCTTTTCGCATAGGATTCTTTGGCAATGAAATTGAAACTATGGAGCAGATTGATCCTGAAAATGGCAAAACAATAATCAGTATGGATCAGCTTACCATATACCCTGCTAACATTTTTGTTACAACAAAAGACAAAATGAAATCGGCTATTGTGGATATTCAAAACGATTTATTTAAACAGGTCGATTATTTTAAAGAAGCTAGCGATCCTTCCAGCGCAAAGCGTTTGGAAGACCGCGTACTCTATGATATTGAAATGCTTAAAGAGCTTGGTTATTGTTCGGGAATTGAAAATTACTCTCGATATTTTGATGGAAGAAAAGCCGGAAGCAGACCTTTTTGCCTTCTCGATTATTTTCCCGACGATTATTTGACAATTATTGATGAATCGCATGTAACTCTTCCTCAAATCCGAGCAATGTACGGAGGCGACCGTTCGCGCAAGCAAACTCTAGTGGAATATGGTTTCCGCTTGCCTTCGGCTATGGATAATCGCCCATTGAAATTTGAGGAATTTGAAGCAATTACAAATCAAACCATTTATGTAAGTGCAACGCCAGCAGATTATGAACTTCAGAAAAGCGAAGGTGTTGTGGTTGAACAGCTTATCAGGCCAACGGGTCTTTTGGATCCACCAATTAAGGTCAGGCCTAGTCAAAATCAAATTGATGATTTATTGGATGAAATTCAAAAACGCATAGAATTAAAAGAACGCATTTTGGTTACAACACTTACAAAACGTATGGCTGAAGAGTTAAGCAAATATCTGTTAAATCTCAAAATAAAAACTGCTTATATTCATTCCGATGTTGACACTCTCGAACGTGTTGAAATTATGCAAAGCCTGCGTCAGGGTATAGTTGATGTACTTGTTGGAGTAAATCTTTTACGCGAAGGTTTGGACTTACCCGAAGTTTCGTTGGTTGCTATTTTAGATGCTGATAAAGAAGGTTTTTTACGTTCGGAACGTTCACTTACGCAAACTGCCGGTCGCGCCGCCCGAAATCTTAACTCATTGGTAATCATGTATGCAAATAAGATTACTGAATCGATGCGAAAAACTATAGAAGAAACACAACGAAAACGCGAAATACAACTTAAGTACAATATCGAAAACAATATTACACCAACTGCAATTGTAAAATCATTGACAAACTCCTTAGAAAGCAGCATTGATAGAATGGCTTATATTGAGCCAGATGCCAGAACAATAGCTGCCGATCCGGCTCTTGCATATCTAGCCAAACCGGCATTAGAAAAGGCTATTCGCAAGATTAGAAAAGATATGGAAGCTGCCGTAAAAGAACTTGATTTTATTCAGGCAGCACATTTACGCGATGAAATGCAACTGCATCAAAAACAACTGGAAAAATTAGCTTAATTATAACATTTTCTTGTTAATTCATTTGCCAAAAAGCGTTTGTCGGTCAAAATTAATTAAACTATATTTGTTGCTTAACGAGTGGAGAATTATGAAAAAAAAGATTTTTGCAATAGACGATGAGCAAAGCATCCGCTTTATCATTGAAAACACTTTCAAAAAAGATTTTGAAATTGACACCTTTTTAAATGGCGAGCAAGCTTTAGCATCTATGCAAACAGGTGCTATTCCCGATTTAATTATTTGCGATATCGAAATGCCAATTATGAACGGATTTGAGTTTATCAAACAGGTTAGAGCAAGTGGATTTTTCGATGATATACCTTTACTTATGCTTTCGGGTAAAGAAAGTAGCGATGATAGAATAAAATGCTTCGAAAGCGGAGCCGATGATTATATTATTAAACCTTTTAACCCTAAAGAATTGCTTGCCAGAGTTAAAAGAAGATTAAAATCGATCGATTTATATGCGATGCGTAAAGGTTATTAATAATAGTTTTAGAAAATCATTATGAATCAAGTAGATATAGGAAGAATTTTATATATCGGTAAAAATCAAGAAACTATTGATCAACTTACCGCTGCTGAAAATATTGAACTCATCAGAAAAGATAACGGTTTATCTGCCATTCAATGGATAAATAATAATATTGCCGAATACGACAATCTTGATGTGGTTTTATGTTCGCTCAGTATTAAAGGCATGAATGCTTTTTCTTTATTCAATCATATGAGGCTTCGTAATCTTTTAAATAGGATTCCTTTTATTGTTGTTGCGCAACGCTTTGAATTTGATTCGCGTGAATTGGCAAGGTATAACAATGTGGACGATTATTTTGCGCTTCCTTTGAATATTGAAAACCTTGAAACAAGGGTAAAATTTCTTAAACGATATAAAGCTGAATATTCTGAAACCAACAGAAAAAAAACATTCGAATCTTTTAAGAATCAACCATATAAAACTCCAGCTTTAAAACGAACTTTCGATATTATAATGTCTGGCGGAGCAATACTGGCATTATCACCAATTTTGCTTTTAACTGCATTAGCTATTAGAATAGAATCAAAAGGAAAAGTGTTTTATTCTTCAAGAAGAGTAGGTGCTAATTTCCATGAATTTGATTTTTATAAATTTCGTTCAATGTATCCAGATGCAGACAAACGATTAAAAGAAATTGAACATCTTAATCAATATCAGAAAGAAACCATTGGCGACGAATGTCCAAGATGTAAAACACTACCCAATGGTCTTTTTTGTTCTGCTGTCTTAAAACAAGATGATAATACAGAAATTTGCGAATATTTCTATTTTAAAAAGAAAAATGCCAAAGCAGCATTTCTTAAAGTGGAAAACGACCCTCGAATTACTAAAGTCGGTAAATTTATTCGTAACAAAAGTATTGATGAGTTACCTCAGCTTTTTAATATCTTAAAAGGCGATATGTCGATAGTAGGAAATCGGCCTTTGCCAGTAGGTGAAGCAACAGCTATTACTAAATCGCGTTGGTCGCGCCGATTTAATGCAGCAGCCGGATTAACAGGCCTTTGGCAGGTTGAACTTCGTGGAAAAGATGGCGAGATGTCGGAAGAAGAACGTTTTGAGCTTGATAATAGATATGCTAAAATTAATTCGTTTTGGGGCGACATAATTCTAATCCTACGCACTTTGAAAATATTCATTCAAAAAGGAAGTGTATGACCCGATTGTAATTTTTTTAAATTTGTGCAAACAATTAATTTATGTCAAAATCGACAAATAAACTCTACTTCGTTATTTATAAACAACTTATTCTTATTTGGCTGTTAACCATAATGTTACCTTTGAATATGTTTTCTCAAGAAATTAAAGTATCTAACGAATATGTATTCAACCCATTAACCGATGATATTACAAAAAAAATTCCACCTTTAGATGTATTAATTGATTCTGCTCTAATCAATTCGCACCGATTAAAATATTGGGACAAAGAGATAAAAATAACTGAGTATGAGTTGAAATCAATAAAAAACGATTGGTCAAAAGGAGTTTCTGTACAAGGCGCGATTACTGAAGGAGCATGGACAAGTCTGGTTTATGTTCAAGATCAATTTGGGAATGAAGTTGGCACTTTGGGAACTACAAATCAAGGTCGTTATTCAATTGGACTTAATTTACGCTTAAGCTTGCAGGATATGTTGGATAGAGGAAACAAAATAAAGCTTAACAAAATGCGTATTGAGAGTAATATCGAAAAAATGCTTGAAGATCGTCAAGCTATACGAGCAAACGTTATCAATTTATACAACGAAGTAATTATTCAACAAAATATGTTGAAATTGGATATAGATAATATTGAATTCTATGAACTTACAGCAGAAATGGCCGACAGAGAATTTCAAAATGGAAAAATAAGTTTAGGTGAATTATCGCAAATCAAAGATGGTCTTACAAGAGCTAAATATAGAACTGTAGATAGCAGAACCGGATTTATTAATGCTTACATAATGCTTCAGGAGGTAACAGGCATTAAATTTAACGAACTTAATAATTGGAAATAATGGATATCATTCAGTTTCTAAAACTTATTCAAAAAAACCTATTTATCATAATTCTTGTTCCAATAATTATAGCTGTATTAATTTATCTTGGCACTGCTAATGAAGTAAAATATTATACCTCTTCGGCTACAATATATACCGGATTAGGCTCAGGCTTATCTCTTGAATCTCAGGCAAATGCACGTTTAGATTTTTTTGGATCTAAAATGGAATTCGATAATATTTTAAATCTCTTTAAATCGCGCGAAGTTAAGCAGGAAGTCGCATTAAGTCTTTTTATTCAGGGTTTGAGTTTAAAAAACTGGGATCCGCAATATATTTCCCGACAATCGTTTATCGAATTACAAAGTCTTGCACCTCAGTATATTAAAAATATGGTGGTCTTGCCGGAAGATGCAATAAATAAACGCATTACTGATATACCTTTAATATTAAACGATACTGCAGGTTTAAAAAACAAACAAATATTAAATATAAACAAAATTTATCAGGTAGAATCAGGAGAATCATTGTTTTCAGTATCATCTAAACTTGGAGTTTCAGCAAGTGAGTTAATGAATAAAAACATTCTCTCCAGCACTAATCTTGAACCGGGAACAAATCTTATTTACGATCAGGAAAAATTTGTTGTTTTTAAAAACAATCTGGGTGCATATGATACTATTGCATTATTAATTCCCGATACAACTTTTTACGTAAAAGCAGAAATCGACAGTATTAGTTTTGTACAATCTTTGAAACGATTCAAAGAATACTATTCCGATAACGACACTAATTATATTTATAAGCTTTTAAATTACGGGCATAAATTTTATAGTATGCGTGCCGTAGGTGAAATCTCTGCTAGACGAATACAAGGAAGTGATTTGGTTGAACTAAGTTATACAACCTCAGACCCAGGCATTTGCAAACAAACTTTGCAAATCACTATTGATGCATTTAAAAGAAATTACAAAAATCTGAAAGAGAATCAAAGCGATAATGTGGTAGCTTATTTCGAAGCCAGAGTGGCAGAATCAAGTATAAATCTTCAAGCAGCCGAAAATAGGTTGTTAAAATTTAATCAAGAAAATAATATTATCAATTATTACGAACAAACCCGCCATATTTCTGAGCAAAAACAATTTCTGGAAACTCGTTATTACGATGAAATGATGATATTTACGGCTTCCGATTCGCTATTAAAAAGCTTGAGTAAACAACTTGCCAATCAAAAAGATATTGCCGGTTTAAATGCAGATATTCTTCAATACCGAAATAAACTTGCAGATATAACATATAAAATTGCCGTAAACGAACTAAATGATTCGCGCGACCCGCTAACCATTCAAGCAATTGCAAACCTCAAAGAAGAGCAAAATAAAATTCGTAATGAAATAAATAATAATTTAAAAGATGTTTTTAGTCTGCAATATTCACCACAAGGTGTTAACACTAACGAAATTCTGACGCAATGGCTTAGTAATTTGATAATTTACGAAGAATCAAAAGCTAAAATTGCAGCATTACACGAAAGAAGAATTGAATTCCAGCGGACTTACGAACAATTTGCTCCATTGGGAGCAAAATTATCAAGAATAGAGCGTGAAATAAATGTTTACGAACAACAATATCTTTCAGTTTTAAATAGTCTTAATCTTGCTAAACTAAAACAGCAAAATCTGGAACTACAGTCAAACATTAAGACTGTTGATCAAGCATTTTTTCCTCTTAATGCAGAATCCTCAAAACGTTATCTGTTTATTGCTGTTGGCGGAATTGTCGGTTTTATGATGGTATTATTTGTTATACTTGTCTTAGAATATTTCGACAATACTATCAAAACACCAGAGCGAGCAGAAAAATTAAGTGGTTTAGATTTACTCTCAGCTTATCCAAAAATAACTAAAAAAACAGATGGTATTAATTTCGATTTTATTCAAAACAGATTAATTGAGCAGGCCATTCTAAAAATCCGTTCTTTGCTAGAAAGTGAAGGTATTCAACATAAAAAGCCGATTAATATATTGATTTTCAGCACGCAGGCTACAGATGGAAAATCGCTTATTCAAGATGAATTGAGTGCAAAACTTAAAGAATATGGTCATAAGGTATTATCGGCTAATTACTTGCTCCCTAACTACAAACCAAAGTTTTCTTTTTCATCAAAAAAGAATGAAAAACCCATTGCTTACAAAATAGAACCTGAGAGTTTCAACAAACAAAGTATTCAGGAAATTTTAGGTAAGGAAAATGACACTTCAAATTACGATTTTATTTTAATTGAGATTCCATCAATTACTCAACATGCATATAATCCGGCTGTTATAAAAGATGCGGATTTCGGAATAATGGTCGCTCGTGCTAATCGACCATGGACAAAATCTGATGAAAACAGCTTGACCAATATAATGCAATTTATGAAAATAAATCCGCTAATTTTTCTGAATGGAGTAAATGCCGATGCACTGGAAGTTCTCTTGGGAGAATTGCCTCGCCATCGAAGTTATATTCGTCGCGTAATTAAGAAAATTGTTAGACTTCAATTTTTTGAAAGAAATACTATCGGCAAATGATAAAACGCATACTAAATATTGCAAAAGAAAAAAATATGCAGTCACTGGCAGGCAATATGCTTACTGCTGTTTTTGGTGTTTTAACTTTTATGGTTCTTACTCGTAGTTTCAATAAAGAATTATTTGGCGAGTGGATATTATACCTTACAGGTGCAACTTTTGTTGAAATGTTTCGCTTTGGTATTACACGCACAGCTTTAATTCGCTTTTTAAGTGGCGCTAAGAAAGCTGAGCAAAAAAAATTAATTGGCTCAAACTGGCTTATTGGCCTTATTGCCAGTGTGATAATAGCCATTATTTTATGGTTAATTTTGCTATTTTTCCCCGATCAGGTAAAACAATCAGGCTTTTATCTTTTCTTTAAATGGTATCCTGTACTTGCTTTTCTTAATCTTCCATTTAACAATGCACTAACTATACAACAGGCAAAACAATATTTTGGCCAGATATTTATTGTTAAAACATTAAATTCCTCGCTTTTCTTTATTGGTTTGGTTGTAAATTTAATTTGGTTAAAATTAGATTTAATCTATGTAATCTGGTTTCACTTAGGAGTTTCGGCTTTTGTATCGCTAATAACTATAATAGCCGGATGGGATGGATTACGCTACGTGATAAATGCAGACCGTAAGACTAACCGCATAATTTTAAATTTCGGGAAATACACAACTTTAACACTCATCGGTACAAATTTATTGAGAAGTGCCGACACATTTATTATTGCTTTAAGTCCACTTGGAACTGCAGCAGTTGCTTTATACAGCATTCCGCTCAGATTAACAGAAATGCTTCAGATTCCATTAAGAAGTTTTGTTGCAACTGCATTTCCAAAAATGTCTAAAGCAAGTATAGAAAACGATATAAAAATGGTGCGTTATTATTTTTATAGTTATGCCGGTTCAATAACAATATTATTTATTCCTGTTGCCATCTTTGGTTTTATTTTTGCCGATTTCTTTGTTTTAATACTTGGTGGAGCTCAGTATTTAGGAATCGATCCAATTACCGGAGCAAGTACTTCTGCTATTTTTCAAGTATTTGCTCTTTATGGTATTCTTTTACCAATCGACCGTTTAACCGGCGTTGGACTTGATAGTATAAAAAGACCAAAAAAGAATTTTTATAAAATTATTTTTATGGTTTTAGCTAATATAATTGGCGATTTAATTGCCGTTTTCGTTTTCAAATCGCTGATGGCGGTTGCAGTTGTAACCGTTATTTTTACTTTAATTGGAGTTATAATTGGTTATCAATATTTAAATAAAGAGCTGCAATTAAAACCAAAACTAATCTGGATTGAGGGTTGGAAAGTTTATACAAACAAAATCAAAGAGTTTGTGGGGTAAATATGAAAAAAATATTCAAGGAGGGAAAACAAAAGAAAGCCTTATTATCGACCTTGGCATTAACTTTTCTTCTGAGTTCTTTAAACTCAATAGGACAAACTGTCAATTGCGATTACGAAATTACGCCTGAGAGAAGCTCAATAACTAAAATTGAATTTCAACCTGGAGATACAATTTGTCTGATGGCTGGCTCTCGAGGAGATCTCTACTTGAAAAATATTACTGGAACTGCTGAAAATCCTATAGTTATAATAAATAAAGGAGGTCAGAGCATTATCAATTCTGATTTAAGCTATGGTCTAAAATTTGCCGAATCAAAATATGTTGTTATAAGTGGTAGCGGCGACCAAAATATTGAGTATGGAATTTATATTCAGCAAGTTACTAATGGCAATGGATTGGATATTGGTAATTTATCAAGCGATTTTGAAGTGGAACATATTGAAATAAGTAATACCAAAACTTCAGGCATTGTTGCCAAAACCGAACCTAATTGCATATACTTAGCTGATAGAGATAACTTTACGATGTTTAATGTAAAAATTCACCATAATTATATTCATAATACAGGTAACGAAGGAATGTATATTGGAAGCTCCTTTTTTCTTGGTCAATCGGTTTGCGACTCTATTCAATTTCCCCATATTATTGATGGAGTGGAAATTTACAACAATCGTGTTGAATATACTGGATGGGACGCAATACAAGTGGGCAGTGCTATAAATAGTTGTAACGTTCATGATAATTTTATTTATAAGGATTCTCAGGCCGAAGCTCTCTATCAGATGTCTGGAATTATGATAAATACCGGAAGTAGCTGCCATGTTTATAACAACCAAGTTATTGATGGCAAAGGAACCGGTATATCAATGCATAGTACTGGTGGTCAGAAAATTTTCAATAATCTAATTGTTAATGCTGGTCGCGATTATCTTTTTGATGATCAAACAAAGCAAAAATTCGGAATATTTTGCAAATACACATATATTCAAGCACCTGATTCATCCTTTCATTTTTACAACAATACCATAATAAATCCTAAAAGCGATGGAATTAGATTTATGAACGATCACAGCGAAAAAAATCGTTTTATAAATAATATAATTATAAACCCCGGAGCTTATGATTATTACAAAAATCTAGGCTCTTCTGATTACGAAGCCGATGACGCTTACATTCACAATTATTTGGATAAAGCTGTGATTTTTTCGATAAATAATATTTTTGAACGATCTGCCAAAACACAATTTTTTGCAGATACCTTAAGCTACGATTACCATCTCACAACTAAATCTCCGGCTGTTAACACAGGCTACGATTTAAGCGTTAAAGGTATAGTATTCGATATCGAGAATAACAGTCGTCCGTTTGGAAATTATTTTGACATCGGAGCATACGAATTGCAATTGTTAACTTCTATTTTTTCGATAGAGCAGCCAAATCAAAAATTGATGCTTTCACCAAATCCGGCTTCAGATTTTTTGAATTTAAATTTCCATCTTGATAAAGCTCAACTGCTAAACATTAAGATAGTTAGTATTGATGGTAAAGAATTTCCTGTAAATTCCTCTGTTTTTTTTTTAAATGGTGTAAATAATACAAGAATCTCTATTTCTCATCTTCCAAATGCAAATTATATTGTTGTTTTATACAACGAATCAATTCAGCTAACTCAAATATTTCAAAAATATTAACAATGATAACCTGGCCTATCTTTATTGCTTTGTTTCTTGCGATAATAGCTGTTTATGTTTCAGTTAAACTTGAAGAAAACAAAATTGATAAAAACCAAAAGCAAAATGAAAAGGAAGAACAAAAACGGCAGGATTTGATAAATAGAAAAAAGAGATTAGAAAACGAGAAAACCCAATTTATTAAGTAATGCGAAATCCTTTTGAGAAAAATACCGGTGCTCTTCAATTGCAAAATCCCATTGCAATTCTTATGGTCGTATTGGGAGCTCTTCTCTTGGGTAAAGCAATGTCAACCAGTGGAATTCCATTAATAGCCGGCCTTTTCTTTCTTCCTTTTATTATCATTTTTATCAATCGGATTTTCCTCATACCCAAAATAGCTCTTTTCACAATTCAATTAGCAGGCTACTTAATTAATGGTCTGCCACGCTATACCGGGCCGGTAGTGCCTTATGGTCTTGCTGCGGATGGACTATTTGTCTTGACTTTCATCGCCATTATTTTCAAACATTTTTACGAAGGGGTTAATTGGAAACCTATGATAAAAGACATAAGCCTTTTGACCACTATTTGGATGGGATGGATCTTGCTGGAAATTTTTAATCCTGAAGCTGTAAGCTTTCAGGCATGGTTTACCTCCATGCGTGGAATTGCACTTTATTTCTTTTTTGGAATTCCACTTGTATTGCTTTTAATGCGAAACCCAAAAGATATTGAAATATTCCTCTATATCTGGGGAGGAATGACAATTTTGGCTTCTCTCAAAGGTGCTATTCAGCTAATTGTGGGTTTAGATTTTGCTGAACAGCGATGGATGGATGCCGGTGCATATGAAACCCATTTACTTTTTGGGAAACTTCGTGTTTTTTCTTTTCTAAGCGATGCCGGTCAATTTGGAGCTTCTCAAGGACATGCATTAGTTATGGGAGGTATTATTGCCTATGAGACTAAGATGTTGAAAAAGAAGCTTTTCTTCGGTATAGTTGCAATAGCCGGATTGTATGGTTTGCTCGTTTCCGGAACACGAGGAGCAATTGCCGTTCCCGCGCTAGGCTTTTTTTCTTATCTAATTTTAACAAAAAATGTTCGATTAATTTCTTTGGGTTCTATTGCCGGAATAGCATTATATGTGTTTTTTGCTTATACAACAATTCTACAATCAAATTATCAGGTTGCTCGCTTCCGAACTGCTTTTCATCCTGAACAGGATGCTAGTTTTCAAGTTAGACTGGAAAATCAAAGGATTTTAAAAGCCTATCTAGCTTCAAGGCCAATTGGTGGTGGAATTGGTCATGCCGGAGTAAGAGCTCAAAAATATGTACCTCAGGGTTTTTTGGCCAATATTGCAACAGACAGCTGGTACGTTTTAATCTGGGCCGAAAATGGTGCTATTGGACTATTATTGCACTTTTTCATTCTTTTCTACATTACTATAAAAAGTGGATATTTGATAATGTATAAAATAACCGACCACGAGCTTAAAGCTAGGATGATGGCCATTCTTAGCGGAATTATGGGTATATTATTAGCAAACTATGGTAATGCCGTTATGGGTCAGTTCCCAACTTCAATAAATGTTTATTATGGTATAGGTTTTCTGTTTTTATCTACGTTTTACGATAAAGTTATTTTAGAGAAACGTAAAAATGGCATCGATCCTTTCAACCTTATAAGTGGTTTATTAAAAAAATAAACTGTCCAAAATCGTACATTTCATTTCTCTTTTCGCACACTAAAATATCACAATAAAATTTAACTGTTTTCTCTAACAATTTCGCTTTCAGTCCATCATAAAAACTGGCATAAAAATTGAACAGGCGCAGCGATGAATAAATTTTTGAAACCACTTTTACTTATTTTACTTTATTTTATTTTGCTTACTAGCAATGCCTTTTCTCAAGAAAAAAGAAAATATACAACTGCACGAATTTCTGGAGAATCTCCTAAAATAGACGGCTTGATTGATGATGTAGCATGGGAACAAGTTAGTTGGGAAAATTATTTTACTCAATATCAGCCTTTTAATGGAGGAAAGGCATCCCAGCAAACAGCTTTTAAAATTTTGTATGATAATAATTTTCTTTATATTGCTGTACATGCTTATGATAGTGTTCCTGATAAAATCGTAAAGCGCATGTCGCGCCGCGATGGTTTTCAGGGTGATTGGATTGAAATCGCATTCGACAGTTATCACGACTATAATACTGCATATTCATTTACTGCAAGCGCTTCAGGAGTTAAAAGTGATGAATTATATACGAACGATGCATTCCATACCGATCGCACCTGGGATCCAATTTGGTATTTAAAAACCAGCATCGATAGCGAAGGCTGGACAGCAGAAATAAAAATCCCTTTTACCCAATTACGTTTTAGCGATGAAATCAATCAGATTTGGGGATTGCAAGTTAAACGTTATGTATATAGAAAAGAAGAACGTAGTCTTTGGCAACACATTTCAAATGAGCAAGCAGGCTATGTTAGCCGATTTGGTGAATTGAATGGACTAAAAGACATTAAACCAAAAAAACAATTTGATATAACGCCTTATACTCTTGGCTCTTACGAATCATTTGAAGCTGAAGAAGGCGACCCTTTTACCGATGGAAAAGAATTAGATGGCCGACTTGGTCTTGATGCCAAAATCGGATTAACAAATAACCTCACCTTAGACCTTACCATTAACCCTGACTTTGGACAGGTTGAAGCAGACCCGTCCGAAGTCAATTTATCTGCTTTCGAATCTTATTTTCAAGAAAAAAGAATGTTTTTTATCGAAGGCCGTAACATTTACAATTTTCCATTAAGATTAGGTGATGGAAATGATGCTAACGATAACTTATTTTATTCGCGTCGAATCGGTAAAAGACCATCATATTATCCTGATGATTATTCATTTATCGACAATCCCGAAAACACATCTATTTTAGGTGCTGCAAAAATTACCGGTAAAACAAAAAAAGGCTTTTCTATTGGAATTCTGGAAAGCGTTACCAATAATGAGCATGCACGTATTTCTGATGCCGACGGAAACATTGATGAATATACTGTAGAACCACTAACAAATTATTTTGTAAGTCGTGTTGAAAAAGATTATAACGATGGAAACACCAAAATTGGCGGTATGTTTACTGCCACGAATCGTAAAATTGAGGATTCTCATTTGGAAATATTACCCAGATCTGCCTATACCGGAGGATTAAATTTTGACCATTCCTGGAACAATAGAAAATACACTTTTTCAGTAAAAATTATGGGTAGCCATATCAATGGCAGTACTGATGCTATTTCTGAACTTCAAACAGCTTCATCACGCTATTATCAGCGTCCTGATGCAAGCCACCTTGAATATGATCCAAACCTAACCAGCCTTAGCGGTCACGCAGGAAGCGCCTGGGTTGGAAAACTTTCCAATGGTGGATGGAGCTATATTGCTTGGTTTAGTTGGCAATCACCGGGTTTTGAATTAAACGATTTGGGCTTTTTACGTTATGCCGATGATATGACAGAAATGGCTTGGGCTCAATATAATTTTCCAAAACCCTTTAGCATATTCCGCAGATTCAATATCGAAGCATCACAGGCAAGTTCTTTCGATTATAGTGGAAAATATCTGGGAACGGGTGGAGACATAAGCCTAAGAGGTCAGTTTACTAATTTTTGGTCTTTTTCGTTTGGCAGCTATTTCAGTACCAGTAATTTGGAGAAAACACTTCTTAGAGGTGGCCCCATGTTCCTGAGTCCAAAAGGTTTAAATGCTTTTGGGCATATTTCAACAGATCAAAGAAAAAAATTGAATTTATATGCAAATATGTCCTTTTTCTGGGGAGATGAGAACTATAGCTATCGCCAAAATTATTCACTCGGTTTCACTTATCGACCTAATGATAATATACGCATTAGCCTTAACCCTTCATTACGCTTCAACAACAGTCAATTACAATATATCAATGTATTGAATATTGAAGGCCAGGATAAATATTTTCTTGCAGAAATTGACCAAAAAACATTCGTTACTCAATTAAGGATTGATTACAGCCTCACACCCGATTTTAGCATTCAATATTATGCGCAACCATTTATTTCAAGTGGCGAATACAGTAATTTTAAATACGTTACAAATCCAACTGCCAATCTTTATTCTGATAGATTTAATATAATTCAACCGGATTTAGATTATGGAGTTGATATTAATAATGATGGCAATGCAGATGGATATTTATACGAGCCTGATTTTAAATTTCTACAATTTCAATCTAATTTAGTTACACGTTGGGAATATCGTCCGGGTTCAATTCTATATCTGATTTGGTCGCAAAATAAAACCGATTATCCTGATACTTATGCATTTAATTTTAATACAGACATTGAAGATATGTTCTCCATTTTTCCGCATAATGTTTTCTTAATAAAATTATCCTACCGAATACCTATTTAACACGCCTCAAAAACAAACTTTAATCAAACCAAGAAGTCCGAAATGTTAACTGCATTTTGGACTTTCTATTTAATTTGTTCTCAAGTAATTATTTGCATATTTACCGAATAGAATTTTTTACATTTTCAAGTTCTTCAATAAAAATATACATATTAGAAGATGGATTATTGAATAAGATTAATTCTTTTGCTCGTTCGTACGCTTTAGTATAATTTTCTGCCAATTTTATTTCAAGTTGTGTGTCAATAACACCTTTTTTGTATTCCTTCCTGTTTCTATTGCTCAATTCTCGAATACAATTATCAGTTGTAATGTTTGAAGTCTGATTTTTATAGTGCAACAAAAACCATAATTCAATAGAAGGATTTGATGCAATTAAAACAGTAGCCTTTATAAATTTCAATCTTTCCAAAATTTGCGGCACATCTGCATCGTACATTAAAAAATCCTTGTCTTTGACGTGAGTAGGTTTTCCTTGCTTGCTGTTTTTAATAATTCGATTTGTTATTCTATTTCCTACTATTTTAGGTGCAATTTCAATAGGTATTCTATATTTTGAGCGAAGAAAACAAACGTATGCTTCTTCTGTTTCACCTTCACAGAAAACCCAAAAATGAGGGTTTATCTTTTTTCCTTTTGATGCACTTCTTCTACTGACCATCGAATAATGATTTAATTTTTTCAATCGAATCATTCATAATCGGAATCGCGTCAAAACGACCTTGAAGATAAGCTTTTTCTAAATCCATTGTATCACGAAAATCGCTGTAATCGTAGAGCGAATATAAATCGGTTGAGCCATCCGATTTTTTATTTGCAAAAAAGATTTGGTCTTTACGTATATTTTTTAAATTCAAAAAGCGTGTATTGTGAGTAGTACATAAAAGCTGAGCTTTCTCACTTGTTCTGAATATATTAAATAGATATTCTATTATTTTTGGATGCAAGCTATCTTCTATTTCATCTATTAAAAGCACTTTGTTGTTCTTTACTACATCCAAAATTGTTAACATTATGAAAAACAATTTGATAGTTCCCTGTGATTCTTCAGTAAGAAAATCAAAAGCGGTTGAAGGAGAAGCTTTATGGTAGGTTTTTATTTGTAAATAA
>CAZTST010000062.1:0-8740 GCA_964616585.1 uncultured Draconibacterium sp.
ACGAAAAGAAGTTATTAATGAAGAAGATTTATTAAAATTATTTGCAGATCGAACAGATTTTATGTATCTTAGCGACATTGTTCCAGATTGTGTAGAAGAGATTGAAAAGAGTTTTGAGGGACGTTTTTTCTTTACACCTAAAAAATCGGGAGCACAAACTGCTGAGGCTAACATTAATGCTGGTATTGCTGCCGCGCAGCAAATTGTGGAATTTATTAAGGATGGAAACACACACTACAGAGTAAATTGAGCAACAAAAAACTTCGCATAAAACTAAAGTATCATAACCGTCTAATAATCTAATAAAATGGACAACTCAAGCTATTCCACCTCCTTCTTTCGTTTTGAAGATCTTCGTGTTTACCAAAAAGCACTTGATTACTATGTTTGGGTTATACAAAATACCGAAATGTTTCCAAATTATGAGAGTAATTATTTGGTAAAATCTTTTATTGACTCTGCGATGAATATTTCCGGAAAAATTGCTGAAGGTTCTTCCAAAAATAAAACTCAATTTGTTTTTCATTTGAAAGAATCTAAAACAGCTATTCGTCAGTGCGTTATGTATACTTCTATAGCAATGAAACTCAATTATTTAGGTGAAGAACAAGAAGAAACCAGTAGAAATTTCTTGATGGAGCTAACCAAAATGCTTGGCGCTCTTATCGGTTCTATCCAACGCGATCATAATCCTTCGCATTCTTCTGGTACTTCAGACTCCGATGATAGCGATATCGCAGATACACACAACACCTATTAATCCTATTAATTTAAAAAAATATTAATTCTAATTATTTTCAACCAAACTATGGCCATATTAAAACCATTTAAAGGCATTCGCCCAGCCAAAAATATTGCACAAAAGTTGGCGGCTCTGCCTTATGACGTTATGAATACTCAGGAAGCTTTTGAAATGGCTAATAAAAATCCTTATTCTCTTTTACATATTACTCGTTCAGAAATTGATTGTCCTGCTGGTATTGATGTTCACGTTCAAGAAGTCTATGATAAAGCTGTTGAAAATTATACGAAATTTAAAAAAAACGGATGGCTGTTTCAGGACGAAAAACCAAAGTTCTACATTTATGCTCAAACTATGGAAGGCAGAACACAATATGGTATTGTTGGTGCTGCTTCTGTTGATGATTATTTGAATGGAATTATCAAAAAACATGAGCTAACAAGACCTGATAAGGAAGAAGATCGAATGATTCATGTTCGGATAAATAATGCTAATATCGAACCTGTGTTTTTTACCTATCCGGCAGTAGCCGAAATTGACAAGATTGTTGATAATATAGTTAAAAATCAACCAGCAGAATATGATTTTGTTGCTGATGATGGTTTTGGACATCATTTTTGGACAATTAACGATGATGCTGTTAATTTGAGTTTGGAAAAGCTTTTTAAAGATAAAGTTCCTTTTACTTATGTTGCTGATGGTCATCACCGTACTGCTGCCGCCGCATTAGTTGGATATGAAAAACGAAAAGCAAATCCGAATTATACAGGCGATGAAGAGTTTAACTTTTTCTTGGCTGTTCATTTCCCTGATAATCAACTAAGAATTATCGATTATAATAGAGTAGTAAAAGATTTGAATGGTTTAACCAGTGAAGAACTTCTTCAAAAACTGACCACTGATTTTGATGTTTTTCTTAAAGGTGAGAAAATATACAAACCGGAAAAATTACACGAATTTTCAATGTATCTCACAGGAAATTGGTATTGCTTAACCGCTAAGAAAGGTATTTATAATGATAATGATCCAATTGGTGTTTTGGATGTAACCATACTTTCAAATCAAATTTTAAGTAAGTATTTAGATATCAAAGATCTTAGAACTTCAAAAAGAATCGATTTTGTAGGTGGTATTCGAGGCTTAGGCGCTTTAAAAGAGCGTGTTGATAGCGGCGAATGGAGCGTAGCTTTTGCTTTGTATGCCGTTTCTATGCAACAATTAATTGATATTGCAGATTCCGGTAATATTATGCCTCCAAAAACTACCTGGTTCGAGCCTAAGTTGAGAAGCGGCCTGGTAATTCATGAGCTTGCCTAGAAAATAATAAAGAACCGGCATTGATCGGTTTTTTTTGTGCAAGATATTTAGATGCATTTAGATAATTTAAAGCAAATTGCCTTTATATTTGCTAAAATTTTAAAATCGGTAGAAATTAAATAAAACAAAGATTATGCAATCTATTTCTTTTTTCAAATTAAGTATTCTTATATCATTTATTATAATCCTTTCTTCGGCTTGCACTCGTGCTCCTATTTATAAATCTATTGCCGAAGATAAAATGCAAAACGAAATACAATATATTGGTTTTGATAACAATAGCGCGATACGTTATGCAATTTCAAATGATAAGGAATATTTGTATGTTCGTCTTGAAGCTTTGAGCCGCCCATCTGTTTTAAAAATAGTACAATCAGGATTTTATATCTATATTGATACTTTAGAAAAGAAAAACAAAGAAATGTGGTTTAACTTTCCAATAGGCAAGACCGATCAGGTGTTTCAAGCTAAACTTATGCGCGAAGGAGATGAGGAAAATGCTGCTATGGCTAGAAAGCTTGAATTAGAATCACAAATTAAAGATATCAGTAAATCTGCCCTGTTTGTTGCAAACAAAGTTGAAGAATCTGTTGAAAATGATTTAGAAAAAGGATTTGCTTTCAACATAAAACCAGGAGAATATGGTAGTATGAATTATTATGCAGCTATTCGTTTAGATAAAATTAAAAAAGGAGGGTTTAAAAATATTGACAAATTGTCGATAGGTATTATTTCTGGTGCATTTAAAAAACCTACTCTTCCCGGTGGTGGAGGTGGCAATGGCGGTGGAAGGCAAGGTGGAATGAATAGAATGCCACAAGCGCAACAGCAATCCAATTCCAACGTAGATATGAATAAAATGCGTGAAATGTATTTAATGAGCCTGCCAATCAATTTTTGGATTAATGTGCAACTATTTAAGCCTTAAGCTATTAGCTGCAATCATATGAAATATTTTCTTTTTCTTTTTATTGGGCTTTTTAGCTTTCAAATGCTTTTTGCCCAGCAAAAAAATTATTCTATTAGTGGTACTATTCGCGATGCAGAAACTGGGGAAGATTTACCGGCTGCAACTATAAGTTTGTTGAACCAAAGTGGAATTGGAGCGTCCTCAAATTCATACGGCTTTTATTCGCTTAGTCTTCAAGAAGGAAAATATGTTTTGTTATTTACTTATATTGGCTTTAAATCACAACGTATTAGTCTGAATATCAGCACAAATACTATTCTAAATATTGAATTAGAGCCATTAACCGCTCAGCTTAATGAAGTTGAAGTAACTACAGAAAGAGAAGATAAAAATGTTCGTGCCAACGAAATGACAGTTGCTACCGTTAGCATAAAAGAAATTGAAAGCATTCCGGTTCTTTTTGGAGAAAGAGATGTGTTTAAAACCCTTCAGCTCATGCCTGGAGTAAAACCTGCCGGTGAAGGCAGTTCGGGATTTTATGTTAGAGGTGGCACAAGTGATCAAAACCTGATTTTGTTGGACGAAGCTCCTGTTTATAATGCATCGCATATGATGGGATTCTTTTCTATTTTTAATTCGGATGCACTTCGCGATGTTAAATTGTATAAAGGTGGAATGGGTGCCGAGTTCGGCGGTCGACTTTCTTCGGTTTTAGATATTAAAATGAAAGAAGGCAATGCCAAACATTTAAGTGTTAATGGTGGAATAGGACTTATTTCTTCCCGATTGACTTTGGAATCGCCCATTATTAAAGATAAAGGCTCTTTCATCGTTTCCGGTCGGAGAACTTATGCCGATTTATTTACGATATTCTCAAATAAGGAGGCCATCCAAAATGCACAATTGTATTTTTACGATTTAAATGCAAAAGCGAATCTAAGGATAGGTGATAAGGATCGTTTATTTGTTTCAGGTTATTTTGGTCGCGATAAATTTGGCTTCGATGAACATTTTGGCTTCGATTGGGGGAATATTACAGCCACAACTCGCTGGAATCACATTTTTAACCCGAAGCTATTTTCCAATACTTCTTTTATTTATAGTAAATATAGCTATCAGATTTTGGCGGGTCCTGTTGATGGCCGCTTGGAAATAGGTTCTCACATCATCGATTATAATCTGAAGCACGATTATCAGTTTTATCAAAACGATCACAGTACCTGGATGTTTGGGATAAATGCAATTCATCATACGATGAATCCAGGAGATTTGAATTCGGATGCGAATGAGCTTTTTAATTCGCTCGAAGTTGAAAAACGTTATGCTCTTGAAACTGCCATCTATTTAACAAACGAAAGAAAATTATCTCAATCAATCAGCCTCAACTATGGATTGCGATTCTCCCATTTTATGCAATTAGGTCCCGGAAATATCTATTCTTTCAATACGTTTGGAGATGTTATTCAAACGGATGTTTACGATAAATGGGAAAAGGTAGCTGCATATAATGGATTGGAACCTCGTATAAATGGTACATGGATTATCAATTCTGTTTCATCGATAAAAGCCTTTTATTCCTATACAAAACAATATATGCACTTGCTTAGCAATTCATCGAGTGAGTCGCCAACAGATATTTGGCTGCCTAGCAGTAACAATGTGAAGCCTTCTTCTTCCGGCCAGTTTGGAGTGGGCTATTACCGTAATTTTAGTCAAAATACTTATGAGTTTTCCGTGGAAGCCTATTATAAAGATATGCAGGATTTAATCGATTATAAAATTGATGCTCAGGTTACTTTGAATCCTTTGGTTGAAGGCGATTTAGTCTTTGGAGAAGGTCGTGCTTACGGAGTTGAACTCTTTTTCAAGAAGCGAAAAGGTAGATTAACGGGATGGTTAGGCTATACCTTATCTAGAACTGAGCGCCATTTTGAAGAAATAAATGACTTTAACTGGTATCCTGCCAAGCAAGACCGTACACACGATTTCTCCATAGTTGCTATGTATCAGTTAAGCCCTCGGATACAGCTTTCAGGAACCTGGGTGTATTATACCGGAAATGCAGTTACTTATCCCGAAGGAAAATATAGCATTAGCGGTCAGGATATATTACTTTATTCCGATAGAAATGCCTACCGTATGCCAGATTATCATCGATTGGATCTTGGTCTTACATTGAAAAACAATGAAAACAAAACTGTACTCGACCCTGAATCTGGAAAATTTATCCAGCAAAAGAAACGTTTTCGATCCAGCTGGAATTTCTCAATTTACAATGCTTACAACCGCGAGAATGCTTATTCAATTACTTTTGAACCAAGCGAATCCAATCCAAATGTTTTACAAGCCGTGCAGCTTTCGCTTTTTAAATTAATTCCATCAATTACTTATAATTTTAATTTCTGATGAGGAGCTTATTCACATATAAAATAGGAGCAATTATTTCATTGCTGTTTGTATTTGCTTCATGCGAAAAGATTATTGAATTGGATTTGAACCAAACCGAAGATAAGTTTGTTGTTGAAGCCATTGTGAGCAATCTCCAATATCAATCGGTTGTTCGATTATCTAAATCAAATCCTTTATTCTCCGGTGAACCTTACCAGTTAATGAGCGATGCCAATGTAATTGTGAAAAGTTCAGAAGGAGAATCCTTTGCTATGTATGAGGCAGAGCCGGGAGTTTATGCAAATGATGACTTTATTGGCGTTGAAGGAACAGAATACCAGATTGAAATAGATTGGAATGAATATAGTGTGAAAGCCATTTCAAAAATGCCGAATGTCGTACCAATAGATTCAATTGAAGTGGTTGTTTCAGAGAGAGGGTTTATTCGCAATGATGAAATAGCTTATTCCTTAAAAGTGCATTTTGCCGATCCCATTGATGAGGCAAATTATTATCGTATTGATGTTTTTAGAAACGACTCCCTCTACGACGGTTTTATTGTAAGTAATGATTTGTTTTTCAACGGAATCTCTACCTATCAGTTTATTATGGGATACGATATGCAGCCATTGGATACCATCGGTGTGCAGCTTTCTAGTATTGATAAGGCAAATTATAGCTACTTGCTTGTGCTTAGTCAGAGTGGCTCCCCTTTTATTATTGCTCCGGGCAACCCTATTTCCAATCTTACAGGAAGTGCTATTGGTTATTTTGGGGCTTATGCCCAAGATCGGAAATATATTGTTATCCCTTCATCTGATTCTAAGAAGTAGTTAAATTTTACTTATTAACAAAAGGCAGCTATTGAGGTAATTAATTACTTAAATTTTTGTTAATATCAGAATTCCTGTTAATTTTGGGAAACAAAAAAGGGGCTTTTCATATTTAGGCCTTATTTTCAACGTTTTGGAAATTAACATGGAAAATAATACAAGATTTATGTCTGAAAAAAACAACGAAAGCAAGTCAAGAAGAGATTTTCTGAAAACAGGATCTTTGATTGGGTTGGGTGCTGTGGCTGCAGGAGCTGCTACATATGCCGGCTTTGCTTACGAAGGCGGGAAAGGTCATGCAAATGCTCCTCATATTGAATCCTCACTGTCAGAAACTCAACAAAAGATCAAAGTTCTGACTGAAAATGGTGAATTGGCCGAAGTAGATATTAATTCCTTAACGCTCGTAGAAAAAGACGAATTCCAAACCGCCTTACAACATCGAGGACGCGAAGGGATTGCCAATAAGCATTGGACCATGGTAATCGATCTTTCGAAATGCCGCAATGCCCGTATGTGTATGGCTGCCTGCCAAAATGCGCATCATTTACGCGAAGAACAGCACCATATCAATGTGTTGCGTATGCAGGACGATAGGAATTCAGCGCCTTACTTCATGCCAAAACCTTGTTTCCATTGCGACAATCCACCTTGTACCAAAGTGTGTCCGGTTGATGCAACTTTTAAACGCCAGGATGGTATTGTATTGATTGATAATGAGCGTTGTATAGGATGTCGTTTCTGTATTGCAGCTTGTCCATATTCGGCGCGTGTTTTTAACTGGTTTGAGCCCAAAGAAGTTGAAGGCGATGATGATTTGCTTTACAATGTCGAATTAAATGTTCCTCAAAAGAAAGGAACTATTTCTAAGTGTTTGTTTAGTGCCGACCGTTTGCGCGAAGGGAAATTGCCGTATTGCGTTTCTGCTTGTCCGAATGGAGTTTATTATTTTGGCGATTTAAACGAAGATACAGTTACCAATGGAACATCAGGCGAAACTGTACGTTTTAGCGAACTTATTCGCGACAATGCAGGCTATACCTTATTGCCAGAATTGGGAACTAAACCCAATGTATATTATTTGCCGGCTAAAAACCGTTTATTCCTTTTCCAGTATGAAGGAAAAACTACACTGGAAGATGAGCACATTTAATTAATTGAATATTAAATTTTAAGATATGTCTAAATCTTTATCAAAGGAAGAAGCCAAAAGCAAAATTGATAAGTATGCTGCCGATATTCTGCGCCCTATGCAATCGCATGGCGGTCTGGAACTTTGGGTGTTGCTTCTTGCACTAGGCTTAGTAATGTATGTTTTTGCTTATTTTATTCAACTCCGCGATGGTTTGGGAGTAACAGCCATGCGCGATTATGTTAGCTGGGGTGTCTATATTTCCAATTTTGTTTTCTTCGTGGCCGTTAGTTTGGTTGGGATGTTAATCAGTGCCGTTCTCGGTCTTCTCAAACAAGATTGGGTAAAACCTTTAACTCGGGTTGCAGAAGTTGTTGCTTTGGGCTTTGTAATGGTAGCAGGTTTGGTTATTGTAAACGATATGGGTCGCCCCGATCGTTTGCTGAATGTATTTATTCACGGTAGGATTCAATCTCCTATTGTATGGGATATTACGGTAATCACAACCTATGTAGCCATTAGTTTGCTGTTGTTCTATCTTCCTCTAATTCCCGATTTGGCATTTGCCAAGAAAAAGCTCAAGAATATGCCTGTTTGGCAATATAAATTGTTTAATATCTTATCTTTAGGCTGGATAGGGACTCCCGAGCAATACAAAATATTACATAAAGGAATCCGTATTCTGGCTATTCTGATAGTTCCTGTCGCCTTGGCGATTCATACCGTGACTTCCTGGCTGTTTGCCGCTACGCTTCGACCCGGTTGGGATACCACTATTTTTGGTCCTTACTTTGTTGCCGGGGCATTTGTGGCAGGAGCCGCTGCTGTTGTAATTCTGATGTATATTCTTCGTGTTAACTATAAATTGAAAGATTATTTTACCGATTTCCATTTTGATAAAATGGGACAATTGTTGGTTCTGATTTCCTTGGTTTATCTTTATTTTAATTTGAATGAATTTTTGGTTCCTGCATATAAAATGAGATCTGCTGAAGCTGTTCATTTGCATACTTTGTTTACCGGAAAATACGCTGTACTTTTCTGGGGAGTACAAATTTTCGGGATGGTCATTCCTATTATAATGATGCTTTTTAGGAGATTCAGAAAGCCTGGATGGTTAGCATTCATTGCAGTTTTTGTTTTGATAGGGGCTTGGTTAAAACGTATTATCATTGTAATTCCAACCTTGATGCATCCCCATTTGCCTATTCAAAATGTTCCCGAAGCATTCCATCAGTATTTCCCAACATGGATAGAAGTATTTGTGACCTTGGGTTCCTTTGTTATGGCTCTGGGAATTATAACTGCTTTATTGAAAATATTCCCTGTAATCCCAATCTGGGAACTGGCAGAGGAAGAAGGTTTAACCGAAGAATTTGAAAGCTATGATTAAGATATTAGACATAAAAAATACGAGT
>CAZTST010000062.1:8750-11203 GCA_964616585.1 uncultured Draconibacterium sp.
GAGTACGAAAGCGCTCGTCGGATTAATGGCCTTTCTATTTTTAACTAGCATGAGCGTATTTGCTCAAAGCGACTGGAAAGTAGAGGATGCCAAAGCTAAGCTAAATAATCCTGTCCAAGCAGATGATGTAAGTCTTAAAGAAGGGAAAGCATTGTTTACAACCAATTGTAAAACTTGTCATGGTGATCCCGGAAAAGACAATGGCTTGCCATTGGTTCCAAAACCTACCGATATGGCAAATGCTGCTTTTTTAAGCGCCAATAGCGATGGTGCAGTTTTTACCAAAATGACAGAGGGCAGAATAGCTATGCCATCATTTAAAGCCGTTTTATCGGATACTCAACGTTGGCAGATAGTGAGTTATATTCGTTCTTTTGATGCGATTAAAAAAGTTGCAACTACGGTAAGCGTAATTAAGAAAGAAGGACAGACCGTTGGCGCTCCATACAGATTGAGTGTAAGCTATAACCAAGAAGAAAATCAACTGGCTGCTATGCTTGAAGGAACTTCTACAGATGGGAGTTTTGTTCCTGCCTCTGATGTTGAAGTTGGTTTCTTTGTAAAACGATATTTTGGTAATTTGCCTTTTGGCGATAGAAGTGGAGTGACAGATGAATACGGGATGATTAAAGCGGATATTCCTACAGACTTGCCCGGAGGCGAAGAAGGGAAAGCCTTGGCCATCGCAAAACTTAGTGATGTTGATGCTTTTGGTGATGTTTCAGCTGAGGTAGAAGTGAATGTTAAAGCAGTTGAAATTGTAAACCTGATGGATGAGCGTTCTTTATGGACAGTCCGCACTATGGCACCTTGGTGGTTGATATTTACTTATTTCGGAATATTAATAGGCGTTTGGGGAACTTTAGGATATGTTGTATTGCAGCTTTTTAAACTTAAAAAGGCGGGAGTCTAAAAATATAAAAACTATCTAAAAAAGTGTAATAAACCTTATTATTTGCTTTGTGACACTTAGTGTTACTTTGTGATTCTTTGTGGTTCAGCTTTTTAAATTTAGCTTTGTTGAAAGCTACGCCGTTTACCACTCCCGAAGGGATGCCCATGGCAAAAGTCGCACTAAGGAGACACTAAGGTACACAAAGGACTTTTTAGACAGCCTCTGATTTATACTTTGAAATTGAATGGAGGACTAAAAACTAGCCGTATTCGTCCATATTCCATGTAGATTGCAACCTGCTTCAACCAAAACCGTATCGCCTTTTGCTAGTTTTACAAAATATTCTGCATAACCTCTAATTGGGCCATTTTCAAATTCTGTGAAAGCGATTAATTTATCATTGTTGAAAATTTTCAGATAATCAATCCAATGATTTTCTTCCGTTGGATGAACGATTCCTTTGGATCCAAGATGTATTTTCATTTTGGTAAATCCTTTATCATCGCTTTCCAGGAAAGTAATCTCTGGCGTATGCTTTAACTCATGATCCGTAGGGTTTTCCGGGTCGATGAAGCTCATTTTCTGACGATTAATAATCAGTTTCCCGGTGGGCAAATCTTGACTATTTCCAAATGTTGGAATTAAAATTCCGGCTGTGCTAAGTGCTAAACTTGCAAGTCCAATTTTCTTGAATGCGTTTCTTCTATTCATATTGATTGATGTTTTTTTTAAGTTTTGATTTTATAAATATACGAACAATGACTTTTGGAACAGGGTCGTAACCGCTTGTTCCCCAAGGTTGACATCGGCTTATGCGATTTGCAGCCAAAGCTCCGCCTTTAAAAAGTCCAAACTGTTTTAATGCTTCCAAACTGTAAGCAGAACAAGTTGGATAATGCCTACAGGATGCAGGAGTAATGGGCGAAATAACGTAACGATAGAAATGAATGGGCAAACTTGCCAATTGAATTACTATCGGAGTTTTTTGTTGTTTCACGTTCATATTCCTTTTTACAAATGTATGAAAATAGCCTTTGAGTTGGAAATTATTCTGTTTCCATTTCGCCAAGTATGGCGTTTATATCGCTTTCGGTTGAGCGTAAGGTTTCTTTGCAGAATTTCAATAATATGGAAGCCCGCTTAACCTTTATTGATAAATCATCAATGCTAATTTCTTCATTTTCAATTTCCTGAATAATATTCTCCAGTTCCTCCAAAGCGGAACTATAAGTCAGTTTCTTGCTCATTTTTATGTGTATTTATTATTTTACTTTCTATGATGCCATCGCATAATTCAGTATTTAAAACAGAATTGCTATCCAATTGTTCAATATGGCGAACTATTTTTCCATTTACTCGTGTAATGCTAAATCCTTTTCTTAATATTTGTTTAGGATCGGCCAATTGGATCAACTTCTTCATTTGATCTAAATTGTTTTCTGCCGAATGTAAAGCATACAAACTGTTTTCATTTAAAAATAAGTTGTTTTGCTTAGTTCTATTTTGATGATTTTGTAAAAGACTTTTACTTTCTTTTATAATGCTTTTAAACGATTGA
>CAZTST010000062.1:11213-15982 GCA_964616585.1 uncultured Draconibacterium sp.
TTTTAAATCGTGCTTGAGAATAAATTGTATTTTATTCAATCGAAAATCGCCTTTAGTAAGTCTTGCTTTAGCCGCTTGCTTATAGTTATGTCCATAATGAATTAAGCGTTGTGAATTCTTATGAATTTTTTCTTGTGAAGCAAAACTCAAACTCCTACTAAAATGACGGAGGTTCTGCTTTTGAACATCTACTAAATCAATGGCATATTGGTTAAGCGTATCAGCCAAAGCTTCTAGATTTTCTTCAAAGTTCCGATTATGTGCAATAATATATTCGGCAACAGCAGTTGGCGTTTTTAATTGAGTATGAGCCACTCGATCGGCTATACTGGTGTCTCTTTCGTGACCAATTCCTGTAAAAATAGGGAAGTGGCTTTGAGCCAAACTTGCGGCGAGTGAATATTCATCAAAGCAGCTTAAATCTAATGAAGATCCGCCACCACGAATAAGGACAACCACATCAAAATTTGTATTGCTATTTTCAAGTTCTTCTAATGCTTGAATGATGCTCTTAGCCGCTGTTTCACCTTGCATGGTAGCTTGAAAAAGTTTAGTCTTAAAAGTATAACCAAAGTTATTTTCGCTTAATTGTTTGATAAAATCCTGATAACCAGCCGCTGTTTCGGAGCTTATAATGGCAATGGATTGAATAACGGGAGCTAAAACATGTTGCTTATTAAAATCGATAAGGCCTTCTTGCTCTAATAGTAAGAGTGTGGCTTGTTTTTGCCGCTCAATTTCGCCAAGCGAGAAGTTCGGGTCGATTTCCAGAATATTTAAACTTAAGCCAAAAACGGTATGAAATTCGATAGTGGCATTAAGCAGTACTTTCATACCTGCTTTTAAAGTCTGATTGGTAATATGTTCAAATTCAGAAAGAATGCGGCGTTTAGTATTCGACCATATATTAGCACGAATTTTAGCGTGTAAGAATTCGTTTTCTTTTTCCGCAATTTCAAGATACATATGCCCATTTTTTGCTTCCGAAACAGATACTATTTCGGCAATTACCCAGTAACTTCTATCAAAGGTTGATCGGACAACCATTTGGAGTTCTTCTAGTAAATCGGACAGTTTATATATTTCGTCTTCGATGGCTTTAGTTTTTAACAAAAATACGGAAATTCATTGGTTAAAAAGCAGCAAAAAGAAGGCGAAAAAATGTTCTTAAATATTTTTCCGAAAACGTTTGCGGAAGTCAAATATTTTTTCGTATTTTTGACCCATATTAAATTTTTTGGTTAAATATGGTTTGTATAAAGGTGTGAGTTTCTCAAATTCACACCTTTTACATTTTTACTATTTCGTAGATGCGAAGATCGCCGAATAAGTGATTGAAAAACAAAACATTAAAGCAATTAATTTGAGTCGTTAAATGACTATTTGATTAGGCGTTTTGCCAAATGTTCACAAGCTTCTTCAACCAACGCATAAGTTTCTTCAAAATCTTCGACACCTCCATAATAGGGGTCGGGAACAATTATTTGTTGACCAGGGTAGATTTCATTCATTAGAAGCTTTATTTTTTCTTTGTCTTTTTTATTTCTTGCTAGGGCAACTAAATTGGAATAATTGCTTGTATCCATAGCAAAAATCAAATCGTAGAAATCAAAATCGGAAACCTGAAATTGCCTACCCAGAAGTTGGGAAATATCGATATTGTATTTCTCTAAAGTTTTAATTCCTCTATGATCAGGAGCTTCTCCGATATGATAGGGAGCGGTTCCGCAACTATCCACTTCAGCATCCAAATTGTATTTTTCAATTTTATGCCTCATAACTCCTTCAGCCATAGGCGAACGACAGATATTTCCTAAGCAAACCATTAATATTCTCATAATCAAATTAAAAAATAGAACGTGTATAAGGTGTAGTTTTTTGATCAGCAAATTCGCCTTTTTGATATTTAAACAATCCTGTTATGGCAATCATTGCTGCATTATCGGTAGTAAATTGAAAATCAGGAATATAAGTTTTCCACCCATATTTTTTTTCACCGTTTTTAATGGCATTGCGCAGTCCTGAATTGGCAGAAACTCCACCTGCAATTGCAATTTCTTTAATGCCTTCTTGTTTGGCAGCTATTACCAGCTTTTTCATTAAGGTTTCCACAATGGTATATTGCATTGAGGCTGCTAAATCGGCTTTATTTTCTTCAATAAAATTTGGATTTACTTTTAAATTATCTCGCAAAAAATAAAGAAACGAAGTTTTAATACCACTAAAACTATAGTCCAGATTTTTCATTTGAGAAATAGGAAAAGCAAATGCTTTTGGATTTCCTTCTTTTGCCAATTTATTAATTATAGGTCCACCCGGATAAGCTAAACCCATAATTTTTGCTGTTTTATCGAAAGCTTCACCAGCAGCATCGTCTATTGTTTGGCCTAAAAGCGTCATTTTAAAATAATCGTCAACTCTTATTATTTGAGTGTGCCCGCCCGAAACAGTTAAACATAAAAATGGGAAATTTGGAATTGGTTTTCTATTATTCTGATTTTGAACAAAATGCGCTAAAATATGTGCTTGCATATGGTCAACTTCGATAAGCGGAATATTCAGTCCCATAGCAAAAGCTTTGGCAAAAGAAGTGCCAACCAAGAGAGATCCCATAAGTCCCGGACCTCTTGTAAAAGCAATAGCATTAAGTTGATTTTTACTTATATTTGCTTCTTGTAAAGCACGGTGTATAACGGGAATAATGTTTTGCTGATGTGAACGAGAAGCTAATTCGGGGACAACTCCGCCAAACTTCATGTGAACGTCTTGATTTGCAATAATATTGGATAGAATAGTGTCGTCTTTTAAAACGGCTGCCGAAGTGTCGTCGCAAGATGATTCTATACCCAAAATATATGTGCTCATAAGTTTATATTTTGCGCAAAATTAAACATTCTATTTTTGGTGAAAAGAAAAATATTTAGAGTTATTACAATTATAGTGGCGGTGCTTTTTGCTGTTAGCATTATTTTTACAGGAATGTTGCGTAATTCTTATGTGCAAACCTATCTGGCCAGAATTGCCGCTATTCACCTTTCTGAGTATTTAGATGCCGGTGTGAAAATTGATAAACTTAGAATTTCTGCTTTTTTCAACTTAAAAGCTGAAGGTATAGAAATAAACGATTTACAAAACAAGCCTCTTATACATCTGAAAAACATTTATCTGTCGGCAAATTTTTTTAATGCTTTCAAATCGGATTTGACTTTTAAAAATGTTGAAATTGATAGCGCCAATGTATTTATTCGGAAATATGTCGGTTATGAGAAATTGAACATTATTGCGCTCCTAAACAGATTTAAAAATTCGGACACGCTAATTTCGGATACTCTGCTAGCACCTTCTATTTTTGCACTAAGAATTGATCGCTTAGAATTAAAAGATAGCCGTTTTGTTTATCAGATTGAAGATGAAATAAAGGCATCTGAGTTTGGAGTTGATTTTTATGATATTGATATTCAAAACATTAATGCAAGTTTAAGTAATATCTCTATTTATAACGATAGTATTAGTGCGAAAATTAAGCATATTAATTTTTTTGAAAAATCCCACCTTCAACTTGTTCATTTAGAAGGCAATATATTTATTTTTAGTAAAGGGATGATATTAAATTCTGCATTGCTCGAAACCTCTAATTCGAATCTGGAATTTAATCTAAATTTTTCCTATCCTTCCTGGAATTCTTTTAGCCAATTTAATGATGAGGTAAGTATTGATGCTCAAATCTTTGCAGGACAATTAAACACCATCGATATTGCTTATTTTGCGCCTGAAATGGAAGGAATGAATAATCCGTTTGAACTGAAAGGTATCTTTAGCGGTCCTATCAGAAATATTAGAGCTCGTAATTTGATTCTTAACCTGGGAAATGAAACTCGTTTTGAAGGCAGTATACAAATGACAGGTTTACCAAAAATCTACGAAACATTTATCAGCTTGCGTGTTCGCGATTTTTCAACATCACTGAATGATATTAAACATTTTCAAATGCCTGGAGGTTTTGTTTTAAAGCAACTTCCGGAAACTTTGGCTAGTTTTGGAGCAATTAAAATTAAAGGTAACTTCACTGGTTTTTACAACGATTTTGTCTCAAATGCAATATTTAGCACAAATATCGGACAGTTAAATACAGATATTCAGTTTACCAATAATACTGCTCGTGATATAATTGAATATCGAGGCGATTTTCAAGCTCGCCAGTTTAATCTGGGTCGTTTGTTAAAAAGTCAGGATTATTTTGGAAAACTCGATTTTGATTTACAAGTTAAAGGTGAGGGCTTAGATTTGGAAAGCCTTTATGCAAATGTAAAAGGTCAAATAAATTCTTTCGAATTCAAAAATAATCGTTTAGAAGATATAGCCATAAATGGCTTGTTTCAAGAACGAAGGTTTACAGGTGATATTTTAGTGAGTGACGAAATAATTCGCGCAGATTTTCAAGGAGATATAGATTTTGATTCTCTCGTTCCTGAATTTAATTTCAATTTGAAACTGGCTCAAACTCATTTGGATATACTTGGTATATTACCTAATCATTCCTCCGCCGTTTTTGGCTCTAACATTAAACTCAACTTCACCGGTAATACACTTGATAATATTAGAGGCGAAATCAGGCTGGACACCACAAGTCTGCTTTATAATGATGAGCAATATAAAATGCAAACTTTAAAAATAAGTACATCTTCCAATAACGATAATTATAGAACCATTAGCCTAAACTCCGATTTTGTAGATGGTGATATAAGTGGGGAATTTCTACTGAGTGAAAT
>CAZTST010000063.1:0-7793 GCA_964616585.1 uncultured Draconibacterium sp.
TCTCATATGAAATGTATAATAAGGTATTCCGCATCCTAAATATAAAAAAAGTTAAAAAACTTGCATTGAGAAACAAATTAGACTATTTTTACAGAGTCTAAATAAGGAAAGACATAACTTTTTTAAGTTGTAGTTTTTTTCATATTTTTTTATTTGGTTAAATGTGTTTATATGCTTAAGAAACCGCGTGCATCCCCTGCAGCGGTTTCTTTATTTTTAGTTTATTTGCATTCTTAAATAAAAAAAGGTATATTTGAAACGCTAAGATTTTTTGGTGATTTTAATTTCGCAGATATATCCACGAGCCATAATTTTAGTTCAGATTATAGAAGGATTATTAATCAGGCAATAGAATGGAATCAGACCAACGTATTAAAGAACTCGAGGAAAAGCTAGAGCTTCTGGAATTCCAAAATCAAGTATTGCAAAACAAAATTTCTAAAGTTTACTTGTCAGACTTTTCCCTTTTTCAGAGTTTGTTTATTAATATGGGTCATGCATGCGTAATTTATAAAGCAATTGATAATGGCAATGATTTTATTATCAGCGATGTAAATCCTGCTTGCGAGCGAATTGAAGGTATTTCTAAAACAGAAATTGTTGGAAAAAAAGTCTCTATCGCTTTTCAAAATTATGGCAGTGATTTTTTGAATGTACTAAAGCGTGTTTACAGTAGCGAGAAAGCGGAAAATTTTATTTTTCAATGTAAAAGGGAAAATGGAAAAGTTGAATGGCATAATAACGATATCTTTAGATTGGATTCTGATAAGGTTGTTGCTATTTATGAAGATATTTCGCCATTAATTAATCAGAATCTTAAAAAAAACATAGAAACTGAAGTGGCTAAAAGTCGTGAAAAAGACCATTTACTTATTCAGCAATCTCGACAGGCAGTTTTAGGCGAAATGATAGTAAATGTTGCCCATCAATGGCGTCAACCTTTAAACGAGGTTTCTCTTTTGATTAACGATTTAGAAGATGCTTACACTTTTGGTGTTTTGACTAAAGAGTATTTTGAGAAAACAGTTGAAATTGTATATCAACGGCTAAAATTCATGTCGGATATGTCGGATACCATTAACGATTTCAGTAAAATGCACACTGATGGTTTTAAAAAAGAGGACTTTAGCCCAAAAGAACTGATTGAAAAGCTAATTCAATTTACTGAGGGATTGATTGAAAAGAATAAAATTCAAATTCGATTTATATGCAATGAAGATTTTGAAGTATTTGGTTATCCAAATATGCTTTCACATGTTTTAATGAATCTGCTGAATAATTCGCTTGATATTTTAAATGAGAGAAGCATTAAAAAGCCAAAAATATGGATTAAGCTCGAAAGAAACCAAACAAACTATTGCATACGTGTGCTGGATAATGGAAAAGGAATTGAAAGCGATGTAATTGGTAAAATTTTTGAACCCTATTTTACAACAAAAGACAAGAAAAGAGGCAGTGGTTTAGGCTTGTATATGGCCAAATCGATGATTGAAAAACAAATGAACGGGCAAATTGAAGTACAAAATAAGCTTGAAGGTGCAGAATTTAAAATCACTCTGGATTTAATAAACAACAAATATGATTGAAGACTAAATTGGCATTTTAATTGTTGAAGACGAAGCAACAGTATTGCAATCGCTCTTTGATATTATAAGTCGCCGATATTCTGTTGTTTATACAGCTACGGATGCACAAAAAGCACTTACTATTTTTCAGAATGAAGATATTGATCCGATTCTTACCGATATAAGAATGCCCAGAATGGATGGGCTTACTATGCTTCGATAACAATATTTGCGAGCAAGGTCTTAATTTTTCGACTTAAACACCAATTATCCCTATTTTTGCACCATGATAGTTGTAACCGGCGGAACAGGATTTGTAGGGGCTCATTTATTGTATGATTTATGCCAAAATCACTCACATATTAGAGCCATTAAACGTAAAAATTCCGATTTAGAACAAGTAAAGAAAACCTTCGCATATTATTCTGCTGATGTTGATCAACTTTTTCAAAAAATTGAATGGGTCGATGGTGATGTAAGCGATTTATCTTCGCTGGAAGATGCTTTTAATGGTGCCGGAATTGTTTATCATTCAGCGGCTATGGTATCTTTTCAGGAAAAAGATCGCCGGAAAATCATGGATATCAATGTGTTGGGAACAGCAAATGTTGTTAATGCTGCTTTATATCGAAAAGTCGAGAAGCTTTGCTATGTAAGTTCTATTGCAGCACTAGGACGAGCAGAACTCAATCAAATAGTTACCGAAGAAACTCCGTGGAAAGATGCCGAAAAAGCTTCAGCATATTCAATAAGTAAATACAAAGCAGAGCTAGAAGTTTGGCGAGGAATTGAAGAAGGACTTCCTGCAGTGATTGTTAATCCTTCTATAATTTTAGGGCCTTTAAAATGGGATATCGGAAGTGCAGCTTTGTTCTCCTTAGTTTGGAAAGGACTTAAATTTTATACTGCAGGAGTTAATGGTTTCGTTTATGTGCGAGATGTTAGCAAGGCAATGATAAAACTTATGGAAAGCAATATTTCTGCTCAACGTTTCACTTTAAGCGCCGAAGATGCCGGTTATCAACAACTTTTTAATTTGATGGCTCAAAACTTAGGTAAACCATTGCCAACTATTGCTGTTACACCTTGGATGAGTGAACTTAGCTGGCGAATTTTAAAAATGCATTCTGTTTTTACAGGAAAAGAACCTGCCATTACTAAAAACACAGCTCGATCATCAATGCAAAAAAGCAGCTATAGCAATCAGAAAATTAAAGATGCAATTGGAATAGAATTCACTTCCCTCGAAGAAATGATAAAGCTAACGGCCAAACAATTTTTACTTGAACACTCTTAGAAACATTGTAAATCGCTCTTTATTAATTTTACACAGCAAATAAAATGAAACCAAACACACTTGAAAGAGAAGATATTAAGCCGGAATATAAATGGAATTTTAATCATATTTATCCAAATTGGAAGCAATGGCAAACTGATTTTGATTTGATGAAAAAGGAAGTTGAAACACTAAAAGCAATGCAGGGAAGTCTTGGCAAAAGTGGCACAAATTTGCTTGCAGCTTTTGTTAAACACGATGAAATTGAAAAACAATCGTATAAAATCTATGCTTATCCTGCCTTAAAAAAAAGCACCGATAATCGCGATAATGATATTCAAGCTAAGCTTCAGGAAGTAACACAATTTTTTGCAATTATGCAAACAGTCAATTCGTGGTTGGCGCCTGAAATTATGAAGATTCCAAAGAAAACATGGCTAATTTGGCTAAGCGAAATCCCTGAACTAGAGCCTTATAGATTCGGTTTGGAAAATATTCACCGCCAAAAAGCGCATATTTTAAGTAAAGACAAAGAACGATTGCTTTCGTATTTTATTCCATCGTCAGGCACGGCGGCAAATACATACACAAGTCTGACCACTGCCGATGTTAAATTCCCTGAAATTGAATTGGAAAATGGCGAAAAACTAAAACTAACTCATGGCAATTACGCTAATCTTTTAAATACATCAAAGGTACGTTCTGACAGAAAAAAAGCCGCAGAAGCTTTTTACCCACTTTACGCCAATCAAAAAAATACTCTTGCATCTCTTTACAAAGGCATTTGCGATAAGGATTTTGCCTTTGCTCAGGCTCGAAATTTTAAAACCGGTTTGGAATCTAAGCTTGAGAAAAATAATATTTCATTAAGTGTTTACAAAAATCTTATTAAAACTGTTGGCGAAAACACCGAAGCCCTTAAAAAATATCATGCTCTAAGAGCCAAATATCTGAAACTCGGTGGAGATTATCACGCCTACGATAGCCGAATTATATTGGTCGATTTTAATAAAAAATACGAATGGGAAGAAGCAAAAAAAATGGTGTTGGCATCAATCGAACCTCTTGGTAATGAATATGTTTCAAAATATAAAAAAGCCTTAGAAAACGGTTGGATTGATGTTTTTGAAAATGATGGAAAATCGTCTGGAGCATACTCAATGGGTGTTTATGATGTTCATCCGTTTGTTTTGATGAATTACAACGAAACTCTTGATAATGTATTTACGCTTGCACATGAAATGGGTCATAGTTTGCATACTATGTATTCGGAAGAAAATCAGCCATTTAGCACGCATGATTATACAATTTTTGTTGCCGAAGTTGCCTCTACTTTCAACGAACGTCTTTTGCTCGATTATATACTGGAAAACAGTACTGATAATCTAGAAAAGATTGCATTGCTACAACAAAGCATCGAAAATATTACAGGCACATTTTTTATCCAAACTATGTTTGCCGATTTTGAGTTAAGAGCACATGAACTTATTGAAAATGGCAAAGCCTTAACGGCCGATATGCTTACAGAAATTTGTGAAGAGCTTGATAATAAATATTATGGCGATGAAATATTTACCCACGACCATGCTAATATTTTTTGGGCAAGAATTCCACATTTCTACCGTTCGCCATTTTATGTTTATCAATATGCCACAAGTTTTGCCGCTTCGGCAAGTTTGTATGCTCAGGTAAAAGAAGGCCTCAAAAAAGGGCAGACAGAGCCTTTGGAAAAATATCTTTCTTTATTAAAATCTGGCGGAAACGATTATCCGGTAGAACAGCTTAAAAAAGCAGGTGCAGATTTAACTAGTTCGAAAACTGCACTTTCGGTAATTAAACAATTGAGTGAATTGGTTGATTCTTTGGAGAAAGAGCTGAATGAATTACCTTAATGATATTTTAGTCATAGGATGAGTTCAAGTCATCCTATGACTAACGCTATAACTATTATTTTGTGCAAATTAAATAATTTACCGATAAGTATTTGTGTATTGAATAAAATATGCTAATTTTGTTCAGTACAGCTAAACAAAATGATTAAAAACATACTTTATCAACAAAAAGTAGAGCGTGACGATTTACAGAAACATCTATATATCGAACGAATAGATGTATTTGTTAAAGAATCATACATGAAAACAGCGCTCGTTAAGTTAATTACCGGACCTCGACGAGCTGGAAAATCGGTTCTGGCATTTCAATTATTGAAAGATAAAAACTTTGCTTATCTAAATTTTGATGATGATTTACTTTTAAGGAATTTTGACGAAAATGCTGTGATTCAAGCCTTAAACGAGATATACCCTGATTATCAATATATGCTTTTAGATGAAATCCAGAATTTACATAATTGGGAATTGTGGGTAAATAAGCTATACCGCAGAGGTGTAAATATTATTATTACAGGCTCAAATGCGAAACTTCTTTCACGCGAAATGGCTACTTCTCTGACAGGACGTTATATACAAATAGCAGTATTTCCATTTAGTTTTGCAGAGTTCTTGCAAGTGCAAAATCTATCATTAACCGCACAAGAATGGCTTACACCTCAAACAACAGGAATTACACTAAGTTATTTGAATACATATCTAGTTAATGGAGGTTTTCCGGAAACTGTATTGAATCCATTAATTCTTAAAAATTATTTGTCATCTTTGTTCGATTCAGTATTATTGAAAGATGTTATGAAACGCTTTAATATACGCCAATCACAACAATTTTACGATTTATCAAATTATTTGTTGGCAAACTATACCAATCAGTATTCCTATAATCAACTCAAAACAGAATTAATCTTTAATAGCGTTTCAACAGTTCAAAAATTTATTGGCTATCTTTCAGAACCTTATCTTTTTCTCAATTTAACTCGCTACAGTAACAAAATCAAGGTCCAACAAAAAGCACCAAAAAAAAGCTATATCATCGACAATGGTTTCATTAAAGCACGCTCATTTGAGATTTCACCCAATTATGGACGATTACTTGAAAACGCAGTGTTTATAGAGTTGCTACGAAGAAATTATGAGCCCGAATTAGATCTGTTTTATTATAGAACTCGCAATGACCGAGAAATAGATTTTGTTTGCCGAAAAGGCTATCAAATAGAGCAGCTAATTCAGGTTTGTTATGATATTAGAAGTCCTAAGACTTTGAAACGAGAAATAGATGCATTAATAGAAGCTTCAATAGAATTAGCTTGCAACAATTTGATAGTCATTACCTGGGACAAAGAAGATGTAATCATAAAAAAAGAAACTAACATCCAACTAATGCCTGCTTATAAGTGGCTGTGTTTAAAATAATATTTAATCATCCCATAGATAAATTGTGACTTTGCCGCTGACTCAATATCATCAAATTATCCTACTTTTTAAGCGCAATCCTAAAAGTTGTTCCTTGATTTAACGCTGAACTTTTAACAAAGATTTTTCCTTTGTGGTAATGCTCAATTATTCTTTGAGCAAGAGAAAGGCCTAAACCCCAACCGCGCTTTTTGCTTGTAAATCCGGGTCTGAAAACATTTTTGAAATTGCTTTTGGAAATCCCTTTTCCTGTGTCACTAATATCCACATAAACCATTTTTTCGTCTTCGAATAAAATAATATTAATAATTCCATTGCCCAACATCGCATCAACGGCATTTTTACATACATTTTCAATTACCCAGGCAAACAGCTGGGCATTTATTGGTACCAATGTTGCGGTTGAATTTCTTAAATTCTCCTGCAAACTATAACTTACTTTTGTCGATGTACGTGATTTTAGATAACTCACCACCTCATCAATTAGCTCATAAATTGGCAAAATCTCCAGCTTTGGTGTTGAGCCAATTTTAGAAAAGCGCTCACTAATGGTTTCTAATCGTTTAAGGTCTTTTTCAATTTCTACAAGTTGTTCTTTAACCGACTCGTTTGGTCGAAGTAGCTCAAACCAAGCCAGCATGGATGAAAGCGGAGTTCCAATCTGATGCGCTGTTTCTTTTGCCAAACCGGCCCAAAGCTTGTTTTGGGCACTTGTTTGAGCTGTGTTAAAGGCTAAATAGGCAAACAAAATGAATAATCCAATAGCAAAAAAAACGACAATAGGATAATATGTTAGTTGTGTTTGCAAGGCAGAATCGCTGAAAAAGATGTATTGTTTTTCTTGACCCGACAATTTAATCTCAATAGATTCATTTTGATTTCGCATTTTTTCCAGCAAAATTTGAATATTGACAGAATCCGGAACTTTCTTATTTTCAATATTTCCTGAATATAATATCATAGTCTGTGTTGAATCAGTAATTATAACAGGTACTGAAGATGCATTTGTAAGTACTTCATTAATAAACGATTTGTTTAAATCAAGTAACATTGCTTGAGTTTCTGTAAAAATTCGACTATCAGTGTAGTATAAATAGAACTTTTCGTCATCAAAATAATCCATAACAACAGGTGGGTATTGGCTAAAAGCATCCAATAGTTCAGCTTGAAGAATATTAACAGAATCCAATTCTGCAGCTAAATTCATTCTGCCCAGAATTTCCATTTTGTTGTTTGTTTGAATAACGGGAATAGTAGTATTGCTTGTAATAATATCGAAATAAAAAGTTAAATCTTCGCTTAAATCCTGTTCGTTGATTTTTTTGAAGGCTTTTGCCAAAAGGTCAACTTTTTTTCTTTCTTCAGTTTGCAGTTGCGAAAAGAATAAATCCGTAGTCTTCACTAATTCAGCACGTTTATGAATAGCGCTGGCCCATATTCTAATATTTTCGCGCTCTCTTTCTCTTACTTTATTAACCAATAAATTGGAATACCAAAAAGAGCTTAAAATTATAATAACACCTAATAGCGAGAGAATAAACTTCCATTTATTTTGATTGGTATAGAAATCCATAAATCTTATTTTGAATGGTAAATGTACGAATTAAGAATGGGATTTATTGTTTTCTAAAAATTCGATATTACAGATTC
>CAZTST010000063.1:7803-15760 GCA_964616585.1 uncultured Draconibacterium sp.
TGTTCAATAAGATTATCCAAGTCATTTTCAATTATTGTCCAAACAATTTCATAGTCTATACCAAAATAGTCGTGAACAATTCTGTTTCTGAAACCTCGAATTCTGTTCCATTCAATTTCTGAATTAGCAAGTCTAAAATCGGGATATATTCTGTTCGCAGCCTCACCTATGATTTCAAAATTTCTAACAACAGCGTCAATTGTTTTTCGTCTTTCAAAAATAAATCAAAATCCAAATTCGTTGTATAACGCTTGATTCTCAATGCTGATTCCAGCATGTCTTCAAGAAGTAATATTAGGTCTCGTTTAGACATAAGTTAAATCTGATTTGATTCTTTGGTAGTACTTGTCTTTAATTCCCTTTCTTGAAACTAGATCGACTTTAAACCCAATTAAGTTTTCAAGTTCTTCGGCCAAATCTATAAATCGTATACCAATTTTATCATTAAACTCAACTAATATGTCTAAGTCGCTTTCTTCGTTTTGATCTTTTCTAGCATAAGAACCAAAAATAGCCAATGATTTAATCGGGTAGTTGGAGAACAGCTGCTGTTTATGTTTCCCTAAAATCAGTTCTATTTCCCGAAGTGTTTTCATAAATCAAAATTACAATTTAATTGTTTGAAAGTAAAGATGTCTATTTGTGTTTATTTATATTATTTTCCCTAACGTTTGAAGAAATAAGTATCTATCCTAAATTATTTTACACCTAATTCTTTATCAAGTTGCTGTAAAGCAAAGCTATAAGCGCCAAGAGCAACGGCCTCAGAAGTATCTAAAACGCTTATTCCAACAGCTATTTTTTTGCTGTTATCGTAAGAAATTGTTTTTGTACTTCTTGGAATAGGAATTTGCTTTGTGCTTGTTTGCAAAAAAGCCGTTTTTTCTTTCTCATTCAACAGATTATAAGCTTTAACTTCCATACGGTCAAGTTTATAGCCCTGGAGTGTTGTAAATTCACGATTCATTTCTGCACATAAATGTGGCATAAATAAATCTGCTGCGCCTGATAATCCTCCACCAATAACCACTATCCCATCAACCAAAGTTATAGCATCAGCAGCGGCATTTGCGGCAGCTTTTCCTAAACATTCAAAAGACTTTAAAGCAGCATTTTTATTTCCTTTGGCCCGCCCTTTACCGATATTGTAAATCTCAAATGGATTAGGGCATTTATCAATTGGAATATTAGCCTCTTTTGCATAAACGCGTTTTATGGCTCTGATGCTTACGCTGTCTTCTACACTGGTTTCAGTAATCAGATGATTACGCATTCTATTTATTTCGGCTTGAGCTGAATTATCACCGGTAAACAATACTCCTTTTGAAATTATTCCAGCTCCAAAACCTGTACCGAAGGTTAGTCCAAGTAAATTTTGATAACGTTTTGGATTGCCGATTTTTTCCAATTCAGCATTAATTTTGGGCAAAATACCTCCAATTGCTTCACCAAGAGCAAATAAATCACCATCGTTATTTATAAAAACGGGAAGTTGGAATTGATTTTGAAGGAATGGGCCTAAGGCTACACCACCTTTGAAAAGAGGCAAGTTTTCCAAATCACCAATAATGCCTTTTTCATAATCTGCCGGACCGGGAAACGCAAAACTGATGGCAGCAGGACGATCTTTTAACTGATCGACTAACTTCTGAAAACCACTAACAATTTTATCAAGCATTTCATCAAGCGTGCTTGCAGCAGCAGATAAATTTACAGGATTTGCAATTATTTTTCCTTCCTGAATGGCGGAAAATCGAAAATTGGTTCCGCCTGCATCTAAAGTCAATACTATACGTTTATCTTTTGTCATTGTGCCAGCCAGTTTATAGGGTTCATTTTAGATGTGCTTTTCCAAAGCTGAAATTGCAGCTTAGTACTCTGATCTGATGGATCTTTGTAAATTATTCCCAAACTCTCTTTTGCTTTTACTTTCTGACCAGGGCTAACAGTGACTTTGGTTATATTGGAATAAAGCGTAAAATAATTTCCGTGTTTGATTAAAATAGCATAATTTGGAGTACCCGGAACTGAAATAATGCTGCGAACTTCGCCTTCAAAAACAGCTCTTGCCTGACTGTTTTCATCGGTAGCAATATCAACTCCATCGTTTCGGGTTTTTATACCTTTAATATAAGGATGTGCGTGTTCGCCAAATGAGCTGAAAAGAATACCACGTTCAACCGGCCAGGGTAATTTACCTTTGTTATTTTCAAAATCGCTACTCAAAGCAAGTTCTCCGGGAGTAAGAGCAAATTTTTTGATTCTTTCAGTTTCGAGTGCAATTAATTTTTCAATTTCCTTTTTTAATGCATCTTTTTGGTTTTCTTTTTTTCGAAGTTCAGATTTAAGATCTCTCTCATTCGACTTCAATCGATTTAAGCTTCTTTGTTGTTCAATTTTTTGTTGGTTAAGATTTTCTTTGGTTTGGGTTTCTTTTAAACGAAGACTTAATTTCTCGGCACGATCTTTTTCCAATTTCTTTATACTTGAATCCAAAGCAAGTTGGTGCTCATTTATAAGTTTGACTTGATTTTTGCGGTAATGGCTATATTGTTCAAAATATTTTAAACGTTTGTAAGCCTGATTAAAATCATTCGATGAAAAAATGAACATTAACTTATCGTAATTGCTTCGATTGCGATTTGCAAAATAAATCATTTTTGTATATTCGTCTTTTAAAGCTGATAATTCTGCTTCTTTTTTTCTGATTTCCAACTGCTTAGAGTCAATATCGCGATTGATATTGTTGATTTCTTTTTGTATAGAAACCAGCACTTTTTCGTGTCTTGATATCTGTTTGGCAAGCAACTCGATTTTGTAATACGAATCCTCTTTACCTTTCAGAGTGGTGGTAAGCAATTGGTTAGTATAGGCAATTTCTTTTTCGAGCAGAGAAATTTGATTATTTAGTTCGGTACTGGTTTGAGCAAAACTACTCAGGGTAAAAAATAAAAGCCAAAATGCCAATGCAAAATTTAGAAGTAATTGATATGGTTTTTGCCAAATCATAAAACAATTTGGGTATATTTTTTATTTATGCTAAATGGGAACGCAACTTCTTCGTGTAGATTGATTTTGTAATACTCCATTTCCAGACTAAGCCCTTTTTCGTTGTCGAGCTGTATTGCCATAGTATATGGAATTAGCTGTTTGTCAACGGTTTTGTATTGTTTGTAGGATGCAAATATTTTATTACTCTCTTTGCCAACCTCTTTTATCTTAATGCGCTGAATTTTAAAAGTTTCAGGGTTAATCCATAAGCTTTGGTAATAAACCGGATTTTCAATATCAACTAATCTTGATTGTTTTTTCAATTCATGTTTATTAGTAGATTCTATTTGGTAGAGTCGATTATCAAGTTTTGCTTTTAAATTCTGATAATCGTGCCATGAAAAATCTTTTGCTGTAAGCAGTGACTGAATCATGCAGTAACTAATTTCTGTATCAAGTAAACTTGAGAGAAATTCATAATTACCAACAAAATAGCTTTTATCAATTCGGTTAATATATTTTACTGAATCTTGTGTTAACAATAAGCGAGCACCTTCTATTCCAATACCTGTTGAAACAGATATCCAAATAATGCTATCGCGTTTAATGCGCATTTGAGCAGTAAATGGAGTTTTTTTCTTCCCATCAATAAAATCTACTTTGGCTTTGCCGTTAAACCAATCAAAAGTTGATTGATTTTGGTGCATTTTTTCCAATACATAATCGGCGCCTAATAATTTAATTGGTTTTTTGTTTTTTGCTCTTTGACTTCGGCATGATGAAAAGACAATGATTAGTAAAATCAGACTAAATAAGTATAGTATTCGTTTATTCATGTTATAAACCATTGGCTAATTTGTGTTTAAATTCGTCTGTATCTAGTCCGCTTTTCTGAGCTTTTTTCCAAAATTTCTGAGCTTTTTTCTCATTTCCCAGTCGAAAATTAACGTCACCAAAATGATCAAGCACTTCGGCACTAGGAGTCTTTTCTGCATTAATTGCCATTTCAATATATTTAAAAGCTTCTTTATAATCGCCTAATTGATAAAGCACCCAGCCGTAAGTATCGTGATTAGTTGGTCCGGGATCAAGACTTATTGCCGTAAAGGCCATGGTTTTTGCTTTATCTAGTTTTTGATTGTTTAGAGCAAGATAATAAGCGTAATTATTTAAAACAAATGTATTTGATGAATTGATTTCCAGACATTTATCATAAGCGTTATAAGATTTTTCTTTTTGATCATCCTGATAATATGAATCACCCAAGTACATATAAAACTGTTCCATTAATTTGGGATTTTGTACAAAAGGCAGTCCTTTTTCAAGACTTTGAATAACTGCTTTAATACTATCCTGCATAAATAGACCGACAGCATTAAACAAATAGGGAAGAGGTTCCTGAGGGAAAAGTTTTGTTGCTCGTTTGCTAACAACAATCATTTCCTGTGTTTGGGTGCGGTTATTCAGACTAAAAAGTAGCTGTTCCCAAACTACATAGCGACTACTGTCGAGTTTTATTACCTCTTTATATTCACGAGCAGCTTCTGTGTAAAGGCTGTCGCGATAAAGCAAATCGGCATAAATTGCATGTGAGCCAGGTTTATCAGAATGAACTTCAGCAAGAATACTTGCCAATTTTAACGATTCTGTACGGATTCTGCTTTCAGGAATATTTTTCAGTTCGAACAAACCCATTAGAATTTGAATTTTAGTTTCCAAATCGAGATCCGGATTTAAATATCCTTGTTTCAGATTTCCAATCGCAAGGTCAATATCTCCTTTTTGCTGATAAAAATCGGCAAGTGTAATGCGGATATATGGATCTGATGGGTTTATATCCAAAACTTTCTGGTAAAACAAAAATGCCTTTTCAGTCTCATTATTAGACATATACATTTCGGCGATTATGCTTATGTACTGGCTATTTTCAGGATATTTTTCTGAAAGCTTAAGCATTTCCCTAATAGCTTTATCAAAATTTCCTGAGTTTAGGTAAAGGTCTCTTTTCAAAAAACTAATTTGCTCATTAATTCCATCCAGCTTTTCCAATAGCTCATAAGTGGCAATTGCAGCATCTGTATTTTTTGTTGCTGTATAAAGCAAACTTAAGTCGTTTAAAAAATCACTGTTTGTAGGTTCTTGAATTAGAAGCTTTTGATACACTTTGATGGCTTCCTCAAATTTATTATAATGCTTATACAAATTAACCATTAAAAGGGCATATCTTTCATTTTGCTGGTCGCGATTATAAGCTTCTTCAGCCCATTTAATTGCTTCATCTATTTGATTACGATACAGGTAGATTTGAGCCAACTGAAACATGGCCGGGTCGAAATCCTTATCGTTTTTCAAAACATCCTGATATAATCTAAAAGCCGTAGAATAATCTTCTTGCATAAAAGCATTTTCAGCATCTAAATAAATGCTTAAAGCTCTGGTGTTGAAGTCGTCAGTTTGAGCTTGCGTATCGAACATTATTAATATTATCAATAGCGGAAGAAGAGTTTTTTTAAGAAATCGAGTCATATTTTTTCAATTTATTTTTTACCGGTTGAGCCGAATCCTCCAGTACCTCTTTCAGATGGATTTAATTCATTTACTTCTAACCACTTAGCCTGTTCGTGTCGAGCAATAACCATTTGAGCAATACGCTCACCATTTTCGATAGTGAATGCTTCTTTGCTGAGATTAACAAGTATCACTTTAATTTCTCCACGATAATCGGCATCAATAGTTCCCGGTGAGTTTAAAACACCAATTCCGTGTTTGAATGCTATTCCGCTGCGTGGCCTAACCTGAGCCTCGTAACCAACAGGTAATTCAATAAATAATCCTGTTGGAACTAGTTTACGTTCAAGCGAATTAAGTGTTATTGGCTGTTCAAGCGAAGCACGTAAATCAAGCCCTGCAGAAGCAATAGTTTCGTAAGCGGGTAGAGGATTTTTTGAATGGTTAACTATTTTGATTTGCATGGAATCAGTCTTAATATAAAATTTGCGACAAAAATAGCTAAAAAACAAATGTAAGCTTTGCAGACCCTTTCATTTAAGACAATTTAACTTTGGAAAACGTTTTTGATTGCATTTGGATTATAACGAGTATCTTTTATTTTAGCCGATAATTGTGTAATTGGATAAATAACAGAGAACACGCTGGTTACAAATACTATAGCTAAAACCAGAAAAAAGTCGATGGTTTTTATTTGAACAGGATAGGCATCAACTACAAAATTCCCACCGCTTCCTAAACCTATAAAACCATAAGTTTGTTGTAGCCAAGCGATTAAACCGCCTATAAATAATCCAATCAAACCTCCGGCCAGACTTATCAATAAACCTTCCCAGGCAAAAATGCTTAAAATAAAACTGCGATTTGCACCTAAGGCATGAAGTGTGAAAATATCTTTTGTTTTATCAATTATAAGCATACTTAAAGAACCAATTACATTAAATGCGGCAATTAAAAGAATAAATCCAAGAATAAGAAAAATAGCCCATCTTTCCGTACGCATCATTTTTAGTAAAAAAGATTGTTGTTCTTTACGTGTTTTTACCTGAAAATCTTTACCAAGAAGTTTAACCAAAACAGGTTTAATATCTTCGGCATTATATTCTTTATTAAGTCCAATTTCAAAACTACTTACCGAATGCGGTAACTCTAATAAATCGCGAGCAAAACTTATTGGCACGAAAACATATTTTTCGTCATAATCTTGTCGTAGACTGAAAAATCCTGAAGGGAATAACCGTGCCGTTTTAAAATTATTTTGCAAACCTGCACTCAGTTTTTTTGATTTATCAGGCAAATAAAAATGCAAAGGGTTTTGAGAATCGCTCAAATGAATTTGCAAATTATAGGCTACTCCATAACCTAAAACGGCATAGTTAAATCGGCCTTCTTCCAAAATAAAATCACCTTGTACAACAGCTGTATCTATACGATTCATTTCGGCATAATCAGTCTCAACGCCTTTCATTCTAACTATGCTTTGCTTTTCTTTGTAACGAATCAAAACATTTTCTTCGAGAACAGGTTCGAGAAACTGAACGGCATCAATATTAAGCACATTTTCTGTAGGAAAGTATTGTAAATGAATGGTTTTCCCCATTGTCGGCTCAATTAAAATTTCAGGATTAAAACGGTTGAAAAGCGAAATTACCAATCCTTCAAAACCATTGTAAACTGAAAGTACAATTATCAATGCAGCAGTGCTTATCATTACTCCAACCATAGATATTAAAGAAATAATATTAATAATGGAGTGCGATTTTTTTGAGAATAAATATCTGCGTGCTATAAATAGATTTGTTTTCATAAAGTCTTTCGCCACAAAACTACATAAATAAACCTTTTCATAGCAGATGATTAAGGTTTAAATGGTGCATTATAATTTGTTTTATTAGCAACAAAAACACATAATTTTCGTTTGAACTGAAAACTAGGCGCTTTTTTTGCTTAATAAACGGTAACAACAAACATTTATTTAAATGATTATTGTACTTTTACTCTTTGATTAAATATAAATGGGAAAATCATTATTAATGTAAATTTTAAATAGTATGAAAAAAATAACAATTTTATTTTTAGCGATATTGGTAAGCGGAGGCCTTTATGCGCAATTACCAAATTTTGGTATTAAAGTAGGAGCTACTGCAGCCACATTAAACACTACAGATTTAGCAGCTAATTACAATTCCGACAATTTATTAGGCTATCAAATTGGGGCTTTTTTACGTCTTAATTCAGGAAAAATGTATTTACAGCCTGAAGTAGTATATAACCACAGAAGCACGCAGCTTGTTGATTTCGAGAATTTTAATCTTAATGTAGATATCGGAACAATTGATGTTCCCGTATTGTTAGGATTCAAACTATTAGACACGAAAGTTTTTAATTTACGTGCATTTTTAGGCCCTGAACTTTCTTTTGCTACAGGTGACCCTGATTTGACCTATGAATCTGGCAA
>CAZTST010000064.1:0-15609 GCA_964616585.1 uncultured Draconibacterium sp.
TGGCTCCATTGAAAAAGCGGAGACCAAAATAATGCCTATTTTTAATCTGGAAATTCCCCTAAAATTACATGATGTTGATCCTAAGATTCTTGATCCAAGAGATACTTATTCAAATGTTGCTGATTGGGAAATAAAAGCAAAGGATTTAGCGGCCAGATTTATTAAGAATTTTGAAAAATATACAGATAACGAAGAAGGAAAACGACTTGTTGAAGCTGGACCAAAAATTTAATTAACTTAATTTTGTGCTTTGCACGACATTTAGAAAGCCGTTTCAAAATTTGAAACGGCTTTCTTTGTTTTTCATACAAAACGTTTATATTCGTGGAAACAAATAATTTTTTATGGAAAATGTTTCACTAAACAAAACAAGTTTAAACTGGCTGTTTGATGCAGCACGTTGGGCGAGATTTATCGCCATTTTAGGATTTATTTTAATCGGCTTTTTGGTTGTTGTCGGAATCTTTATCGGCCCTGTGCTATCAATTCTAAATGAAGATATGGATATCGCTTCAGGAACTACAGGTTTATCCAGTGGAATAATTGCAGCAATCTATATGGCAATTGCGGTTATTTATTTCTTCCCGATTTACTATTTATTTCAGTTTTCAAACGGCATAATAAAAGCATATAGAGCTGATAATGAATAAGATTTAAATACTTCCCTTTATTTTCTGAAGAAACATTTCAAATTTATCGGTATTATGTTGATTGTGGGTATAGCAATTTATATTGTAGTATTCGCAGCTGCCATATTTGCATTAATAGCAGGACTGTTTTAATTAAATATTGGGTTTAATAATGGATATAATCATAGACAAAAAAATAGCCTCCCAGAACCACCCGAGAGGCAAAACCAAAAAACCTAAATTATAAAACAAAAATTTATTTAAAATTAATGTTAATAAAATAACATTGTTTATTTAAAAACAATACAAAAGTAACATCTTCTTTGTTATTTGCAAAACAATTAACGTTTTTTATTTAGAATTAATTTTTATTGTTATATAAATAACACGAATTACAAATAATTTAATATATTTGACGTTCATATCTATACAATTAAATGATTAAATATCTGATATTATGAAAAGACAAATTCTTGGTACGATAGCTCTCTTGCTACTTGCTGTTAACTTAAGTATGGCTCAACAAACTTTTTCTCCTTATTTGAAAACGAGTGTGCAAGACAAATCAATTATGGAACTCAGCAACGCAATTAGCGCGGAATTGAAGTCAAAAAACTTCATTATTGTAGGTCAATACAAACCCATGCAATCAGATAATATGCTGGTTATTTGCTTTACACGCAATGATTTACAAAAAGCAAGCATTTCGTTTAAGGATCGTGGTGCATTAGCATCGGTTCTTAAAATTGCTTTGCATAAAACAGCAGAAGGTGTAACTATCAGTTTACAAAATCCAATGTATATGTTTTATGCCTATTTCCGTGAAAATATTTCCGAGCAGATGAGTGTTTTAGAAGGAATTGACAGGGACGCTAAACTTGTTCTTTCTGGAATATTTGGAAAACTTAGCCCTTTTGGTGGAGAATTAGATGCGGAAAAGCTAATGAAATATCATTATAAAGTAATGATGCCATACTTTAATGAGCCTGTGGAGCTAGAAACATATGGTAGTTTTCAAGAAGGTCTGGCCTTTATCCAATCAAAATTATCAACATCTAATAATGTTAAATTAGTCTATAAACAGGTTTACACTGAACAAGAAATTGCTGTATTTGGTCTTGCTTTGACTAATGCCGACAAAGGAGAGTCTCATTTTTTGCCCATTATCGGAGAAAGTCATTTATCTGCATTACCTTATGAAATTATCTTACAAGGAAAAGAGGCAACTATGTTGCATGGAAGATATAGAATTGCATTATACTGGCCAGAGTTAACAATGGGAACTTTTATGAAAATAATGAGTACACCCGGCGATATTGAAAATGCGTTTAAAGAAGTAACTGAAAAATAAATTCCTCATATTTCAAATGATTAAGCTGTGCAATTTCCTGTGCAGCTTTTTTTATTTCCATTCCACAATCGTTCCTCTGTTTTTATCTAATAGATGTTTGGGTACAGAATGTTAGAGAAAAAACAGGTGTTTATTTTGATTTCCCAATTATTGCCGAAATCGATATGAAAGTATCTAAATCCTACGCGTTTTAGATGCATTGCAAGTAGCTGATGATAAGAAAGTTGCTTTGCCTTTGGATTGGGTAAGAGGTCAGAAAGCAATTGTTCCACCGCCTAAAACTTTAGACGAAATGAATGAACGAATTGCAAGCAAATACGAAATGGTTGATTTTTACTTGGCCAAAACAAATATTTAAGAATTCCATAACGCAATATTATAAATTCACTAAAACCCATTCGATTATTCGTATGGTTTTTTTTTGATTATACTTTAATCGAAATTTAGTTTATTTATAAAACTATTTAATGCATTAATTTCATTAACAACTGATTGTGCTGAAACTGTAGCCCCACTTATTGCATCAATATTTTGTCGGTAAATATATTTTTTCGAGGGTTTTTCCAGAAACTGTCTTAACCACCATTTTGCCGAAATCTCATATCCGTATTCTCCGGCATAATCTAAGACGCTAAGTTGTATTAGGCTTTTATTTCTATCGTAAATACTTAATAAATAGAAAGTTTCATAGCGTGTTTCATTAATGTTTGATATAGAGCAACCTCCTACAACACAGCCATTTGCTTTGCTTATTACAGCAATTCCCAATACATCTCTATTTTCGTTTTTAATTGAATAGTAAAAAGAATTTGTTGTGTTGATTTGATTATTATCTAAGTCGATGCTTTCAAAATAAATCGCTTGCTTAAAATGCTTTTCAGATATTTTTTCTGCTTTCTTTATCCATACTGATGGATTGTCAACCATTATTACATCAGCTGTTAGAATAATGAAGAAGGAAAATATTGCAAACAGTTTAATCATAATTATAAATTAAAACTGATATCCAATACCCAAATTAAAACCTTTGGAAACCTTATCACTAAAATTAGTTTTTACCCATTGAAAATCACCTTTTAAAACTACTCCATTCACAGGAAAATAACTGAATCCGGCAAATAGAGCTTTTCTATGATTCTTTGGGTTTTCCGTTGTACCTTGACTTAATGTAAAATGCGTGTCGAAATTTTCGTAACGTAAAAATGGAAGCAAGCTTGTAGAAGTTTTCGAAGAACCTAATACATTGTAGGCAACTTGAAAGTAATAACCAAAAATATCTTCCCCCAAATCAGTATGTCCAAATTTGTTATAGGCTTCAACATTTTTATTATGAGCGAAAATAGTTTGCCCACGGAGTTGCAAGCCTTTGTGGTTATACGAAGCGTCTAACCCTATCATTCGAGTAGAAACAACTGAACTATCGGCTTTTGAAATTTCTGCAAGGTTTGATGTGCTTAATTGAGAATATAAACTGGATTGAGATTTACCTAAATATCCTGATATTCCAAGTTTTATATGTTTAATTCCATAAAGTTCAATTTTACTGCTTATGCTAGGAGAATTGATTATTGACTCAGCACCTTTTTGACGGCCACCACGGTAAGCATCATCACCATCAAATTTTGCGGAACTGTTATACCCATTAAATCCATTTACTATGTAGAGCTGATATTTTATACTTAATTCAGGAATTCGTCCATAAATACCAAATCCAATTTCACGCCAGGTTGTAGGAACTATTTTTGAATCGAGCAAAGGACGTTCAACTCCTAAAAATACCGTTGGTTCATGATATTCGTTAATATAACCCATAGGGATTAGTATTAAACCACCTTTAAAATTGATATATTTATTATGTTTATATGCTAAATAAGCTTGCTCAACATAAATTTCTGAAACATGCTCAAGTTCAATTTCAGTTATTAGTTCCCATTTTGAGCTAAAATCATAGCCAAAAAATAAAATAATACGATGCACATCAAGCAATCCAGGAGTTTTAAAATCCTTGTCAAGTGCTTGATTATAATCAATTTGCCCATAACCTCCAATTTTTAAATTTGAAGTTCCAATTTGCTTTAATCGAGTTTCTGTATCTAACTCAAAAAAGCTTAAGCTATCACTTTGGGCAAATGAAAAGAAAACGGAAAAAGTAAATAAAAGGCTGAATGAAGTTCTCATAATTCATTGATTAAGTTTTACACTGCAAAATTGCAAATAGGTTTTGATGCTAGCAATCCCTAAAAATAGGTATCTTAATGCCTATTATTTTTAAAAAAGAATTTGAACAGAAAATAAATGAATTCAATAAAAAAGACGGGCAAGAAAAATTATATCTGCAAATGCGCATATTATATATTGCTGAAGGAACTTTTTGTTAAGAGCCTAAAAAATAGCTTATCTTCAATACAGAATGTGTAAATTTGCCACCTAATATTTAGTATTTTATGGAAACAGTAGTTAGTGGAATTCGGCCTACCGGAAATTTACATTTAGGAAATTATTTTGGTGCAGTAAAGAACTTTGTAAAAATGCAGGAAAATAGTAATGCCTATTTTTTTATTGCCGATTATCATTCCTTAACTACTCATCCAACTCCGGCAAATTTACACGATAATGTACGCACTGTATTGGCTGAATATTTAGCTTGCGGTATCGATCCAGAGAAAGCCTGTATTTATGTTCAAAGCGATGTTCCTGAGGTTATAGAGTTGTATTTGCTTCTTAACATGAATGCATATGTAGGAGAATTAGAGAGAGTTACTTCATTCAAAGATAAAATACGTCAACAACCTGATAATGTGAATGCCGGTTTGTTAACCTATCCAACACTTATGGCTGCTGATGTAATTATTCACAAAGCAGCTAAAGTTCCCGTTGGTAAAGATCAAGAACAGAATTTGGAAATGATGCGCACTTTTGCTCGTCGTTTCAATAGAATGTATAAAAACGAATATTTCCCTATTCCTCAGGCTTATAATTTCGGCGAAAGCCTTGTTAAAATTCCCGGTTTGGATGGTAGTGGGAAAATGGGAAAATCGGAAGGTGAAGGCAATGCCATATTTTTAGACGAAGATCCAAAATCAATAAGAAAAAAAGTAATGAAAGCCGTTACCGATTTTGGGCCAACAGCGGCTAATCAGGAAAAACCTGAGGTTATCCAGAATCTTTTCGATCTTATGAAAGTTGTATCTGCTGAAGAAACTGTTTCACATTTCGATGCACTGTGGAACAATTGCGAAATTCGCTATGGCGATATGAAAAAGCAATTAGCCGAAGATATAATTAATTTCACAGAACCTTATCGCGAACGAATAAAAGATATGTATGCAAATACTGATTATCTGAGCAAAGTAACTAGAAATGGAGCTGAAAAAGCCAGAGAAAGCGCTGCAAAAACCATTAAGGACGTACGTGAAATAATTGGAATCCGAAAATTTTAAAACGAAATACCTTGTTTGAAACAGCAAAAATAAAAGAAAGAGTCGTATTAATTGGCTTAATAACTCGAGGGCAGGACGAAAGCCGAAGTAAAGAGTACCTCGATGAATTAGAGTTTTTGGTTGACACTGCCGGAGCTAAAACGGTTAAACGTTTTGTGCAAAGACTTCCCGCGCCTGATAAAAGAACTTTTGTGGGTTCAGGGAAATTGGAGGAAATTAGAGCATTTATTGAGTTTGAAGAAATTGATATTGCGGTAGTTGATGATGAATTAGGCGCTTCACAGATTCGTAATATGGAAAAAGAACTGAAATGCAGAATTTTAGATCGAACCAATTTAATACTGGATATTTTTGCCAAACGAGCGCAAACAGCGCATGCTAAAACGCAGGTTGAACTTGCTCAATATCAATACTTATTACCTCGACTTACAGGAATGTGGACTCACTTGGAGCGACAGCGTGGTGGTATCGGAATGCGTGGTCCTGGGGAAACCGAAATAGAAACTGATCGCAGGGTTATTCGCGATCGTATATCTTTATTAAAGACAAGGCTTGAACTGATTGATAAACAGATGGAAACGCAACGTTCCAATCGTGGCAGCATGGTGCGTATTGCTTTGGTAGGCTATACTAATGTTGGTAAGTCGACATTAATGAATTTGCTTAGTAAATCGGAAGTTTTTGCCGAAAACAAACTTTTTGCTACACTGGATACAACTGTTCGGAAAGTAGTAATCGATAATTTGCCGTTTCTAATGACTGATACCGTTGGATTTATCAGAAAATTACCTCACGGATTGGTCGAAAGTTTTAAATCAACTTTAGATGAAGTGCGCGAAGCCGATTTACTTTTGCATATTGTTGATATCTCGCATCCCGATTTTGAGGAACAAATTAATGTAGTAAAGCAAACTCTTGCAGAAATCAAAGCTGGCGATAAACCCGTAATGATGGTCTTTAATAAAATTGATGCCTTCAGTTATATCGAAAAAGAAGCTGATGACTTAAGCTTGGAAACAAAAGAAAATTATTCATTGGAAGTTTGGAAAAAAACATGGATGAATAAAGATAATACACCGTCTATTTTTATTTCGGCAAAAGAAAAGACGAATCTTCAAGAAATTCGGGAATTGATTTATACTGAAGTAAAGAAAATCCACGAAGTTCGTTATCCTCGTAACAACTATTTGTATTAAACTATTTCTTGCTAATGAATGCAGTATCTGGAATTAGACAAAAAGCTGTTTTATTATTAAATGTCGGAACACCTGATAGTCCTGAAGTTGGCAGTGTACGAAAATTTTTGTCGGAATTCTTAAACGATCCTTATGTTATAAATTTGCCAAGGTTGTTTAGAAAAATTCTTGTAAACCTTATTATTATTCCTTTCCGAGCACCAAAATCGACCAAACTCTACCAACGATTATGGGAAAATGAAGGTTCTCCTTTGCTCTATAATGCTGAGAAATTGCAAAAGAAATTAGTGGTTAAAATGGGTAATGAATATTCTGTTTTTGTGGCTATGCGATATGGAAACCCTTCAATTAGAAAAGTGCTAAAAGAAATTGCAGTTGGAAATTTTGAAGAACTTATCGTAATTCCCTTATTTCCTCAGTATGCAATGTCGACGACTGAAACGGCCATTCAGGCTGTTTATAAAGAAGTTAAGAAATTCAATGTATTTCCTAAGATAAGAATAATAGAACAGTTCTATAATCATGTTGAATTTATAAATGCTTGGGCTGCTAGAGCTCAAGAATACGATTTGTCAAATTTCGACCATATCTTATTCTCTTATCATGGTTTGCCTTTAAGTCATATTAAAAAAGCTCATCCAAAGATTGATAGCTTAAAATGTAGTTGCGATATAGAAATGCCGGAGCATGGAAAGCTTTGTTATAAAGCTAGTTGCTACGAAACAACAAGGCTATTGGTTGAAAAATTAAGTTTGCAAAAAGATAAGTATTCGGTAAGTTTTCAATCTCGTTTAACTAAAAATTGGTTAAGCCCATTTACCGATGAAACGATAAAGAATATGGCTGGGAAAGGCATGAAAAATATTTTGATTATTGCTCCTTCTTTTGTAGCCGATTGCCTTGAAACAAAAGTAGAAATAGGTTTAGAATACGCGGAATTATTTTTGAAAGAAGGTGGAAAAAAACTTGAATTGGTCGAAAGTCTCAATGATTCTGATGCTTGGGTTGCTGCTTTGGATTCTATTATTCGGGCAGTAAAAATCCAGTGATTATATATATTCTGAGCCGCGTACAGGAATATTTAAATTATGAAGCTATCTAAATTTAAGAATTTATGCTTTTTTAAAGTTATTTCTCCTATTTTTAACGCATGATTACATGGAACGATTTTGAAAAAATAGACATTCGTATAGGAACAATTATTCGTGCCGAGGAATTTAATAAGGCTCGAAAACCTTCCTACAAACTTTGGATAGATTTTGGAGAACTGGGAATTAAACAATCAAGTGCTCAGATTACCGATCATTATTCTACAAAGGAATTACTTGAAAAACAGATTGTTGCGGTAGTAAACTTTCCTCCAAAACAAATTGCCGACTTTATTTCAGATTGTTTAGTGTTAGGAGTATATACAATAAAAGGCTCCGTTATATTACTGGAGCCTTCTTTTGTGACTGATAATGGATTAAAGATTGGTTAATCTTTCTCGTTTTTAAATAAATCTTTTTTCTCTGTTTTTTCAACAGCATCATGATTCTTTAATGTTTTTGAAACAGAAGTATAAGGGCCTGTAATAACTTCTTGTCCTTCTTCAATGCCTTCTAGAATTTGAATAATGCTGTTGTCCTGAATTCCTGTTTTCACAGCAATCATTTCAGCTTTACCATCAATGAATAAGAAAACATATTCTTTAATTTCTTTTTTAGAATCTGCTTTTCCTTCTTCAGCATCTTTTTTCTCATCACGTTTTTCACGGGCAGATTGTAAACGGCCGGTTGTATCGGCACGAGTTGTAACCGCTGCAATTGGAACTGCAATAACATCACGTTCTGTATTTGTTTGAATATCAACCGATGCTGACATGCCAGGGCGAAAAGGCGAGTATGAAGGATTGTTTTCAGGAATCAAATCTTTATAAGAATCGCTCAAAATCCTAATTTTTACATCGAAATTAGTAACTTGATCGGCGCTGGTTCCTACTGTATTTGCAGAAGTGGCGATTTCGGTAACTAATCCTTTAAATTCTCTATTTAGGTAAGCATCAACTTCAATTAAAGTTGTGTCGCCAAGGTGAACACGCACTATATCATTTTCGCTTACGTTAACATTTACTTCCATATTGTTAAGGTTGGCAATTCGCATTAATTCAGTACCGGCAGAAAATTGCGAAGCGCCCTGAACTCTTTCACCTCGCTCAACGTTGAGTTTAGATACTGTTCCTTCTTGAGGAGCATATACGGCAGTTCGGCTAAGGTTTTCTGCTGCTTCACGAAGCGAAGCGGCGGAGCTTTTAACCTGGAACTCAGCCGATTTTAAAGTTTGTTGAGCAGCATCAACGCGAGCTTGAGAAACATCAAACATTGATTTAACGCTTTCCATATCAGAATCGGAAATTACTTTCTTTTGCCATAAAGACATATTGCGCTCGTAATCAAGTTTATTCTTGATATATTCGGCATTAGCCTGAGCTAGATTAGCGAGCGCATTTGCTTCGGCAGCTTTTTGTGAGTTCAACCCGGCTTCGGCACGTTCGTGGGCTGAAATATATTGTTCAGGGTCTATTCTAGCCAAAAGCTGTCCTTTATGAACCATATCGCCCTCAAGAACAGTTAATTCAATTACTTCGCCTGAAATAAAAGGACTAACCATGATATCTTTTTCAGGTTGGATTTTTCCATTTGCAGTAACAGTTTCAACAATTGTGGCTTTCATTACTTTTTCAACAGTAACCTTTGTGGAATCGGATTTCCCGATTTTCCCGTTTTTCTTTAGAACAGCTAAAACAATGATTATTATAACCAAAGCACCACCTATCCAATAAATTAACTTATTATTCATTCTTTTAGTTTTGTCAATTACGATATGATTTGTATTAGAACTTCAATGGAACTCCCATATAGAAGTCGAGGATTTTTGTTTTGAAAATATAATCGTATTTTGCACGAAGCAATTCTGATTCAGCTTGAGTTAACTTAGATTTAGCTAGATTATAATCAACTGAGTTAAGCATACCCAAAGTGAATTTTTCTTCTGTATATTTAAACGATTCTTTTAGTGATTCTAAGGAAGCTTTGTTTGCATGAAAAGTTTTGTAAGCAGCAATAGCATCAAAATATTTTTGTTCGATATTTTTACGTAAAGCATTCTTTGCCAGCTCCAAAGTAAACTTGCTGTATAAATTCTGGATTTCGGCCTTTTTGATTCGTGTATTGGCTTGGTAGGCATTAAAAATAGGTACGCTTAACGAAAGTGAAAGGTATTCGCTAATATTATCTGTAATCTGATCCCAAAAAGCCATAACAGGCGAGTCAGGATCCATAAAGTTAACTAATTTTGAATCATAGTAGCTTGAGTTAACTCCACCTCTCAATGATAATGAGGGGTATGAGGCTCCTTTGGCAATCATAACACTGCGGTTTGAATTAAGAACATCCAATTCGGCACTTTTAATTTCCGGCATAAAACTTACAGCATTTGCATAAACTTGTTCAGATGGAATAACAGAAAGTTCGTCGTTTATTTCTATGCTAGGGCGTTCAATTTCAAACTCTTCATTAGCAGGCAAGTCTAGAATTTGAAGTAAGTCAAGATAAGATAAACTCAAATTATTATCTGCTCTTATAACATTTACTTCTTCCATTAAACCCTGAGCTTCAATCTCCAGCAAATCTCCCTGAGGGAGAGTTCCAGCTTCAACAAGATTTTTTGTTCTTCTAATTTGCTGTTTGGTAATTTCTGCTTGGTTTTGAGCAACCATTAACATTTCGTGATTAAACAAAATGTTTAAATAAGCTGCTGTAAGCTCCAAAGCAATATCGTTTTCCTTCTTTTCCGAATCGTAAAGGCTGGAATTATAAGCTAACTCATTTTGCTTAACTATATTGTGTTTTTGAAAACCTTCGAATAGAGTTACACCGCTACTTATGCCAAAATTCGCGCTCATAGTGTTATCACTAATATATGTATTGGTAGGATCAACAGAACCTCTCCACGTATAATTTAATGAGGATGAACCATTTAATGTTGGAGCAAATTCAAACTTACTTTGTTTAAGGTCTGCTTGTACAGATTGGATTTGTAATTTGCTTTGTTTGATCTGAATGTTGTTTTCAAAAGCATAGTAAATGCAATCTTCTAAAGTCCAGACTTTTTGAGCGAAAACACTGCTCACGCCAAAACTTAGAATTAATAAAAGTGTTGAAAACAAATAGGGTTTTATTTTATGTGTGGTCATAAGTCTGTATTTTCATTTGGTTTACTAAATTAGTAAAAATTAGCGATATTGAGTTTATTTTTGTTGAAATTAGCGAAAAACATGCCAAAAATTAATTATTTATACTCTGAATTTAAGATTATTTTAATATTGCTATATAGACGGCCTCTTTATTGATTGGTTACAAATAAAAACAATGTTTATAATTATCAAAAACGATAAGTTTTAAGTTAAATTGTATCAAGCAATTAGTAAATTGCATCCACGAATATCACTATCGTCAAATCTGCCCATTATTTCAAAAGTTCCATCAGAATTCACTTTTCCCAAGTCTTTAGTTTCGATAAAAGAAATGGAAAAAATATTTGCCAAATCGATGATATTTATACCGCCACTCTGACCATTTGGCAGTATATCAAAAGGATCGTTTACATCGCGAATGAGAATTTTCATCCAATTTGGAGTTTCGAAAACACCATTCCCTTTTGAATAGGCTTGCGAAAGCAATTCAGTCATTCCATATTCCGAATGAATATTTTCCTGTCCAAAACCCCAAGCTAGTTTTTGGTGCAATTCTTCTCTTATCATTTCTTTTCGCCGACCTTTCATACCGCCTGTTTCCATCACAATTGTGTTTTTTAATCTAAATTGTTGATATTCAATCAAATTTACTAATGCATAAGATACACCAAGCAAGAGTATTTTTTGGCCTTTACTATCAAGCACTTTCAGTATTTTAGTAAGTTCATGTATATTATCTAAATAAAAACCACTTTCTTTATTTTGGCTGGCGCGAATTAATTTATCGGCCATATATACCAGCGATGAATCTCCATTTTCGATATATGAGGGAAGCAAAGCAAGAATAATATATTCTTTTATCGATCCATAAAATTGCTCAAAACTTTTAAAAAAAGAAGTTTCATACAGATTTAAGTCCTGAACAAAATGTTGACTTTTTACAAAAGCTGTTGTTCCACTACTTTTAAAAATAGCTTGAGTTTTCCCGTCAATTAATTGGTGAGTTTTGAAAAAGGAAATTGGGAGAAATGGAATTTGGGAATAATGTTCAATAAATTTGGGCTTAACTTTAATAGAATCAACAAATTGATGATAAATAGGAATATGATTGTATTGAAAATGAAAAGCGGTTAAACACAGTTTGTTAAATGTGTTATCATTATCAATTTTAAATATGCTACTCTTATAATTGTTCAATTCCATTTTTGCAAATATACGGCATGAAATGCGAAAATAGAATTTAAAAACGTAATGCCTAAGCACAAAGAAAGCCGTCAAATTTTAATTTGACGGCTTTCTTTTAGTTCAATAAATTTTATTTAATGTTCAATTTCTTTTTAACTAAAGGCAATACATTGATTCCACCTTCTGAATAAAGAATAATTTGCTCGTTACCATTTAGGATATATGTAAATCCATTTTCTTTACCAACAGCTAGAATAGCTCTTTGAATGCGCTCAATCAAAGGCTGAGTTAATTCCATCTGCTTGTTTTGAATCTCGTATTGTGCTTGTTGATTAAAAGCTTCGATACGTGTTTGAAGATCTAAGATTTCCTTTTCCTTGGTTTGCTTAATAATTTGCGACATAGTAGCTTGTGTAGCCTGGTAATTATTAATTTTAGACTCATATTCAGTCTGCATAGCTTTCATTTGGCTTTCTAAAGAAGCAACATGTGCCTGCAATTTCTGATTAATTGAATCTTGGCCGGGCATTGCGCTAACTATCTGTGCAAAGTCAACATATCCGATTTTAACACTTGTTTGGGCTTGTACGCCAATACTGGCAACAAACAATGCAATAATTACAAAAGCTTTTAAAATATTTTTCATTATTTTCTGAATTAGATTTCGTTTATTTTGATTTAGAGCCGCCACAGACAAAGCTTGTTTTAGGCTGTCAAGTGGACGCAAATTTATAGTTTTATCTGAAATAACAGAGTATTTTTTAAGATTTTTTATTAATTATTCCTTTGAGTATTGTAACTGTAACCAAGCTCTTCAAGTACTTCATCGCTAATATCAAGTTTTGGGTCGGAGAATAGCATACTTGCTCCGGAAGCTTTATCGAAAATAACGCCAAAATTTTTCAGTCCGGCAATTTTTTCGATAGCATTATAAACTCGTTCCTGAATTGGGAGAACAAGTTCTTCGCGTTTCTTAAAAAGCAAACCTGTTTGACCAAATACATCTTCCTGGAATTTTTTAACTTCACGCTCTTTTGAAATTATTTCATCTTCGCGCTTGCGTTTCATATCTTCGGGAAGTAAAACTGCATCTGCTTGATATTTACGGTATAACGCATCTATTTCGCTAAACTTTTGTTCTATTTCTGCTTGCCAATCCTCGGCAAACTTGTCTAATTGATTTTGCGCATCCTCATATTCCGGTATATTTTGCAGGATATAATCGCTGTCAACAATAGCGAATTTTTGGGAATAACCGAAAGTTACTGATGTAAATAAAAAGGCGAACAAAAGGCCAATATTTAATTTTCTACTTGTTTCCATTTTTTGAATATTTAAATTGAAAAATTATTTTACAAAACAAAAATTATTGCTTTTTAAAAAAGATATTCCAAAACTATGCCAAATTTAATCGAGACTTTGATTTATTGAGAAATGGAATTGTCCACCACTTGCATCAGGTAAGCCTGGAACATCATCGAAACCATAACCATAATCCAATCCTAGAAGACCAAACATTGGCAAAAATACTCTAACACCTACACCTACGGTTTTGTAAATTTTAAATGGACTAAAGTTAGCAAAGCTATCCCAGGCATTTCCACCTTCAAGATAAGTCATTACATAAATAGTTGCACTCGGATTTAATGATAAAGGATAGCGCAGTTCCAAGGTAAATTTGTCATAAATAACACCTCCCAAATTTGTGCTTGTAGAATAATTAGGTGTCAGACTTTCGTTTGTGTATCCACGTAAACCAATTAATTCCCTGCCATCCATATTGTTATAGCCAGATAAGCCATCACCACCTAAGAAAAAGCGATCGAAAGGTGTTACTCCAATATCTTTATCGTAGTATCCTAAAAATCCGAATTGTGCTCTTGTACTTAAAACTAAATCGCCAACAATAGAGGAGAAGAAATTTGATTTAAATTTCCATTTGTGATATTCAACCCATTTGTATTTTTCTTCATCATCCATTAGCTTATAATTCTTATTGCTAAAAGCTGAGTAAGGTGGAGTAAGTTCAACAGTAAGTCCAACATCAGATCCGCCACGAGGATAAATTGGCTGATCAGTTGAATTACGATTTAAAGTTAAAGTATAATTGAAGTTATTGAACTGACCGGTTCCATCGCCAAAACTAAAAATATTGTAGTTATTTAAATCGTATTGCTGAAGATTAATTCCCATATACATCTGAAAAAAGTCATCAGGCCATGTAAGCCTACGCCCTATTCCTACTGTAAGTCCATTTATAGCAAAGGTATTTGTAGGGTCAACAGTGGCATCATAACTAGTTGCGTAGGAGTATTTTGAATGATATAATGAAACACTTAAAGCATTAGGACGTTTTCCGCCTAGCCATGGCTCGGTAAACGATGCACTATAGCTCATGTAACCTGCGCCGTAAGTCTGAAAACGCACACTTAATTTTTGACCATCGCCTGATGGTATTGGCTGATATGCTTTTTTGTTAAAAATATTTCTAATTGAAAAATTATTAAACGACAGACCAACAGTGCCAATAATTCGTCCATATCCCCAGCCTCCGGAAAGCTCAATTTGATCGGAAGATGTTTCTTCAACAGTATAAACGATATCTACAGTTCCATCTAGTGGGTTAGGCTGAACATCTACACCAAGTTTTTCAGGGTCGAAATATTTTAATTGTGCCAATTCGCGTTGAGTTCTAATAATGGCCTCGCGACTGAAAAGTTGTCCCGGGCGAGTGCGAAGTTCACGAACAATTACGTGGTCGTTTGTTCTTGTATTTCCTTTAATAATGATGTTTTTAAGATAAGCCTGCTCGCCTTCACGAATACGTAATTCTAAATCTATTGAATCGTTTTCAACTTGTACTTCGATAGGGTCAACACTGAAAAATAAATAACCATTGTCAAGATACATTGAACTAACATCGGGGCCATTTTGATTAAAAGATAAATTGGTTTCCAGAAGCTCTTTATTGTATGCATCGCCTTTTTTGAGCTGCAAAACATTTGCTAAGTCATTATCTGAATATACTGTATTTCCAACCCAATTAATATTGCGGAAATAGTATTTATTGCCTTCGTCAATACGAATGTCGATGGCCATAGTATTGTCTTTTTTTCGATAAATGCTATCCTTAACAATTTTAGCATCGCGATAGCCAAGCTTATTATATCTTTCAATTAATAAAGCTTTATCGTCTTCAAAAACATCAGGAACAAATTTTGATGATTTTAAGATAGTCATGCGAAAACTTTTACTGAGGTAATCAGAGAAATCGTTGCGTATTTTAGGCCATTTCAGGCTAACGGCATCTTTAACTAAATCAACTACAAGTTCATCAGCATGTTTTAGAGGCTTAATAAAAGCTTTTTCTTTGGTTTCTTTAAGAGCCGATTTCAGGCGTTCGGATTTAACTTCCTGATTACCAATAATATTGATTTCATCTATACGTATCCGATTGTTTTTCTTTACTTTGATTTCGAGACTAACGCTATTTGGACGTTTGGGGTCTGTTTTTGATTCAATCTCAGCTGTAGCATTAAAAAAACCTTTTTCTACATAAAACGCTTCGATTATT
>CAZTST010000065.1:0-15545 GCA_964616585.1 uncultured Draconibacterium sp.
GTCAGTTGCTTCGTGAATTTAATGAGATTATCCCAGTTACAGATATATTTTTGTTTGAAAAATTTCATGAATTAAGAGATTTTTTATCCCATCATTATTGGTGGGAAATCAATTTAGAGTTTGAGAACCAAAGATCAATTGACTATACAATTAATAAGTTAAAAGATTATATCTCAATATTTGAAAACCTGATAGATTATTTAAATAATTTCAGACTTGAATTTGAAAAGTCACACAACCTATATGTGAATCATGAATTTGACAAAATATTGTTCATGACCTCACTAAATGAGATTAAAAAATACAGAAAGTTGAATAAGAATGAAAATGTAATTGACATCTTTACTTTTAAACAAAATGAAAATGATATTATCCCCATTTTTCAATTAGAAGATGATACATTTTGGACTCTAGCAGAAAGTGGTTTAAGTCAATACTTTTTTAAAATAATTAAATCGAATAAAATTTATATTAAGGAACTAAATGGAATCTTCCCAATTAACCAATTCAATCCCAGACCCAAAATAATTTCTCATTGGAATTATGCATTATTACTTAAGAAGAAAGGGTTGAAAATAATAGTAAGTCTTAATGAAAATAATAATCCTTTTAAATGGAGTATAGAAAATTCCATCTCCAAAATCAGATATTGATGGCAGTCAGGTTAATGGCGTTTATTGGAAAGATGGTGATATTAAGCGAATTGCTGAATATTGTCAGAATGATGTTTTAGCAATTGCACAACTTATGAATGCTTATCAAGGAAAGGCACTTTGGCATGAAAAGGAAATAGAATTCGCTGAACTTATAGAGCTTTACTAAAACTCTGATAGTAATGCTTATAAACTGAAGTCATAGGATGACTTAAGATACAATTTCTAAAAACAAATAACTGCTTCGATATAGTCATCCTATGACTATCAAATTTAAGGAGTTTAAAGAAAAAATCCCGCCGTGAAGCGGGATTTACCTAAAATCTAATAATGATTCCTCTTTTTATAGGTTGTGTGTAAAAGGTGATGCGAAACTTTTCCAAGTGGTTCTATCAGAAATTCTTTATAAATCTTGGCTATTTCAGGATTTTCGTGAGATTTACGCAATGGCATATTCATATCCTCTTCGTAAATTGCGGCAGCTCTTTTCTTGCGGATTTCCTCATTTGTTGGAATTGGCTGACCGCCGCCACCGATACAACCGCCGGGACAAGCCATCACTTCAATAAAATGATATGGAGATTTTCCGGCAGCAACCTGATCCATTATTTTGCGTGCATTTATCAATCCATGAGCAACAGCAACTTTTAATTCAACGCCTTCCAGAAAACTCCACTCAGGCAAACAGCCTTCAATCTTTATTGAAGCATCTTTAATTCCTTCCATACCTCTGACCGGAAGAATGTTTAGGTTTTTAAAAGGGACATCATTTCCTGTAACAACTTGATATGCAGTTCTTAAAGCAGCTTCCATAACGCCGCCTGTAGCACCAAAAATTACACCTGCTCCGGTCGATTCGCCCATTATGCTATCATAGGTTCCATCTTCAAGTTCAGCAAAGTTTAATCCTGCCTGCTTAATCATATGACCCAGTTCACGTGTGGTAAGACCAGCGTCAATATCGCGATAGCCACTATCTTTCATTTCAGGCCGTCTTGCTTCAAATTTCTTAGCAGCACAAGGCATAATTGCAACGCTCACAATATCAGCAGGATCTATTCCTTTTTTCTCTGCATAATATGTTTTCGATAAAGCTCCAAACATTTGCTGAGGCGATTTGCAGGTAGATAAATGACCTAAATGATCAGGGAAAATATGTTCGATAAATTTTACCCAACCTGGCGAGCAGGAAGTCATCATTGGCAATTTAACATTTTCATCTTTATCTACTAATGCTTTTTTCAATCTTTGCAATAGTTCGTGGCCTTCTTCAATAATAGTTAAATCAGCAGTGAAGTCAGTATCTAACACAGAATCAACTCCTAAACGTTTCATAGCAGTAACCATTTTTCCTGTAACTCGAGAGCCAACCGGATAACCAAGCATTTCTCCAATAGCTACACGAACAGAAGGAGCTGTGTTCATTACCACATGTTTTTTCTCATTACCAATGGCTTCCCAAACTCGGTCGTAATAACGACGCTCGGTAAGTGCTCCGGTAGGGCAACGATTAACGCATTGCCCACAATTGGTACAAACTGCCTCATTTAAAGGCAGTTCCATAAAAGTAGATATTTTCATATCTTTTCCTTTGCCACTTACGGTAAGTGCATTCACATGCTGAAGTTCTGCACATGTTCTCACACATCTCTGACAGCGGACACATTTACTATCGTCTTTCTCAATAGACCAGGAAGATCTGTCTATTTCAATATTTGGCTTAAGAATACTCATATAACGATTATTATCTATATTGTATTCTGCAGAAAGCGCCTGTAGTTCGCAATTCATACTTCTGTAGCAAGTAGTGCATTGCGTATTGTGTTCTGAAACTAAAAGTGCGACTATATCTTTACGAGCATTTCTGACTTTTGGAGTATTGGTTTTGATAACCATGCCTTCTTCAGCAGGTATTGCGCAAGAAGCTGCCAGTGTTTTACTTCCTACTACTTCAACAACACAAATACGGCAGTTACCGGCTACACATAAATCTTCGTGATGACAAAGTGTTGGAATTCTGACATTTATTTTTTTTGCAGCATCAAGTATCGTTTTTCCTTTTTCAATGGAAACTTTTTTACCGTCTATTATTAAGTTAATTTTTGACATTTCTTTACTTTCTTTAAATTAGTAAATCATTTCTTCTTGAAAATTCTTCACTATGGAAGAAAAAGAATTATGAACCGATTGGCCTAAACCACATTTGGAAGCTACCTTCATTGTTTCGGTTAGTTTTAAAAGTTGCTTCAGATAAGAAGATGGTTTTTCACCACGTTTCACTGCTTCAATTCCTTTTAAAAGCTGCTGTGTTCCGACTCTACAAGGTGTGCATTGTCCGCAAGATTCTTCTTCAAAAAATTCCAAATAATCTTTAAGAACATTATACATAGAACGAGATGAATTAAATATCATCATTGAACCGCCTGTTGGAATACCTTCAAAACCAATAATTTTATTTTTAAAATCTTTTCTAGGCACACAATGACCTGATGCTCCGCCTACTTGAACCGCTTTTGTATCGCCATTGCCAAATTCTTTTACAAATTCATCAACACCAATGCCGAGTTCTAATTCGTAAATGCCTGCTTTGGTTGTATCTCCTGAAACTGAAAACACTTTAGAGCCTCTGGAGTCACTGGTTCCTAACTTTTTAAAAGGTTCAACACCAATTCTAATAATCATCGTGCAATACACCAAGGTTTCCACATTATTTATGATTGTTGGCTTTCCATTATAACCTGCTTTGGTTGGATATGGAGGTTTGTTTCTAGGTTCACCACGCTTTCCTTCCATTGATTCAAAAAGAGAACTCTCTTCTCCACAAATATAAGCGCCACTTCCGGAAAACATTTTAATATTAAAATCTAAACCTAGATTTTGAATATTCCTATTGAATTTTTCTATTAAAGGATTTAAGTCTTTTAATAGAAAATTATATTCGTTTCTAAGATAGATAAAACCTTCTTTTGCTCCTATTGCATGAGCGCAAATTGCCATTCCTACTAATACTTTATTAGGAACAACATCAAGAATCTCTCTGTCTTTGAAAGTTCCAGGTTCACCTTCATCAGCATTGCAGATAACATATTTAGTATCGCTCTTTTCTTCTTTGGCAAGTTTCCATTTTAGTCCAGTTGGAAAACCAGCACCACCACGACCTTTCAAACCGGAACTGATTATTTGCTCGATAATCTCATCAGGTTTCATCGCTAAAGCCTTTTTTACTACTTCAAGAGGGTCGCAATTAGCACAATCGAATATTATATCAACTTTTTTTAATCCTTTATTTTTCATGTCTTAAGAGTTTATAAGGTGTTTAGGATCAATTTTACATAAAACCTCAACTGCTTTTTCGGGTGTTATTTCAGGATATACTTCATCATTAATAAGCATAACTGGTCCTTTATGACACCAACCCAGACAATTACTTTCAATTAAAGAAAAATTCATGTCTCTTGTTGTTTCCCCAACTTTAATTTTGAGCAGTTTTTCAATTGCTTCAACAATTTCTTGTTTACCAGCCATTTTACAGCTAATAGTTTTGCATACTCTTATTACATATTTACCCATCGGCTTTGTAAATAAATAAGTATAAAAAGTTGCAGTTCCATATACTTCCGCCGATGATATATCCAGTGCTTTGGCTATTTCAATCATCGCTTTTTCGGATAGATGACTTTCTTCGGCAACAACACCTTGTAAAATGGGAAGCAAACTATTCCTAGAATTACCGTGCGTTTTTAATAGAAATTGTACCAAATTCTCCGTTTGATTCATGATAAAATTATTTATTGTTATTTATTTCACAAAGATATTATTATTATTGTTATATAATTAACAATACATAATGTAAATGAAAATTTATAGCCGTTCTAAATAACAAAATGATGTATAATAATGTTTATCAGAATACTACGAAAATTTTAATTTGCTATTTAGAATAGCAAGAAAAAATTTAGAAGTTTATTTACAAGGAAATTTAGAGACTAATAATATTTCTGATTTAATAAAATATGTCTCAAATAAATGGTTTGAAATATAAAATTTGTTTGTACTTTTGCGCCCGCTAGTACAACAGCACCCCTGGTTGATTTTAATTTAAATTAATTAGTAACAATCGAATCTGAGTAATAGGCAAAACAAGCCAATTAAAGAGACAAGATGAAGAGATAAATGAAATGGTTAAGTTTATCTTGAATTAAGTCGCTGAAAATTTGGTAATTCATGCTTTTGTTTCTATTTTTGCAGCCCATTTTAGGGATGGTTAGATTCAACAAGTAAAATAATTGTAAATGAATACGTTAAGTTACAAAACACAAAGTGCAAATAAGCAAACCGTTGAAAAAGAATGGCTACTTATTGATGCTGAAAATGAGATTTTAGGCCGATTGGCTTCGAAGGTAGCGAATATCTTACGTGGTAAAAACAAACCTTATTTCACTCCTCACGTTGATTGTGGTGATTATGTGGTGATTTTAAATGCCGATAAAATTCGTTTGACAGGAAACAAATGGGAACAAAAAACCTATATCCGCCATACTGGTTATCCTGGTGGACAACGCAGTAAAACTGCCAATGAAGTTATGGCTAGCAAGCCATTTGCAATGGTTGAAAGAGCGGTTAAAGGGATGCTTCCAAAAAACAGACTTGGAGCTCAGTTATTCAGAAACTTGCATGTTTATGCAGGAACTGAACATCCACATGCAGGTCAAAATCCTAAAGCTATTAACTTAGATACAATTAAGTAATTATGGAAATTATCAACTCCTTAGGCAGAAGAAAAAAAGCTGTCGCACGCGTTTATTTAAAAGAAGGTAGCGGTCAGATAACTGTTAACAAAAAAGATTTCAAAGTATATTTCCCTACAGGAATTCTACAATTTGTTTCTCAACAAGCTTTTGAATTATCTGATACAGTTGGAAAATACGATGTAGTTGCCAATATCGACGGTGGCGGTATTAACGGACAAGCAGAAGCTTTACGTTTGGGTATTGCTCGCGCATTGGTAAAAATTGATGCTGAATTCAAACCTGCTTTAAAGGCAAAAGGTTTAATGACACGTGACCCACGTATGGTGGAACGTAAAAAGCCAGGACAGCCTAAAGCTCGTAAGAAATTTCAATTTAGTAAACGTTAAACTATTTATTAATAATTGTTTAGTATCTAAATTATTAAGACTTCTGCACAACAGAGCTACTTAGTAATTGCGTTATTAAAGAATGTAAACAAAAACAAAAAATGGCAAAAGTAGAATTTGATCAATTTTTAGATGCCGGTGTGCATTTTGGTCATTTAAAAAGAAAATGGAATCCAAATATGGCGCCCTATATTTTTATGGAGCGTAATGGAATTCACATTATCGACCTGTATAAAACTCAAGCAAAACTTGAAGAAGCTGCTAACGCAATTAAACAAATTGCTAAATCAGGAAAAAAAGTTTTATTTGTTGCAACAAAAAAACAAGCTAAAGAAATTGTTGCCGATAAAGTAACAAAAATAAATATGCCTTTCGTAACTGAACGTTGGCCTGGTGGAATGTTAACAAACTTTTCTACTATCCGTAAAGCGGTTAAGAAAATGTCATCTATCGACAAAATGGCTTCAACTCCTCAGTACATGAACCTTTCAAAGCGTGAGCGTTTACAAATAACTCGCGAGCGTGCTAAACTTGAAAAGAACTTAGGTAGTATATCTGATTTAAACAGATTACCCTCAGCTCTTTTTGTAGTTGATATCATAAAGGAAAAAATTGCTATTGCTGAAGCGCGTAAACTAAATATTCCAACATTTGCTATTGTTGATACAAATAGTGACCCTACTTTGGTTGATTTCCCAATTCCTGCCAATGATGATGCATCAAAGTCGATAGCTTTAATTGTTGAAGTAATGACTAAAGCCATTGAAGAAGGATTGATGGAAAGAAAACTCGATCGCGATAAAGAAGAAGAAGATAACTATAAAGAAGAGCAGGATGCTAAAAAAGCAAGAGCACTTCTTGAAGATGATGACGAAATTGATACTGCAAAACGTCCTCGTAAACGTATTTCTAAATCTAAATCTGACGATGAAAAAATAGAGGAAAGAGCAAAAGCAAATAAGAAAAAATAATAAAATAAGATATAAAGATGGCTAATATTACTGCTGCTGATGTAAATAAATTAAGAAAACAAACCGGTGCCGGTATGATGGATTGCAAAAAGGCATTGGTTGAAAGCGATGGCGATTTCGACAAAGCAATTGATTATTTGCGCAAAAAAGGTCAAAAAGTTGCTGCTAATCGTTCAGATCGTGATGCTACCGAAGGAGTCGTATTATCAAAAGTATGCGATAATAATACCTTTGGTGCAGTTCTGATGATTAATTGTGAAACTGATTTTGTTGCTAAAAATGATGATTTTGTTAAATATGCTCAAGATGTTCTTGATCTTGCAATAGCAAATAATGCTAAAACTTCTGAAGAAGTATTAGCGCTTAATCTAAATGGCGTTTCGGTAAAAGATTCTTTAGTTGACCAAATTGGAAAAATTGGTGAAAAAATCGAATTGGGTGCTTATGCTGTTTTAGAAGACGCTTTCCTCTCTTCTTATATTCATCCAGGTAATCGTATTGCTACTTTGGTTGCTTTAAACAAAGTAATTAATGATATTCAGGAAATTGGTAAAGACATGGCTATGCAAGTTGCAGCAATGAATCCAATTGCTGTTGATCAATCTGCTGTCGATCAGGCAACTATCGATCGTGAATTGGAAGTTTTCCGTGATGTTATTCGTCAGGAAGGAAAACCTGAAAATATGGTTGAGAAAATTGCTATGGGAAAATTGAATAAATTTTTTAAAGAAAGCACATTGTTAAATCAAGATTTTATTAAAGACAGCAAACAGAGTGTTGAGGCTCATTTGAAAAGTTTCGATAAAGAATTAACTATTAGTAATTTCAAGCGTTTTGCTTTAGCATAAAACTTTAATCTAGAATAATTAAGGCTATCCGTCGACAGGCAGATAGCTTTTTTTGTTTTAGTGAAGTTGAATATCGATATGCTTCTGAATAACATCAATTAATTTCTCGGGCGAAAAAGGTTTACTGATATATTCGTTCATTCCCACAACAAAGCATTTTTCAATATCTTCTTTTACTGTATTTGCTGATATGGCAATTATTAATGAAGGTTGAAGATTTTTATGCTTTTCAAATGCACGAATTCTTGTTGTTGCATCAAAGCCATTCATTATAGGCATTTGTAAATCCATTAAAACTATCTTAAAGCTGCCACTTTGATATCGCTCAACAGCATCTAAACCATTTTCGGCTATTTCTACATTAAATCCCAGTTTTTTCAAAGTAAAAAAAGCAATCTTCTGATTTATTTTATTGTCTTCGACCAATAAAACCGGTAATTCAGAAATAGTTAAAGTTCCATCTATTTCAGCCTCCGTTTGTATCTTCTCCAAATCAACACTAAACCAAAAAGTGCTCCCTTTAAATTCTGCACTCTCGAAACCCATTTTTCCACCCAAATATGAAACGGTTTTTTCGGCCATTGCCAAACCTATGCCTGTTCCCTGAAATCCTTTGGTGCTGGAGGAATCGCCTTGAGTAAATGTTTTAAATAATTCCGATTGCATTTCTTTCTTTATTCCGGAACCGGTATCTTTAATGCTGAATTTTAAACGAATATTATCGTCTTTTTGATGCTCTGACTGAACAAACAAATGCACAAATCCTTTATTTGTAAACTTAACAGCATTACTTAGAAAAATTGTAAGTATAAGCTGTATTTTCTCTACATCTCCAAGCAGAATATCAGGTAAACCTTGGGCAACAAAGCTCTGAATATCAATCATTTTAATTTTTGCCTGATCCAGAAATTTATCGCTTACAATTTGAATTATGTCTCGCAGTTTAAAAGGTTCTTTTCGCATTGACCATTCTCCTTTTTCGAGCAGTTCTAACAAAAACATTGAATCAACCATTTCTAACAATGTATTTCCTGAACGATTTATATTATCAAGTAAATCTAGCGCATGAGTATCCTTAATCATTGACTTTAAGAGGTTTCCACTTCCTAAAATTCCATGTAATGGCGTTCTTATTTCGTGACTTAAATTTGCCAAGAAGGTTTTTTTACTATTTATGCCAAGCAGTGCTTTTTCTTCTGCATTGATAAGTTCTTTTCTAAATTGAACTTTTTCGCTAAGGTCGAAGCAGCAAACCATAATGCCTTCAATATTTCCATGAATATCTTTCATTGGAAAAATATAGGCATTTACCAATAATTGTTCTTTATCTTGAGTAAAAGTAATTTCTTTATTTTGTACAACTTTATCTTTTTCAATTACCTGCTGCTCAATTTTCTCCAATTCACATAGATAATCGCCTATTTGGAGTTGCTTATTATTTAATCCTATCAGTTCATCAAGCGGAATATTGGCCCATGCCGCAAATGCCTGATTAGCATAAGTATATTCAAGATTTTTATTCTTAAAATAAATGGAAATAGGAACCATTGCAAGAAAATCCTGAACCTGTTTTAAAGCTTTTTTCAAAAACGAAATTTGATTGTCGTTTTCTAACTTAGTTTTCAGGGATTGTATTTCCTTGTTTTTTGCATATAATTCGCTCCTTAGCTGTGTTATTATCACAGACTCCTCCTTATCAATGCCTGGAGAATTTTCTCTCTTTTTTTGCGTTCGAGAAGGAGTTTCTATAATTAGTTTTTTATTTTCAGGATCGTGTAGCATATCTTATCAAAATAACCTCAAACAAGAATTAAGCCAAAGCATGTTACTATTATGGCACATCTTCTAATCAGGCAATTATAAATCAGACATAAAAAATATATTCCCACGTAGAGAATCTTTCCAAATAATGAACCAACTAAGTATTAGTATAAAAGCTATTGAAATATTCATCTAAACCTTGATAACAACTTAAGGAAATTAATTGGAAACAACTTTTTCGACGATTAGAAATCCTCAATATTTTTAATAATACCATTTACATCGTATCCACATATAGCTCTAAGTTCTTCAATACTTCCATGTTCAATAAATTCATCTGGAATTCCGAGCGATTTTATGCGTGCCTGATAATTGTGTTTTGCTTTAAACTCAGCGACAGTACTTCCCAAGCCGCCTTTTAAAGTTCCATCTTCTAGCGTAATTATTTTATCGAATTTTTTGAATATTTCATGCAAAATATCCTCATCAATTGGCTTGAGAAAACGCATGTCAAAAAGTGCAATGTCTTTATCTTTAAGCCTTTCTATTGCTTCCAAAGCAAAATTTCCAACATGTCCTAAACTAACTATTGCTAAATATTTCCCTGGCTTTATCATTCTGCCTTTTCCTATTTGGAGTATTTCAGGTTCGTTTTTCCAATTAACAAGTATTCCACGGCCTCGTGGATAACGGATTGCAAAAGGGCCTTCGTTATAATTTTCGGCTGTAAGCATTAAATTGCGCAATTCATTTTCGTTAAGCGGTGCTGAAACTATCATATTAGGTATGGCTCGCAAATAAGCAAGATCAAATGCTCCTTGATGAGTAGCTCCATCTTCGCCAACCAGGCCGGCTCTGTCGATACAAAAAACAACAGGTAATTTCTGCAAAGCTACATCGTGAATTAACTGATCATAAGCTCTTTGCATAAATGTTGAATATATAACACAAAAAGGCTTCATACCTGCGGCTGCGAGTCCTGCTGCAAAAGTAACGGCATGTTGTTCGGCAATACCAACGTCGAAAGCTCTATGTGGAATAGCTTTAATAAGTTTATTCATTGAGCTGCCTGTTGGCATTGCAGCAGTTATTCCGACTATTTTTTCATTTTTTTTGGCCAATTCCACAAGAGTTTCGCCAAAAACATCCTGATATTTTTGAGGTAAATCCGAAACAATTTTTGGAGTTATTTCTCCGGTTATTTTATCAAAATTTCCTGGAGCATGAAAAGTAACCGGATCTTGTTCTGCTGTATTTAAGCCTTTTCCTTTTTTAGTAATAACATGCAAAATTTTTGGTCCTTGAATATCTTTTAAATCATTCAATATTCTAATCAAACGCAAAGTATTATGCCCATCAACAGGGCCGAAATATCTAAAATTTAAAGACTCAAAAAGATTGCTTTTACGCAAAATAGATGTTTTAATGGCAGATTCGAGGCGCTGAAAGAATTGTTGAGCCCTTGTAACATATTTATTTCTAGAGCCTAACATTTGCCAAAATTTATTTTTTATTTTATTATAGGTTTTAGAAATAGAAATATTAATGAGGTATTTGTGCAAAGCACCAACACCTTCGTCTATCGAAATCCCATTATCATTTAAAATAAGAAGTAAATTGGCTTTTGATACTCCGGCATTATTCAAGCCTTCCATTGCCATCCCACCTGTCATAGAGCCATCGCCAATAATTGCAATATGATTTCGATCTGTTTCTCCTTTTAACTGAGCTGCAACAGCCATTCCTAAAGCAGCAGAAACTGAGGTAGATGCGTGACCTACACCAAATGCATCATATTCACTTTCGCTCATTCTTGGAAAGCCTGAAATGCCATTAAGTTTTCGATTTGTTTTGAATAAATCGCGTCGGCCTGTTAAAATCTTGTGAGAATATGCCTGATGTCCAACATCCCAAATTATTTTATCATATGGAGTATTAAAAACATAATGCAAAGCGATACTGAGTTCAACAACGCCCAAGCTTGAAGCTAAATGTCCTGGATTTGAAGAAATTACATCAATAATATGTTCTCGTAATTCATCAGCGAGTTTATGCAAATCCTTAATATCAATTTTTTTCAAATCGTTAGGATTATTTATTTCTGCCAATATTTTCTTTTTTTTCTCCACTACAACAGATTATATAAGTTAACAAAATTACTGAAGATTTTTGGTTTAAGTCTCTATACATTTGCTTTTCCTGTTTTCAATCTATTATTCATTTCATAAATCAAAGCAGAAATAAACTATCAGCCATTACATAAATCATTATTTTTGCAAAAAAGTGATAATATTGAAAAAGGGCATTGCCATAATTGGAGCAACCGGTTCTATTGGAACACAAGCATTGGAAGTAATTTACGCTTCGCCTGAACTTTTTCGGTTGATATTGATAAGTGGGCACAGCAATGCCGATTTACTTTTACAGCAGATATATAAATTCAATCCAGAATATGTTATTGTTACTGAAAAAAACGCTTTTCAAAAAATTTCAAAAGAAATTTCAGCTACAAAAACTCAAATTTTATTTGGAGAGGAGAACCTTCTTCAGGCATTAGAAAATACTGATATAGAGCTGGTATTAAATGCTTTAGTAGGTTTTACCGGTTTAAAACCATTAATTCATTCTATTCAGAATAAAAAACAAATTTTGCTCGCCAATAAAGAAAGTTTGGTAATTGCAGGCGAATTTGTTATGCAATTAGCAAAGAAAAATCAAATAACTATTCTTCCAATTGATTCTGAACATTCAGCAATTTTTCAATGTTTGCTAGGTGAAAATAAAGATTCAATTGAAAAAGTAATTCTTACTGCAAGTGGTGGTCCTTTTTTAGATTATGATGATAATCAGATCAAAAATATAAGTTTGGAAAATGCTTTGATCCATCCTGTTTGGAAAATGGGGAAAAAGGTAAGTATAGATTCCGCAAGTCTTATGAACAAAGGGCTTGAAGTTATTGAAGCTCGTTGGCTTTTCGATTTAAATCCAGATCAGATTGATGTAATTATCCATCCTCAATCAATTGTTCATAGTCTGATTCAATTTACTGATGGAAGCTTAAAAGCACAACTTAGCTCAGCGGATATGAGGCTTCCAATTCATTATGCTTTGCATTATCCTGATCGAAAAAAAAATTCATTATCACAATTTTCCTTAATTGATAATCCTGAACTAACTTTTAAGCAGGCAGATCGCAAAAAATTTCGTAATCTTGCACTCGCATTTATTGCCATGGAAAAAGGCGGAAATATGCCGGCTATTTTAAATGCAGCTAACGAAGTCGCAGTTCAGGCATTTTTGAACAGAAAATGGCCTTTTTATCGAATTCCCGAATTGGTTGAGGAAATGATGAATCATCAAATTTACATTTCAAAGCCTGATTTGGAAACTTATTTTGAAACAACAAAAATATGCTTTGCTGATAGCGAAGCCTATATTAGAAAGCACACATAGAATATGGATATATTAGTAAAAGTATTACAATTATTGCTGAGCCTTTCAATCTTGGTAATTGTACATGAGTTTGGCCATTTTGCTGCAGCGAAAATATTTAAAACCAAAGTGGAGAAGTTTTATCTGTTTTTTAATCCATGGTTTTCACTTTTCAAATTTAAAAAAGGTGAAACCGAATATGGAATTGGCTGGCTGCCTTTAGGTGGTTATGTTAAAATTGCCGGAATGATTGATGAATCGATGGATAAGGAACAAATGAGCCAGGAGCCTCAACCTTGGGAATTTAGATCGAAACCAGCATGGCAACGTTTAATAATTATGTTGGGCGGAGTGATAATGAATGTTGTTTTGGCTATGTTAATTTACATAGTTATGATGGCTGCTTATGGCGAAAGTTATCTGCCTACATCTTCTGTAAAATATGGTATCCAGGTCGATTCTTTAGGAATAGAAATGGGTTTACAAAATGGAGATAAGATTTTAAGTATTGACGGAAATGAGGTAGATAACTTCCTGAAAATACCTGCTTATATCATAATGGAACAGGCAAAAACTGTTCAGATTGAGCGCAATGGCGAATTTGTTGAAGTACACATTCCAGGCGGATTTCTATCTAAATTAATAAAATCTGAAAATCCAGTATTTATTATGCCACGTATGCCGGTTAGAGTTAGTGGATTTGCAAAAAAATCAACCGCGTTAGAGGCTGGTCTTAAAGAAAAAGATTGGATATTAAGTGCTAATGGTCAAGATATTACATTTTTCGATCGTTTTAATTATTTCTCCGACAGTGTAAAAGCTCATACTTCTGATTTTGTTGAGATATTGGTTGATCGCGATGGCAATCATATGAGTTATAAGGTTAATGTTGACGATGAAGGTTTGGTTGGTTTAAGTGTAGGTGTTGATCCTGAAAACGATTTTGTATGGAACAGTCAGAAATACAGCTTGCTTGGTGCGATTCCGGTAGGTATAAAAAAAGCTAACGATGGAATTACCAATTACTTAAAGCAACTTAAACTTCTTTTTGCACCTGAAGTTCAGGCCTATAAATCGGTTGGTGGTTTTATGAGAATCGGGAGCATTTTTCCTGCTAGCTGGGATTGGATTCGTTTTTGGGAATTAACTGCATTTCTGTCGATTATGTTAGCAGTACTGAATATTTTACCAATACCAGCACTCGATGGAGGACATGTTTTGTTTCTGTTGTACGAATTGATTGCTCGACGAGCGCCAAGCGATAAATTCTTAGAGTATGCCCAAATTGTTGGAATGTTTCTTCTTTTCGCCTTGCTGATTTTAGCCAACGGTAATGATATATACCACTATTTTATAAAATAGTATCTTTAAATAAAAAAAGCGTGGGAACGCCAATTACAAAAAAAGTCTATTTTCTGTCGGATGCTCATTTGGGCATACCCGATCACAGCTCTAGTTTAAATCGTGAGCGATTATTGGTTCAATTTCTGGAAAGTATTAGAAGAGATGCTCTAGAAATTTATATAATGGGTGATTTATTCGATTTTTGGTTCGAGTACAAAACTGCAATTCCAAAAGGTTATGCACGTTTACTCGGCAAATTGGCAGAAATAACTGATTCGGGAATTCCAATATTCTTTTTTCGTGGCAATCACGATATATGGGCTTTTGATTATTTAAATAAAGAGTTGAATATTCAGATTGAACGTAAACCTCAGGTTAAAGAAATACTTGGGAAGAAATTTTTTTTAGCACATGGAGATGGCTTAGGTACAGGCGATTATGGCTATAAATTTATAAAAAAGGTTTTTGAATTTAAGCTTAATCAATGGCTTTTCCGTTGGCTGCATCCTGATGTAGGATTACAAATTGGACTTTTTTTTAGTCGCCGTAGCAGATATGCCAACGACTTGAAGGATAATAAAATGAAGAAAGAGAAGCGCTCCAATCATATTGCAGAAACAAGACTTCCAATTTTCGCCAAAGAATTGTTAGCCAAAGGCGAGAAAATAGATTACTTTATTATGGGGCATTATCATAGAAAAGAAAATATAGATTTGGGGAATAATGCAAGATTTATTTTTCTTGGCGATTGGATAAGTCGATTTTCTTATGCCGAATTTGATGGAACTGTTCTTGAACTAAAACATTTTATACCAACGAATTAACTATGTTGTTTTATCAATTGAATTAATAGATTTGCCTGAATAACACCTGATTCTCTAAAGAGCTGATTTCCATTTTTATACAAAGCAATTGTTGGAACATTTCTAAATTAATTTTTATTTATAAATGCCACGCTATGACAAGCAACAATACCAGCAGTTTCGGTACGTAAACGACTAGCTGAAATAGATACCAAACTCACTTCTTTTGCTTTTGCGTCTTCAATTTCCTTATCACTAAAACCACCTTCCGGGCCTATAAAAATTAACAAATCTTCTTCTGGTTTTATAAAAGATTCAATCCGTTCATCTTCTGAGGCTTTACACCAAGCTAACAGCATTTTTACATTTTTTTTATCATTTAAAACCGCACTAAACTTTTTCATAGAATTAAGCTGAGGATGATATGCTTTTACCGATTGTTTTACAGCTGCTGTAATTACCTTGTTTAATCTATCTGCTTTTACAGTAGTCCGTTCAGAATGTTCACATAAAATTGGTGTAATTTCATCGACTCCAATTTCGGTTGCCTTTTCAAGAAACCATTAAAATCGCGAAATAATTTTTGTTGGAGCAAT
>CAZTST010000066.1:0-15483 GCA_964616585.1 uncultured Draconibacterium sp.
TGACATTATGGCAGCCATAATTCCTAGTGGAATAGTAAACGATTTACGTTGAAGAACTCCAAAACTTAAGATCAGCCAAGCTGCAGATGCAAACCAAGTAACACCAAATACAACGGCATACATTCCTTTCCATATATCGTTATAGGTTGTTGTTTGGTATTTAGAAATGATAGCAACACCATTCATATAGCTTAATACATAAGCCATACCGGCAATAAACAAGAAAGCAAGTACCTTTCTGTTAACTTTTCCAAGATACATTATACCAAACCATAAAATAGTAGCAATAATAAATACGGGCATAGTTGCTGCCGGCAAATCAATACTTTTGGCTGGGATAGTTGGGAAAAATCCAGCCAACATTTGTAGTGCGGCGGCAAGTGTACCATAGCGCCAACTCCACTCTTGTTTTGTTACGAAACCATAGAGAACGGCTGCCCATAAACCGCTTGCCCCAATGCCCAGCCAACCTAGCATCGAACTAGTAATTATTACGGCTAGTGCCTCATCTGGCCTTCCTCCGGCTATTTTCCCATGAACAACTAGCATATAGTTCTGGGCTAATAAATAAAATAAAAGCAACCCCGTAAAAAATCCAATAACGGAGATTGCGACTCCCAAATAATTTATTTTTTTCATATAAAAAATGTGTTTAGATAGTTAATATAAACTAACTTGATTAATAAAAAAATGAATTGTATATTTAATTAAAATTATTTTTCAAAGAATGTTTAATCGAATTCATCTGTACTTTATATGTCAAAGATCTACTGCATTATGCTAAAACACTAACTATCTAAAAGATACTATCAATTCCCATGTGTGTTATTAATTAAACACTGTTAAATAGTTAACGTTAACTAACGTCAAAATTACAATAAAATTATTAATATCCAAATACTATTACAATTTAATTTTAAAAAAAATTATTATTTAATCATTATGGCTCAAAGTCTTTCTTTTGAAGTTTCTTATTATGATACAATGGGATTTTAATTTTTAAAGCCAGTGCATTATACACAGGGCAAGCATCAACACATTTTAGACAGGTTTGACAATCAATATCTTTGACTAACTCTCTATTTGCTACATCAATATTCATCGGGCAGGTTTTAGAACAAATATTACATTTGATGCAGACTTCTTCATTTCGTGATATGCTAGTAAAACTTAACTTACCTACCAAACCCAAAAAAGCTCCAATCGGACAAATGTATTTACACCATGATCTTTCGATAAAAAGACCGGTTATTACCATAACTATTACTATGTATAACACACTCATTATTCCCCGTTCATTCTCCCCTTTAATAGAAGCTATTCCCAAGAAGATCGATTGCAGTATCCATAAGAAAAATACATATCTAAAGTATCTTAAGTTGCGATCTATTTTATATAAAACGGTCTTATTTTTTTTAACCCATTTTTTGTGAATATTGTTGAGAGGTCTCATAACTGATAAGTTCCCAGTTTTTTTACCTAATCCCCTGATTAAGTCAAAAAGTGTTCCCATCGGGCAAATCCAACCACAAAAAACAGTACGTAAAAGTATTGTAATAAAAAGAATTGATGCAAGAACTATCAACATAAAATATTTGTTGGGAGCAAAATTGAGAATAGCAAAAACGCTGAGAAATAAAACTAATCCTTTAATAATTCTCCTAAATATCTTAAAATTCATTTTTATTTTATAGTTTTTTGAGCAAAAAAATAAGGCTACATAAAAATACCTGGTACAAAGGTTATTTCATTCTGTTATTTTTGAGAAAGGCATCCATAGTTGATTATAGTCTGTGTAGCAAATTTAGAAAAACGGGATGCAAATTTAATAGCTTTGCGAAACTATCAGCAGCAGTTGCATTACACAAAATCTTATGTTTGTTATAAACATACTTTAAATCTTAAAGAGAAAGTTCAGATTTACTTTTTTAATGTTTGAATTAGTGCGGTGAACAAAACACCTCCTTTTTCTACCAAATCGAATTTATGCCCACCAAACTTCCATTGGCGAACTAAATGCCGAAGGGATCCGAAAAATAATAGCGAGAACGTCTCAATGTCAGTATCTTCCGAGATTTGTTTGGTTTGCTTTAGATTCTCTAATAAATCTTTTACAATCTGCTCATTCAGTTGCTGAATATCAATCACCTTTTCAGCTAATCGGGCTTCGTTTTGAAAGATTTCTTCTGAAAAAATGACAGAAATCAAACTTGGATTTTTTACAAAACGATTCAAAATATTCTCATAAAAAAGTTGCATTTTATCAAATGGATTCGCAGTGTTTTGCGATATTAAGTAGGCGTTTTGACCGATATTTTCCTTGAAACCGTTCAATATAGTACACAAAATTTCTAATTTGCTGTCGAAATGTCTATAAATAGCCGGTTCGGAAGTATTTATAGCTTTAGCAATATTTTTAATTGTCAAGCCCTGTATTCCTTTTTCATCAATAATCAGGATTGCTTTTTCAATTATTTCTTCTTGTCTTGGGGATAACATAATTTTTGTATTAGTTAGTATTAGCTAGCAAAGGAAGCATTTATTTCTTTTTCGACCAATTTTTTTAAAGAAAAAGCAGTGTATTATTTAAATATTAATGTTTTAATAATCTTATTCTAATTAAAAAAGCCACAACCGGAAAAGCTGTGGCTCTAATAAACGTGTTTATATTGCTTAAGTTCCTCTAGAAATTATATTTTATTTTAGCATAGATCATTGAGTTGTCTTTGTATTGACCAAAACGTCCGGCTTCATCACCAACAAAGATATTAGCTCCTAACAATACTGAAAAACTATCATCGTAATCGTAAGTAATTTTAGGACGGATTAACGCATCTTCGTTTGTTAAACCTATATAGGAAAACAATTCGAGGTGAAGAGTTTCGTGAAGCACATCCGCACGAGCCAAAAATGTCATAGTATTTTGAGTTTCCTTTGTAAGTATACCCGGTGCATAATCTAATATATGCTCTTGAATAAATTGCGTACTGATAAGAATGGAGGCGATTGAAAAATCGAGTCCGAATACATAATGCAAATAATCTTTCTCGATTAAACCATCCACAGCTGTCATGTCTTCTGTAAGAAAATATTTTCCGCCATAATAGGCTGCCTCACCTCTAAAGATAAAACTTTTAATTTGCGAACTAAACGAACCTCCTCCAAGTGTTATTCTATGATATTCAGGAGTAACATTTATACCTGATAAATACGGCATATGAGTATCAGGGTTCATTCCAAAAGACTTAGTCATATGCATTACAGGAGTATCGTCCCAAGTATAACCTCCCATGAATTCAACATCAACAAGCGAAGTAATGGCTGTAAATTTTGCAAAAATTTCACTGTTTTCTAAACTTGCTGTTACGTTGCGTTTACTATAGTCGAAGGTGGGTTGAATGGGGAAAGTAGGTTGCTTAAACCAAATGGAACCAGGAGACGGGGTTTCTATAGCTGTAAATACAGGTATCCAAATCACTTCAAAAGTATTGTTCCCTATATAATAATCAAACTTTGCGGCATATACTCCTGCTCTGATTTCATTAAAATCGGGCAAAAGAAACTCGGTAAGATTTAACGGAGAAACTACATCAGTAATAAAAACACCATCGGCTTTTCCCCAAACTATTTGCTGTTTTCCTATACGAATATCTATTTTATTAAAATAAAGATCAAGGTAGATTTCGCGCATATTAAATTTTATGCTATCCGTATTGTAAGTATAAACCATAGGATTGGCCTTAAATGCCACTTTGCTTCCGGGCTTTTCAAAATTCAGGTTTAGCGTATTTTGTAATATAGAAAACTCGCCATTATCAAAAAGAACGCCTGTATAATTTCGTGCAAAGCCTGAAATGTCTACGTTTTGCGCCTCCAAAAAAGGAGTAGCAAAAAGCGGAAGTAATAAAAGTAATGCTAATTTTTTCATGTATCTATTTTTTTATTTGTTATTAATTGAGGTGCTAAATTTTATTTGTTCTCATATTAATGAGCAAGTAAAATTTATCACACTCTTTTTAAACCATTGAAATACTATTCTTTAGATTCCGCGCATCATCATACGTTCGGTGAACAGATCATCAGGTAGGTTTACGGATATGTTTATATTTTCAAAAAACAGGGTTGTGCGATGATTGTCTTGTATATTGACCATTTCTTCCAGTATTTTGATATAAAGACCATCAAAATCACCATATTTTTTAATTTCTTGCACTTTAAGCTTTTCACCATCTTCATCGTAAAATTCTTTTTTTAATTCGATAAAATGACCTTTAACAACCCAAGTAACTGTCCTGGAATACATATAGTCTTTGTTTTTAGAAACACTTTCAACTATGTAGCAATCTTTTCCATCAATTTTTTCTTCACCAAGAAGCTTATGTGTGTCATCTTCTAGTTTGCGATCGCCCAAATCATCAAATGTAAAATCAGAGCCCATAAAATAATCGCTTTTACTTTCGCTTGAAATACGCTTTGTTTTTTTTAGTGCAGGCAAATAAATCCACTGGTCATCGCTTTTGGTTTCATCATCATAAGACCAATTCATAAACGAAGTGTTTTTAACATCGGCAGGAGTAATAAAGAACATAATATTCTTTTCTACATCGCCAAAATCCTTTGTGTTTTGTTTAATTGTGCGCACACGTGTTTCTCCACTTTTGTTTATCAAAGTCATTGTTAAAGTAGAAGTTTGATTTGATGGTGTTGGACGATTATAGACTTTTTCTATAATTTGTCTTCCATCTAAGGTTTGCGCCGAAAGTTCGGTATTTGCCATCAAACCAAAGATGAGTCCAAGTGTGATAAAGCTTGTTGTAATTTTTTTCATAATATTCATTGTTTAGTTTTAAATAATTTTATGTGTTTATTGTAAAATGATTTTCTATTCTTACAAATTAATCTAAATGTGTTTTCAGTTTATTCTTTTGTATCTTTATTCTTGAAATAAATATTTGATTTATTGATTAATACGAGCATTATAGTTAAGGTTCCTACAAAGCTGGTGAACATATTGAGCGAAATAATAAAACCTAATTCACGATTGGGAGGAAAAACTGAAAAGAGCAAAACCAAAAAGCCTAAGATTACAACTATCGCATTAAAACTAATTGAACGTCCGGAATGCGCCATTGTTTTTTGAGCTGCTTCGAGGCTGTTACTACTCGTAATAGCATAACTCCTATATTGATAAATAAAATGTACGGCATAGTTAATTCCAATACCAACTGCAATACTTGAAAGTAGGGCAGTTGTTGCATTTAGAGGAATATTTAAAAAGCCCATAACTCCAAAACCGATCAATGCCGTAATTAAAATAGGTACGCCACTAATTAAACCAATCGTAATGTTTTTAAACATGAAGGTCAGGAGGATGATAACAATAATTATGCATAGAATAAGACTCCAAATTTGACCTTCGAGAATTAAGTCGGAAAAAACCAATCCTTTATAACCGCTTCCTGCAAAATTGATCGAAATTCCCATATCCTTAAAATCTTTTTCATATGAATTTATAATTTCAATCGCTGAATTGATGGCTTTAGAATCGTCGCTTTTCAGTTGAATGGTAACTTTTAGTCTGGAGTAATCGTAATTTACTGCTTTTACTAAATTCTTTGGATCGCCGGACATTTCGTAAAGCAATAGATATTGAGCGACAAGATTTTGATTATCAGGAATAATATCAAATTCTTCCCTGTCTTCATGCATTACCTTGTTCATACGCTTGAGGAAATTTGTTAAAGCAAATGAAGTCCCAACTTCAGGCACATCTGTTTCAAGAGTTGCCTGCACCTTATCAATTAATCTCAATACTTCTGGTTGTTTAAATGTATTTAATTTACCATCGGCATCCAAAATAAGATTTAAAGCAGTTGTTCCCCCAAAATTAGCATTGATAAATTTATCTGTTAAAACAATATCGCTGTCCTTTTCAAATTTATCTAAGAAGCTGGAATTTATCCAAAGTTTCTGCGTTCCAAGTATCATCAAAACAATGACAACGACTGTTCCAATTATTGATACATATTTATATTTAAGAATGGATGCAGTTATTGTGTGCGCCAATTGTGATTTTTCTTTTGCAGGTTTAAATTTTGGCAAGCCAAATGTCATAATAACAGCAGGAATAAAAATCAATGATAAAGTCATGGACGTAAGTACACCAAATCCGGCAAAAAGACCAAAATATTTAACCGGATATACCTGTGAAGTGAGCAAAGAGAGAAATCCTATAGCTGTTGTTATTGCCGTTATTATTACCGGTGTTGACATCGCTTTTAACATATTGCTTACTGCTTCAAGTTTTGTTGCAGCCGGGTTACCCCTAATATAGCCCTCTAAATGACTATAGAGATACATTCCGTAAGCTACACCAGTAACAATAAGCATAACAGGCAACATGGTTGATACTGCATAAATAGGAATGCCTATCAAAGCCATTAACCCAAATGTCCATATTGTAGATATTAGAACCACTAACATTACTAGTAAAGTATTTTTAATATTGCGAAGGGCAAGAAATAAAACGAAAATGATTACCAGCAAAACAATGGGAATCATTTTTTTCATGTCTGCAGGAGCGAGCAAAGCCAAGGTTCCTTCAACTATAGGACGACCAACAACATGAATTTTAATATTTTCCGTTTGATAGGAAGCTGCTAAGGCTAGAATTTCATTGTAAAATTCTTGTGAAAAAACGCCATCTTCCAATTCAGCAACAATGAGCGTAACTGTTTCTGATTCTGAAACTAAGCGACCATAAACCATTTCATTAGATCGGACTGTTTGTTGTAGATTGTCAAGTTCTTCTTGCGTTTTAGGCACTCTTGTGAAAAACGCTTTTACATCGAGCCCGTCTTCTGTTCCAACTATATTATCAGCCGTATATAAGGAATTTACGTCAGATTTATTTATTTGCTGGAGCTTTTGCAATCGTTTAGTAAGCTGTTTTAGTGTGTCGAGCGTTTCGGAATTGTAAATCCCGTTTTTGTTTTCCAGTGCAAAAATAATTCCATCTTTAATGCCAAACCATTCTTCGGCCATTGTACTATAGACAAAGGCGGGGTGCTCTTGAGGCATATACTTGTCTAAATCAGTTTCCAGCCGTGATTTTTCTTTCATTTGGAGAATGAAAACCAAGGTTAAAGCAAAACAAACCCCCAAGACTAACCTAGGTACTTTTAGTAATTTTAATAATCCTTTTTCCATAATCTAGTTATTAGTGTTTAAAATGTGTTTTTAAGAATACGACCCTCTTTTAATATTTATATATGCTTAATGTGAATCAAATAAAATAATGCCCCTTGATAATTTATGTTTTCATAAAGTAAATTTTATATTAAGTTAGGTAATATTAACTAACTTAATAATTAAAAAAAAACTTTATGTATTGTTGATTTATTTTCTTTCCATTGAAAATGATATTATAATGTTTTTATATCCACTCATAATGCTACTCCCTTTCTTGCTTTTTAAAAAAATGCATCATCTTACTGAACATTAGTTTTTTACCAAAGTATAATTTAGCTTTATTCTGCAAAATATATTATGTTATTTTTATATCAATGTTAATTAGTTAACATTAACAAACGTCAAATGTACAATAAAACATATTGTTTTGCAAATATTTTTTTTTAGATGTAAGTTGTTGAATAATAGTGATATATTAGTCCTAATATATAAAATAAAAAATATGTAGATTTATTAATTATGTGTCAAAAAGACAAGAAATTGTTAAAATTGATAATAAAATGCTAAAATAAATTAACAATTTTAATAATTAGAATCGCGTGATAGTAAGTTACTTTGCAAAGCGGTGATTCCATCCATAGTTTATAGAACTTTGGTATAGTGCTTGTCTAAAAACATTGAATTAGCTTTTTAAACCATGATTAATAATAATTCCATCTGCCATTTCAATGTTTCGGTTCGATTTGCTTGCAAAATCGAGATCGTGGGTTACCGTAATAATCGTTTGCCCGAACTCTGCAGATAATTGATGAAATATATCAAGTATGATATTCGAATTTTTACTGTCTAAATTTCCCGTGGGTTCGTCGCACATAATAATTTTTGGCTCGTTTATTAATGCTCGAGCTATTGCCACTCTTTGTTGTTGTCCTCCGGAAATTTTTGAAGCCGGCTTTAATGCTTGTTCTTTTATGCCAAGCAGCTCTAATTTCTTATAGGCTTGATGCTCAACTTCCTCATAGGAATATTTATTTAATTTCAATGCAGGAATCATTACATTTTTCAGGCAACTAAATTCCGGTAGAAGATAGTGAAATTGAAAAACGAATCCAATATTTTTATTGCGAATAGCAGCTAACTTGTCTTGTTTTTGATTTGTAATCTTTTCTTGGGCAATATATAATTCGCCCTCATAATCAGTATCCATTGTCGATAAAATATACATCAACGTTGTTTTGCCGCAACCAGATTTTCCAGTTATGGTCAGAAATTCGCCTTGCATTATTTCGAAGGAAACATTATCTAATGCTTTGAATTTTACGGGTTCGTAATAGTATTTAGTGATATTGCTTACCTTAAGAATTATTTGTTTTTCCATTACCTTTTAAATATTTCAATAGGATCGACTTTAGCCGCATTGCGAGCAGGAATGAATCCTGCAGCAAATGTTAAAAACATACCGATAAATATGCCAACCAAATAAACATTCAATTCAAACCCAATTGGGAAATAGCCTACATCACCTCCAATGTAAACGCCGCTTAATAATTTAATGAGTATTGTCGCCATAATTAAGCCAAAACCTGTTCCAATAAAACCCATTATTAATGATTCTTTGATAAATATATTCATAACATCGGTTCCGGAAAAGCCGGTGGCTTTAAGGATGGCAATATCATTTAATTTTTCCTTAATAGTCATATTTATAATGTTGTAAATACCAAATGTGGCTACCAATAATATAGCAAATGCAATGGAGCCCATCATTACCTGTCGGGTCTTTTTACTTGCCATAATAGCTTCATTAGCCGCTTGCCAATCTTCGGCCTTATATCCTGTTAAAGTGCTAAATTCTGATGAATATAAAGGCGCTTTATCAGGTTCTTTAATGTTTACATATATATCGGTAATATAACTTGAACTTTTGCGAAGAAGTTGCTGAGCCATTGCCGTATTGATGTATGATTTGGTTAAATCTATTCCCTTATTGCTTGTTTTGAAAACTCCTACAACTTTCATTATTTTTACTACACCAATGGCTGATATTATACTAATGTTATCATCGAGTTGAATATTAAGTTTTTCGGCAATACCAACTCCAATTATAATTCCATTTGGAGTATTTAATAGTTTTTGAATATCGCCGGCTAATAGGGTGGATTCTATATTAAACATCGCATTGGCTTCAATGATATTTATACCTGAAGCGATGCCATTAAGCTGTGATTTGCCATTATTATAAAAAAGATTGACGGAAACTTGCTGAGTTACCGTTACTACGTCATCCTGTCGTTTTAAATCAGCGATTAATTTCATCGGATTAATGAGGTTATCTGATAGGTTAGATATTTTTGGATTTACAATAACCGATAAATAATCAGACTCTTTATTTGTAGGTAAAGGCCGACTTATTTCATCTTCTCTATAAATACGAATATGTGGTATCGATTTAAAAATTCCTGCATCAGAGTTGCGATTAAAACCAACAACCAATGAAATCATAAAAATAAAAATACTAATACCAACGGTTACACCGAACGAAGCAACTAGCGTTTGCTTTTTACGTGTAAGCAAATGAGTTAAAGCTATATCTGAATTTACTTTTAACTTCATTTCTTTTCGGTTAATAAGATTGAGTTTTCGTCTAGTCCACTTAATATTTCTACCCAATCGTTAGAAATAAAGCCTGTTTTTACGATTATAATTCCTGAATCTTTTACGTTTACTTTATTTCCATAACCCAAATAATTACGAGGAATAACTAAAACATTCTTTTTGTTTCCAATAATAATATTCGCGGTTAATTGGGTTCCTGAAATTTTAAAATCCAAAGGATTGGTGAATTCTGCTTTGCTATAAAATGATTGCGTTTGCTCGTCGAATGCCGGATAAATTTCGGATATAATGCCCTCATAAGATTTTGTTTTTTGGGTATTTAGCTCAATAATTACTTCCTGATCCAATTTGATTTTAGAAATATTGCTTTCGTCAACACTCAAAAAAGCATATAATTTTGTTGGGCTTCCAATAACTGCAATTATATCTCCTTTTCTAACATAATCGCCTAATTCTTTATTCTTCTTGTAGACTTTGCCTTCGATTACAGCTCTGATTTTATTGTTTTCTTTGGAAACATTGTTAACCTCTTTTTGTGATTTTTGTATAATTAATTGTTGATCGGCTTGCTGCTGTATAAGTTTGTAGTTCTCTTGTAATGCTTTATAATTGGTTTTTGAATTTTCCAGATTAAAAAGCATATTCTCGTACTCTAATTTCGAAACGCTGTTTGTTTCAAATAGTGTTTTATAACGTTCTGCTTGCTTTTCATCTTGAATGAGTTTTTGTTTGGCAAGTTCAAGATTGATTTCTGCTTGTTTTAGAGCGGGAGCATTTGGATTGGTATTTGAAGAAGCTATCGTTAATAATTGATCGGCACTTTTTGCATTTATAGTGTTCTGCTCATTATCAACAACAGCTAATAGTTGGTCCGCCTTAACTGTATCCCCTTCGTTAAAGTTTAATTGTACAATGTAACCATCTGTGAGCGAAGTTAAATTGTATTGATCTTCTGGAATCAGAATGCCGGATGCAAAAACGGTTTCTGTGATATTCTTTCTATTCGCTTGGGTTTCTGAATTTTTCTTCCCACAGGAACTCAATAAAATTAAGCCCAAAAAAAGAGAAATTAATAGTGTTGTAGGTTTCATTTTATCGTATTATTTATGTCAATCTTCGATTTTGTATAAAGTAAATTTGCTAAAGCGCTACTGTAATTTAGTCGACTTACTAGCATATCATTAAATGCAATAAGCAGCCTATCTGATGGAAGAATCGACATTTTAAATTGATTCATTGCCATTTGATAATTTTCCTCTTTCAGTAGATAAATTTGTTTTGTCGTTGTAAACTGCGAAAACGCTTTCGAATAATCCATATCAATTTGCGAATTCGCAAGATTGTTCTGAAGCTTTGTGTGATCAGCATTAAGCAAAGCGATTTTTTTATTGATTTTTGAACTTTTAGAAAGGATGTATTTATTTACATCGGGAAAAGGCATACTTACTCTTAATCCTATGTATTGAGAATTTAACCATTGGGTGTCTTTATCAAAAAACATTTCCGTGCTGTTTTGCTGCCAGGAATCGTACATGACAAACGAAAGTGTTGGCAATTGCGATAAATTATTGGTTCTTAAGTCAGATTTTGCCAACTCAGCTTTTAAAGCCGATGATTTGTATTGCAACTGATTGTTTAATTGTAAGCTTGTGCCGAACTGTTGGTTATAGTTCAGTTTATGTTCTACAACTATTTTTGTTGTTTCGGGTATATCGCATAATATTTTAAGACTGTAATATTGTTGATTTAGCGAAAGATTTATTTGCTCAAGTTTATCCGCTAAGCTCAGTTGGCTAATAATAGCATCATTTAAATCCTGCTGACGAACTTGCCCCTCATCATACTTGTTTTGCATTATTAATAATATAGTATCAGCAGTATATAAAGAATTCTGTGAAATATTACTCTGCTCTTGCAATGAAATAATATTAAAATAGCAAGCGGAAATAGATTCAAACAGTGCTTTCTTGGCAATTAGATTATTCACATCTGCCAGATCGGCATTGATGTTTGCGCTTTTTAATTTTGCCCAGCTTGAAGGATTAATAATATCAATTTGCGGCGCAATATTAAAATTCGCCATATACTGCTGACCTGTAGTTATTTCTTTAAAAGTACCCGGAGTGCCGCCAAAAGCTTCAGCAGGAAGGTAAGTAACAGGAAGTTCCAGATTGTTAGTTAACGAAAATGAAGTCTGCATTCTGAAATTTACGATTCCTGCTTTAGCAGAAATCTGTTGCCATTTGGCTAAAAGAACTTGTTGTTCTCCGGTTTTTATTGAATAGCTGTGGTTTTCGGCATATTTAAAAAGCGAATCAATATTGCTAAACACCAATTCAGATTGCGCGTTTACAAATTGGTTTAAAAATAGGAAACTGATGAAAATACCTAAAAAGCGCTTCATGTGTTTTTAATTTTCATTGTATAGTGAATATTTACTAACTGCAAAAGTAAACTAAATATTTAAATAATAATTTGTAATCGCCATCGATCTCCACAAATTTTGTAGATTCCTCCGAGTTTGTAAATGCAGCAGTAGCTCTGGCTTCACCAAATACTTTCAAAGACCGAGAGGAACTTGTGCTCCAATTGAAAATTGGCCACAAAAATCGAAACGATTAAAGTTATCAATATCCATATCAAAGGATTCTTCATTTTTTAAACTGGAAGCGCCTAAAGCTGCGGCGGTTCCATCTTCACTATATATAGCAACCATAGCATCATTCGATTTATAATCTATTTCTTGTGCATTCAATAAATAACCAATATATGGCTCGATTGCAAAATAAGCAGGCTCAAATTTAATTTAGGCCATAAAAGGTAATTTAAAATAATTTAAATTCGTTTGTCCATGGCCGGAGATGCCATGATTGGCTTCGTTTTCATACATATCGTATGCATATCCTTTTTGTGCATGTAGATAAATTATTTTTTAAAAGGTGTTAATTTAGGTAAGCTCTAAATAAAGATTTGGCCTGTTTAGGAAAGAATTAGCTATATTAATTCACATTTGGATAATTCTTATTTGGCCGAAATTATATTAAAAAGTGATATAAAAAATTCTTCTCCTCTTGTTTTAAGCGAGTAGTCTTGTTTACTAAGTTGCCAGTTTTTCACAATCATTCTCAACGAACCCATAATGATAACAGAGAGTTCTGTAGCATAAATATCGCTTCTGATTTCTTTGCTTTTTTGGCCTTCTTTTACAATTTATATAAAACATTCATTATTTTGTTTAATCAAATTCAGAATTTTGTCGTAGAGGTCTTTTCTATTTTTAAATATCTCATCTGAAAAGATAACAGATACAATATAGGGATTAGAACAAAACATATCAATTAGTTGGTTCAATAGCGCAGCTAGTTTATCAAGTGATGATATTTCACTTTCCAAAATGGATTGTGAATGCGCATTTAAATTGATGCGAAAATCGTCAAGAATTGTAGAAAGAATTTCGTCTTTGCTTTTAAAATGACGATAAATAGAGGCTTCTGTAACATCGACAGCCTGTGCTATATTTTTTATGGTTAAACCTTGGATTCCCTTAATATGAATGAGCTTTATTGTTTAGGCAATGATCTGATTTTGGCGTTGAGTGTGCATTTTCTTGAGCGTTTTTTTTGCAAAGTGTTAATATGATGATTCTTGCTTCTAATTTATGAAGATGTCTTTTTACAAAAGTAAGAAATACCGTTAGTATTGAAGTTTGTTTTTTGTTCATCATATAGATTATTGGTAAATATATGAAATCTAAGATTTTGATACCCAAAATAACAAACAAATTATTCAAACATAATTTTTTGATAATCAGGGAACTATTCTAACATTCAAGTGTTAATAATCAATTTTTTTCGCATTAATAATTTTAGAAATATTAAGTATTTTAGTAGTGCTATAAAAACAGAGCAGATAGTTGTTTTTATTATTCCACTAAATATTTGCAAATGACATTTGAAGTTAAATCCAACGAACAACTCATAAAAGAAATCGAGACGTTAAAAGTAAAAATTTCGGAATTGGATTCTTATGAAAACAAGCGTTTGACGGATGCAATGCAGAAGTCAAGGCATCAAATTAACGTAACTCTACCTGAAAGCGAGCAATTATATCGCAGTCTGTTCGATTACTCTCCGGTCGCACTCTGGGAACAAGACTATACAGAATTAATTAAATATCTCAACGACAAAAAAGAATTCGGAATATCTGATTTTGATGAATATTTCAATAAAAATCCTGAAGAGTTATTTAAATGCGCAGAGCTTATAAATGTAATAAATGTTAATTATGAGGCTGTTAAACTTTTCAAGGCAAGTTCAAAGTCCAAACTTATGGAATCCATTCGCTGTGTTTTTGTAGAGGAAACATTGCCGGTATTTTTAAACTCGATAATCAGCGTAGCAAAAGGAAAACAGTCGTTCGAATCTGAGGTTATTCTTCAAACTCTTGAAAATGATAGACTAGTTTGTATATTTAGCTGGTCTCTAATTGATGGTAAAGTTATTGTCTCAACTCAAGATATCACTAAAAGAAAACAGGCCGAGGAATTATTGCAAAAGAGCGAAGAAAAGCTTCGAAATATTTTTGAATACAGCAGCAATGTTTTTTATTCTCATACGCCTGAGCACGTTATTACTTATATAAGTCCACATGTGAAGAATGTTTTGGGATATTCTGAAAAAGAAGCTATGATCAAATGGACTGAAATGGTTTCTGAAAATCCGGTTAACGAAATTGGATTTGAACTTACAGTAAAAGCAATTGAAACCGGCAAAGCTCAAACACCTTATGAGCTTGAATTAGTGCGTAAAGATGGAGAAAAAATATGGGTCGAAGTTCGTGAGGCACCGGTTGTTGAGGATGGGAAAACCATTTCAATTGTTGGCTCACTTACAGATATCACCGAACGGAAAATATCGGAACTGGAATTACAAAAAAGCAAGAGCAGGTTTAAACGCTTGTTTGATAGTCTTGGAGATGCTGTGTATGTCACAAGAATGGACGAAACAAATATGGGAGAAATAATAGAAGTCAATCCTGCAGCGGTTAAACAATCTGGCTATACAAGAAGCGAACTATTGAAAATGAACATTATTAAAGATCTTTGTGTTTTAGGAACAGCAGAGATCAATACTGAGAAATGGAATGCAAAACTAAAAGCCGGAAAATCTGTTACAACAGCCGAAAAGAAAAAAAGGAAAGATGGCACCGAATACTGGACTGATGTATTTATAACTCCATTTGACTTTAATGGAGGACAAGCCGGTTTATCGATAAATCGCGACATTACTAGTCGAAAAAAGGCAGAGGAAGCGCTAAAGGAAAGTGAAGAAAGGTTTAAAAAACTTTCAACTCTTAGTTTTGAAGGAATTGTAATTCATAATAATGGAGTTGTTGAAGATATAAACTTGTCTGGAGCAAAAATGTTTGGTTATGAATATGAAGAACTTATAGGTGAAAATATAATTGAACTTATGATTGCTGAAGAATCTCATCGAATTATTTACGAAAACATTAAAAGAAATTATTCTTTGCCTTACGAGATAGAAGGAATTAAAAAAGATGGTACTCGATTCCCAGTCGAAATTCAAGCACGTAATATTTCATATGGAGATGAAAATAAACCACTTAGAGTTGTTGCAGCAAGAGATATTACAATAAGAAAGAAAGCCGAACAGG
>CAZTST010000067.1:0-15466 GCA_964616585.1 uncultured Draconibacterium sp.
ATCATCTTCAATATTATATTTCAAAGGAATTCCGCTATACTCTATCCCTTTAATAAATAAAGTACCTTCAATCCAATCGTTTGATAAAAAATAAGGATGTCCCTCTGCGAAAAAATGCTTTGGTATATAATATTTGCCGTTAAATAAACGGTCATCTGAACGGTAAACATAATTTGCTATGGATAAAATTTCATCTCGTTCTTTAATCACTTCTTGGCTAATAACTTCTCTTGGTAGACCAATCAGAACAGTTATAAAAAGGAGAGGTAGCGTTAAAAAACGAAAAGTTTTATTCATAATTTTGGTTAAAGTTTGTTTAACAAATGTAACTGTTTTTTTGATCGAAAAAAAACAAATTGATAGTATTGATTATATAAAAGCCATTGCCTCAATCTCCAAAGAACATCCGTAATGCAATGGAGGTGAAGGAACCACAATACGAGTCGGTTTATGCTCCCCGAAAAAATTAGCATACAAATCATTTATTTGTGGCCACAATTCTATATCGGTTAAAAAAATGCGCATCTGTAATACTTGGTTTTTTGCACTGCCTGACTCTTTTAGGATAAGCTCCAATTTTTTGAATACGAGTTCTACTTCTTCGTGGAAAGTATCCGGTTTTTTTCGGGTTATTGGGTCAAGCGGCAATTGTCCTGAAATATAAAGAATTCCGTTATGTTCAATGGCGGTTGAGTAGTGACCTGCTGCCTTTGGCATATTTGGCGTGTCAATTATTTTCATCGTGTTTTAATTTTTGAATGATAAGTTTGAGTTTATCTTCATCGGGCTGAGCGTGTGAACCCATCGAAAAATCGGTAGAACTTTTGCTTTTTTGTCGAATGCTAAAATGTATTGAATCCATTCCAATCTCTTGAAAAAGAACTGCGTTTTCTTCATTTATTCCACTTCCTGCCATCAATTCAATTTGGCTTGAATATATTTTTTGGATTGATTTAATATTGTCAAGTCCTTCAACAGCTGTGGCTTTTTGACCCGATGTAAGAACCCGATCAAATCCTAAATCAATAATCGATTGTATTGCTTTCGAATAATCTGAAGTAAAATCAATAGCGCGGTGAAAGGTAGTTTTTAATTGAAAACCTTTGGCAAATCTTAATAAACGTTTGCAAGAAGCAATGTCAATTTCATTGTTTTGGTTTAAGCAACCAAAGACAACTCCATTAGCTCCTGCTTCAGCTGCAATTCTAATATCTTCTTTCATCAGAATAATTTCTTTTGTCGTGTACACAAAATTTCCCGAACGCGGACGAATTAGGATATGAGATTCAATTTCATTTAATTTAGCACAAGCCTCAATCAGACCATAGGAAGGAGTTAATCCTCCCAAATCTAGAGCAGAACAAACTTCAATGCGATCGCATTTGTACTGCTTGGCCAATTCGGCTTCTTGTAGAGTTTCAATACAAACTTCCAGCTGCATCTTATCGTTTTTGTTTTTATTCTTGTTCTAGCAAAACCTTTCGATTCTGTAAATCGTACTTATCGCCAGCTTTTAGAAAATAAAATTCTCTAGATTTTTCAGGAAGTTGATAAATCGTATCTCTTTCTCGCGACCAGCGTGTTCCATCAAGAATTGCAACATAATGATTGCCAACAACTTCAAATTTATTGTAAGTAACTAGAATTCCTGTATTTTCATCTAAGCCAATACCCAATAATTTAGGATGTTCATCTAGAATTTCAAATAAGTCGAATTGGCGGTTTCTTGCTAAAATATGTTGATCAATGGCCACGTTTTTCATGAAACCAAGCCCTATTTCATGATCACCAAGCATAATGGTATTTTCTTTTGTATCGCCTCTGGCTAAATAAGATCCTTGAATAGTTGCTCCGGCAGATGAACCAGCAATTATACCACCTCTGTCCAAAAGTTTATTAAACTCATCGTGTGCAAGTGTATTTAAAAAACCATCGGCAATGCGCCATTGTCTGCCACCCATAAAATAAACACCACTTGCTTTTCGGATAGGAGCAATGAATTCCTCCATGTTAGCAATGGCAGTATCGCGTGTGTGAAGAACATGAATATTGGTAAACCCTGCTTTCTGAAACGAAGATTTTAGACGAACAAAACCCGAATCGCTTTTAATTTGATTGTCTTCATAGGCCGTTGGAACAACAATTATATTTGCTTCTTCGCCTCCGGCATGCTCTTTAAAAATTTCAAGAAATAATGGATCGCGAGCGGCACCGCCAATAATTAGCAAGATGCCTTTTTCAGGACCCAAACTAGGTTCAATTTTAGAGATGGAAGTATTCAGTGAATTTTCTTGGCAACTTATAAAAACGAAAAGACTAAGAATAAGAGATAAATGAATGATTTTTTTCATGGCGTTAATTAGGAGTTGCTTATTTTTTTATTGGTAATGGCCAATATTTCAATTTCCAATGCTTGTGCTTTTTCTTCAATTGCTTTTCCTTTCGAAAGAATGCTTGCCACATAATCCTTATCATCGAGGCCGGAAGCATTGATTTTTACATTTAGAAATGCTCCCATAACAGCAGTCCGGGCACACAAAGCTCCAACTCCCGCATCTGTAACAGAATTAGGATTGCCGATTTCGGCCATTGCTTTTATAACTCCCATTGATTTAAGCGAAATCTCCATCACTTTTAAAGGAACTTCGATTGCGTATTTTGAAGCATCCTCTATGGCTTGTTTACGTATTGCTTTTTCCGCATCCGTTTCTTTGGGAAATTTAAAAGCGTCCATTATTTTATTAAATGCATTAGTATCTTCATCAACCAAATGGAGTAGTTGGTTTTTATACTGCTGACCATCTTCGGCATAATTACTAAACTCTTCCCAACGTTCGTCCCATCCGGTTTTATGTGATGATAAATTTGCAACCATAGTGCCTAATGAAATTCCCAAAGCACCTACATAAGCAGAAATTGACCCACCGCCCGGCGCGGGTGATTCTGATGCAGTTTCATCGGCAAAAGCACTTAGATTCATATCAATCAATTGCTTTTTATTTTCATCCTCAAGCAAATATTCGATGATTTTTTCGCGTGGATTGAATGGCTTTAAATCGTTCAAACCCATTGAAAGAATTGCAATCTTAAGCAACTCCTCATTTGAAACACCAACAGAACGGTTTTGTTTTCTTAAAAAATATTTACCCGCATCCAACATGGCATTCAGTGGAATAACCCCAACCAGTTCCGAACCGGTAACACGAATTCCTCTTTCGTTGGATCGTTTGCTTACTTCATCGAAAGCTTCATGCACAGACGTAATATTGATATTTGTCAGATTCATTGAGATTTGAGCAATACCATATTCTTCTATAAACCAACCAATTGCTTTTACAGCCTTCAGACTTCCCGGAATCATTACTTGATTTCTATTTTCGTCTAAAACAACTTTTCCTGTTATGGGATTTCCTTCGCGCATAACTCTGCCACGCTCACGAACATCAAAAGCGATAGAATTTGCGCGACGAGTAGAAGTTGTATTTAGGTTGACATTGAAAGCAACTAAAAAGTCGCGGGCACTAATAGCGGTTGCTCCTGTTTCGGGAACAAAAGTGGTTGGACCAAAATCTGGTTTCCAATTTGGGTCGCTCAGTTTATTTTGCAATCCCTCGTATTCACCAGAACGAACATTCGCAAGGTTTTTTCTTTCTGGTTTTTGAGCTGCATTTTCGTAACAATAAATAGGGTAGTTCAGTTCTTCGCCCGCACGCTTGGCTAATTTGTGTGCCCATACAACGGTTTCTTCCATACTGATGTTTGAAACAGGAACAAGTGGGCAAACATCAGTTGCGCCAAAGCGGGGATGGGCTCCTTTATGTTTGCGCATATCGATTAGTTCTTTGGCCTTTTTCATTCCAAGAATCGCAGCTTCTAGAACAGGCTCTGGTTCGCCAACAAAAGTTACAACGGTTCGGTTGGTAGCCGCTCCCGGATCAACATCCAAAAGCTTAATGCCTTCTACACTTTCGATTGCATCGGTAATTTGTTTGATTATAGTAAGGTCGCGTCCTTCGCTAAAATTAGGGACGCATTCAATTATTTTTCTCATATTTCTTTCTTTTCCAACTGATTGAAAACTGGGTTTGCGTAGATTCCTAGTAGTATTCTTCTAAAAACCTCAAAATCTTCTTTATTCTTTCTTAGTTCTAGTTTTTCATTTAATTTTTTTAGGAATTTTTCTTCTTCCCAGGCATTGTATTTATCGGAATATATTGTGTTGTTACGAAGTAGATCGGCAGCAATATAATTGCCTGGAAACAACCTGAAGTTTTTGTGGATTTCATCATCTAGTTTTTCTGATAATTCTTTGAATTGATCCTGAGCTTTATCTGATTTAAACTGATAAAAATTATCAGAAAAAACTTCTCCAAAGGCAAGATGTACACGCCCTTTTTGCTGAGTAACCCCTGTAATAATGCTTTTCATATCTTCAGTACCATCTTTTTTATAAGAGCCGGTAAGTTCAATTTCAGTAAGTTCAATTGCTTTTAATGTATCGCAACTATCGTATTCATAAGCAATGCTGACAGGAACAATTTTAAGCGATTCTAAATATTCCATTTTATTTCCTTCAGAATCCATGGCAATCATTTTAAGCACGCCCGGATTGGTTCTGTCGTTGCCATCTTTGGTTCTTCCTTCGCGATGCGATATCCAACAAGAATCTTTTTTATCAGTTAAAACGTATCGCATATAGCGCGATAAAACCTGCGCATTCTCAATCATTTCCCTTGGTGGAAGATTTCGCTTGACGATAAATGTGCGATTCATTTTAACTATATCAGTAACCAGTTCCGATGATAGTAAATTATCGCCCATAGCTACCTGCCCTGGTTTATATCCATTTTGATATAAAACGTAATAGATTAGAGTAGAATCTAAAATAATATCGCGATGATTAGAGATGTACAAATAGTTTTCCTCAGGATCGAGGTTTTCAAGTCCGCTGACAGTAAATTGCTCCATACTTCTGTCGATAGCGGCTTTTGCTCCCGGGAATATCAATAATTCTTGAAAGGCCTGAGCTGACTTAATGTTTTTTGTTCTTCGTGCAATAGTTTCCTGTGTCCAGGAAGGATAAATATGAGCTACTAATTTCTTAAAGACTGAGCTGTCGTTGTATTTGATAAGTTTTTCGTTGACTTCGGAATCGTTGTACGGCCGAATACTATCAAAATCTTCCATATTATTATTGTTTATAGATGACAAATTTAAACATATTTACTTTGGTAGCCAGCAGCAGAAAAAGAGAAAAAATTAAATTATATTTGCGAATCATAAATTAATTATCAAAAAAATTATGGCAAGTACAGCAATAGATATTTTAAAAGAGGCAATTTTACTAGAAAGACGTGGCAAAGCTTTTTATTCAAAGGTAGCAGAAAAATCGGATAGCGCATCTGCAAAAAAGATTTTCGAAATGATGGCCGAAGAAGAAGATGAACATATAAAGTTTTTATCTAAACAATTCGTAAATTACGAAAAGACAAAAAAATTCTTAAAGCCTGATGGACATATTGAAAATCCTGAAGAAGAGATTGCTATGCGCGTTTTAACAGATGCTATGAAAAAAGAAATTAGTGCTGCAAGTTTTGAAGCCGCTGCTATTTCTGCCGCTATGGATTTTGAAACACGTGCTGTTAAAGTTTATTCTGATCGTGCTGCAGAAGCTACAGATCCCAACGAAAAAGCTTTATACAAAATGCTTGCCGATTGGGAAAAATCGCATCAGCATTTTTTGCATGAAATAAACGAAGAATTGAAAGCAGATATCTGGAACGATAATAGCTTTTGGCCGTTCTAAAAAAAAAAATAGAAAATGAAAAGGATGATTGAATTTTCATCCTTTTATTTTATTTCAATTGCTTTTAACATTCCCGTTTTAGCATCAACGGAAAATATGGTTTTATCTGTATTAACTGATTGCAATACACCTAATTGCGGTAGTAAAAAAGTATTTTTTGAATAAACTGTATTGTTGTAATCAACCCAAACTCTGGCAGTTTCAGGAATACGATAAAAAATCCCTGATGTTTGTGTCAACACAGTTTGATTTTTAAAAACATCCGTTACACCATTTGTTTGAACAACTAAAACTACTCTTTCGCCAGATGAGGCAGTTAAATCAGCAACTCCTCTATCCTTTGAAAATTTAAATATTGGATATGTCTGATTAGGTTTATCACCTTCAGGAATTAAATAAAACGAAAACTTTTCTTCGCTTATAAAACGTTTGCCTTTAAACAAAGCAAGATAATCAGCTTCCATTTTTCGTAATTCGTTGTTCATCAAGGCAATAGTTTGTTCAGGATAATTTACTTCCTGATAACCTGCAAGCAATTCGTAACGTTTTTTGTGAATATCCATATAGGAAATTGCTGCATCTTGAGCTCGTTCTAACCTGCTCTTTTCGACCAATGTGCGATTATAAACCACATCTTCAATACTGGTTGTGTCAACAGCAATTCTACGAATAATTGTATCAACATTTATAACCTGATTTAAATCGGCATAATAATTAAAATCATGTGAAAAATAATCTTCCCGTATTTCAATTTTATCTTTTCTATCTTCTTGATTCACTGGAGAAGATTCGTTCATGCCTTTCAAAACTCCATTTGCCTGAAGCTGTAAAAGAAAACTACGTTCAGCTTTTGTCGAACGCTCTCCCAGATTGAAAAAATAAATAGCATTAGGGTCTGCTTCTGTGAATGAATTAAGATGAATTCCTTTAATTGTATAATTTGTTTCCGCATGTTCCACAAAATCGGTTAAACCTAAAACTTGTTGCGCATAAGAAGAGTAAGGTCCAGGCACATCGTTAATTTTAGCAACAACCACATCTATTTGAATAACAGCTCTTGGCAATGAATAATAAACACCATTTTGTCCAAGACTAGTAGTTGAAGAACTAACTTTTGTTGAACTAACTTGGGCGAAAGAAGTACTGATGCTATAAATTAGCATCAGTACTATAAGATTAAATCTAGTCATTGGACTGTGATTTAGTTTGTGAAAAAGTCAAGTATATTTCCCAATGTGCCAGTTGTGCCTTTATACAATTCTGTATATTGACATTGAGTACATGTTACAGCAAAAAACTTCTTATTTTGAATATTAAATAATTTAGAAAATCGACCTCCGACTGTTCTAATTTCATCAGTTTCATAATTTGTATTCCCGCATTTTGGGCAAACATATTTCTGTTTCATAAATATTGGAATTAATAAATTTCGAATAACAAAGATAAAAATAAATCAAATCAATATCTAGCGGATAAACAATAGCTCTCGATACTTAGGTAAAGGCCAAAGTTCATCGTCTATTAAAAGTTCAAGCTTATCAACATGTCCACGAATTTGTTCAGCCGAAACTCTAACTTTTTTGTCGTATGCTATTGCTTTTGCTTCTTCATCCTCCAGTCTATTGGCCGCTTTTCTTTCATCAATCATTTTATCAACACCTTTTTTTATATCTGAAATATGTTGAGAAATTTTAGTGATGATATCGATTTCGTCTTTTGATACTTTTTCAAAAGTTTGATGATCGAGTATCTCTTTTAATCCTTTAACATTTTCGATGAGTGTATTCTGATAACGAATTGCGATTGGGATAATATGATTGGTTGCCATATCGCCCATCACTCGCGATTCTATTTGAACTTTTTTAGTGAATTTCTCCAATCGGATCAACCTCCGTGCGTCTAACTCACGGGCAGTCAAAACATTGGTGTCGGCAAATAAATCAATAATCTTTTTCTTAGAATAAGCTCTTAGTGTTTCGGGAGTTGTTTTAATATTTGACAATCCTCTTTTTTCGGCCTCAACAACCCACTCTTGACTATAATTATTGCCTTCAAAGCGAATTCGTTTAGAAGCAATAATGTATTTTTTAATTATTTGATATACTGCATCTTCAAAATCAACACCTTCTTTAATTAAAGTATCAATTTCTTTTTTGAACATAGTCAATTGTTTAGCCAAAATAGTGTTCAAAGCAATCATTGGTTTTGCACAATTGGCAGAAGAACCTACAGCTCTAAATTCAAATTTATTTCCTGTAAAAGCAAAAGGTGAAGTTCTGTTTCTATCGGTATTATCCAATAAGATCTCAGGAATATTTGGTACATTGATATTCAAACCAGATATTAACTCTTCATTCAAACCAGATTTATCGGTACTAGCTTCTATGCGGTCTAAAAGACTGGTCAATTGGCTTCCAATAAAAATCGACATGATTGCCGGCGGTGCTTCGTGGCCGCCTAAACGATGGTCGTTACTTTCTGATGAAATACTGACACGTACTAAATCTTCATATTCGTTTACTCCCATTAATACATTGACCAGGAAAGTAATAAATCGTAAATTTTCTTTTGGATTTTTACCGGGCGCAAATAAATTTTGACCTTTATCTGTTGCTAACGACCAATTGTTGTGCTTGCCGGATCCATTAATATTGGCGAATGGTTTTTCGTGAAATAATACTTCAAAAAAATGATTGCGAGCTGCATTTTCCATTAAGTACATAATCAATTGGTTATGATCCACAGCAATGTTTACTTCTTCATAAACCGGAGCACACTCAAACTGATTAGGAGCCACTTCGTTATGACGAGTTTTTACCGGAATTCCAAGCTTATGGGCTTCTGTTTCAAACTCTTTCATAAACTCTTTAACTCTTTCAGGGATTGTTCCAAAATAATGATCAGAAAGTTGCTGATCTTTTGCAGAAGCATGGCCAAAAAGTGTTCTTCCGGTCAGCACCAAATCTGGACGTGCAATAAATAAAGAGCGATCGACAAGAAAATATTCCTGTTCCCAGCCAAGAGCTGCATAAACGCGTTCAATATCACCATTAAACATATGGCAAACTGCTTTTGCAGCTTGATCAAGTGCATAAGACGATTTTAATAAAGGTGTTTTATAATCGAGTGCTTCTCCTGTATAGGATACAAAGATGGTAGGAATACATAGTGTGTTTCCCAAAATAAAAGCAGGCGAAGTAGGATCCCAGGCAGTATAACCTCTAGCTTCAAAAGTATTTCTAATTCCTCCATGTGGAAAACTGGAAGCATCTGGTTCTTGTTGAATTAGCTCTGCACCACGAAAATTCTCAATCGCCTTTCCACCTCCTTCTGGATTTATAAATGAATCGTGTTTTTCTGCCGTGGCACCTGTCAAAGGATGAAACCAATGCGTATAATGAGTAGCTCCTTTACTAATTGACCATGCTTTCATTGAAGCAGCAATCTGAGCGGCGGCTTCACGATCTATCTTAGTGCCTTTATTGATGGCACTCATTACTTTCTTAAAAGACTCGTCGGTTAGATATTCTTTCATTGCGGAAAGATTGAAGGTCATCTCCCCAAAATATTCCGATGGTTTTTTATCGGGCATTTTATAAATGACTTTTTTACGATTAAACGTGTCAGCTAAGGCTCTAAATCTAAAATTTTCCATTGTTATTTTCGATATTAAATAGGGTTAAAGATCGCAAAGATAGAGGTATTGATTAAAGTAGAGCTCAGTGAGCAAAAAAATTATCCCAAAAATATTAACATTCTTATATATGTTCGATAAAAGAATGTTGTTATGACAAAGTAGAGGAGAGATGGAGAGATGGAGAGATAGAGTTATGGAGTAATGGATTTAGCGGAAGCAAATCTAAAATAAGTCATAAAATCATTCAAAGAATCAAAAACCAAATCATGCTCATCTAGCAGTCGTTCTATTGAAAAATGACCTCTAGCTATTAAAACACAAGAACTTCCAACTGATTGCGCTACATGCAAATCGTGTATAGTATCTCCAATAAAAAGCGTTTCAGTTGCCGAATACCCGGATGATTTTAAAAGTCCTTTCGCTAATTCAATTTTACCATTTGCTAAATGATTGTCAATTCCTTGAATTTTTGAAAAATATGTACGAATTCCCTTTTCAGTTATGCTCTTTTCAAGTGCTTCATTTTCCATTGCCGAAAGAACCATTTGATTGATATTCATGCTTTTAAATTCCTCAAGTGTTGAAAATGTTTCTGGAAAAAGTGGACAATCGGGTAATTCTTCAAAGTATTCATCCATAAACTCCAAACCAATTTTCTTGAAAGGATATTTCTGAAAATCAAAACCTAAACGTAAATAATAATCTTTTACCGGAAAATCGAAAACCTGCTTGTATTTTTCGCAACTTAGTGGAGGCAATTTATATTTATCTAGCAAAATATTCATCACATTTACACACATATGCACATCGTTTAAAAGAGTGCCATTCCAGTCCCAGATTATTTGCTTTATTTGCTCCATTTTATCGAAGCTTGTTTCATTTCTTTATTAATATGATTTTCAAAATCAAGCATTAACGAACGTAATAATGCATTATTTACGTTATATGTATAATCATTAATTTTTGCGATTGGCAGAATATGCAAAGAAGTTGCAGATAAAAAAGCGGCATCGAAAATAGAAATGTTTTCCATTTGTAAAGAAATATATTTTACGGGGATTAAATTTTTTTTTGAAATACGTAAAATTTCCAAACGAGTAATTCCGGGAAGTATAAGCGATTCTTCCGCAGAATAAAGTACATTATCGCGAATAAAAAACACATTTGTATGGCTGCCTTCCGTAATCAAACCTTCATTATTAATCAAAAGCGATTCGTAAACTCCGGCACTATTAATTTTTTGTTCCATGGTGTTTCTCCATTCTCGCCGCATTATTTTTCGAGTAGGATTTGGGCGTATAGTTTCGATGAAATTTAGTTCGACACCATGCTTATATTGTATTATATCAGGATATTGCGTTTGAATTCCATAAATAAGTACATTCTCCTCAAAAATTTCAATTCGTATATTTGTATTCAAATAGGCATTTTGCTGTATAAGATCAGCAAGTGCTTGTTCAAATTTATCCTGATCTATTTTTACTTTTGATTTTACGGCTTTTAAACTATTTTGCAACCTAATCCAATGACCTTCCCAAAACAGGGGAATTCCATTAATTAATCGAATGGCTTCATAAACTATGGTGCAACGTGTAGTTTGGCATGTTTTTAGTTCAGCACGAGAAATAAAATTATAGTTGAAGCTGATAAGCTCGATAGAATTATTTAGCATTGTCAATTTTTGACAAACATATTAAAAAAATCGACTAATTAGTACTATTTCTTGCTCCTCTTCCTCTAAATTCTTGCAATAAATGCCTGCGGAATCCGTTCTCTGCATCATTTAAAAGCAGAAATTTTTTAGCCGAAATCACTTTCAGAAAATGTTTTTGGTATTCCTGACCAAGTTTGAACATGGCAGCAGTATGTTTGTTTAAATAGATCAAAAATTCTTGAGCCTGCTCTTCGGTCATATCAGCTTCATTTTCAGGGAAAGTAGCACGATACTCATGCATTTTTTTTGCTGAAGCATCTTTTTCAGCATCCAATTTATTATAGAGTGGCCAAAATGCTTGTGCTTCTTCAGGAGACAATTGCATCTTATCAGTAATAAAAGCTATTTTTTGAGAACGATAACGTTTCTCAATTTCCATTCTATTGCCCGGGCCTTGAGCAAAAATGCTCAATGAAATAATGAGGCTCAAAAATAATATTGTAAATCTTTTCATAATTATCTTATTTTAAATCTTCTGTAGAATATAATTCAATAATTTCATCGGTTGAAATAGTTCCTAACTCCAGCAAAGCATCCAGCTCGGCATCGGTATAAGATAAATCCTCAGAAACCAATGCCAATTCGCTGTAAATCAAATCTTCATTATAATATTGGAAATCGTTTAGAGCCATCAATTCTTCAACAGTAAAATTGATATCGGTGTTGTTATTAATATCCGCATCAAAAACAAAAACCCAAAGTGCCAATAATAAAGCAGCTGCAACTGCGAGAGAACCAAGTTGAAGCCAATTTTCTTTAATTGGTCTAAACGTAATTTTTTTATTTTTCTTGATATTTTTAAGCTGCAAACTATCAGTAAAATGCTCAAAATAATCGGCAGGCGGGTTTTTAAAACCTGCACTTTTGTTGCGTTTTAGCAATTTATCAAGGGTTGCGTTTATGTTATTTTCCGAATCCATATCTCATATTTGACTAATTTAAAACAAAATCGTTTAATCCTCTTTTAATTTTTTTTCAATTTTTTTAACAGCATGATGATAAGAAGCTTTTAAAGCACCGACTGAAGTATCTAATATTTCGGCCATTTGTTCGTATTTCATTTCTTCAAAATATTTTAAATTGAATACAATTCTTTGTTTATCAGGTAATTCTAGTAGAGCTTTCTGCAAGCTTTTTTCAATTTCGGAGCCATCAAAAATATTATCATCTTCCAAATTCTTATTTAACTGATCGCGATAATCGCCTGTGTCTGAAAAAACATAACGTTTCTTTTTTCGCATAAAATCATAGGTTTCATTCGTTGCGATTCGATAAATCCAAGTGTATAAATTAGAATCTGACCGAAAAGATGATATGTTTTGCCATATTTTAACGAAAGTATTTTGGGCAATATCGTTAGCATCATCGTGCATATAAACTAAACGGCGAATATGCCAATAAATTCGCTCCTGATATTTTTTTACCAGAATTCTGAATCCAAGTTCACTTGTTTGAGTATTGCTCACAAGTTGTAAAATCTCTTGATCGGTGTAATCTTTCAATTGTCTAATTTACTTTCCTTTGATACTAAAACATAGAAAAGGTTTAATCTTTGGAAAAAAGTTTATCCTAAATTTTGTTCCATTTCTTTTTTAAGAATGGCGATAGCTGCTTTCACAACAGGTTTTTTAAGCGATTTTTCGGCATTAATAATTTCCTGACCAAGTTTATTTGCCGGCTCATCTGATTTTAACCTGCTTGAAGCCATATTAATAAGCCTAACTACTTCTTCCTTAGCCTGTACAGCTTGTTCCCATGACGAAGTGCCAATATACAATTGCTGTGAAAGATTATGTTCAAATTCTTCTCTGATAGCATTAATTAGTCTTGTTTGAAACTGAAAAGTTGTTAAACCTGGCTGGTTTTGACGTATAATAAGATTGGTTGGAGCAATGCGCTCCAAGAATAAAACCAACCTCTCGTACGCTTGCATACGAACGGGCGTAAGTATTTTTATATTTTCTTTAGTAATTTGCGTTTTTAGCTCATACTTAAGTTCTTGAACCTGTTTATCTAATAATTGCTTCAAAATAAAATAGGCTGTTAGAAACACAATAACTGAAGGCAAGGTGTATTTTAATATTTCTAATAAAATCATGATAAAGAGTTTATTTAGTGAAGCTCAAAAGTAAGTATTTCAAATAGAAGTAATCGTTTATAAAGCTATGAAATTGCATTTTTCAACAAAGAAAGCATCATTTTTTTATCCTTGCCCGAAATAGTTAAAATTAGTTCGAGAACTCCGGTTCTATTAATACCTAAATTCTTTTCATAAAACTTCAATAGCTCATGGTTTTCTTTCGTAATTCTAAATCCGGTATGTATTTTTTTTTCTTTTGACATGATTATTTTCTTTGAGTTTTAAAAAAAGTATTGATCAAAGACGCTCGATATTTTGAGTTACTCAGACCATATCCAGTGCTTTTATTAAATACCGCGTGTTTAGCTCGACCTTTAGCTCGTGCAATAAAGACTTCGGTTCCTACCCAGGTTACTTCGCATTCGGTGCCATTAACCCAAACAGTATCACCAATCTGAACATCGCTTAACATTTTTTGAAAACTGCCGAGCTTTGATTTACAAATTTCATACTCTTCAGTTAATGAGGAAAATACTGCTCCATCACCTCCTAAGTCAGGATGATATTGCCTAGCCAATCGGCGATATTCAGCTTTTAAATCTTCATTTGATTTTATATGCTCGAAAAACATATTATTTTTTCTGCAAATGTAAAACAATGTAAAACGTTTTCCAAATTTTTCTTCATTTATTTCTATATCAAATTGCGAAAAATCAATATTTATTTTGGCGTTACTTATTTTGAAATGTTTAATGCTTTGGTCATGAAATGAATATTTTAACATCTTCGCAGGAGAGTTAATAAATAATTCATTAGATTTACAGCAAATTAGGAGCTGAGAGATTTTTATTCTGCTTCAAAATGATTTAAGTATGGACAATTATTCTATAACCATTTTCCCTAACCAGGAAAGAGAAGATTCAGGTCTAATCGAGTTGAAAGCTGAGCTTTCCATTCAATACATAAATGAAATTAAAAAAGGTGTTGATGATGCAATAAAAAATTTCAATAATGTTGAATTATTGGTGTGTGAAGTCAGTATAATCGATCTAAGCATTTTGCAATATCTGATTTCTCTTAAAAAATCTGAAAAATCTTTAGGTAAAACATTTAAAATCTCTTTCGAACTGGAAGATGATTTAATGGAACTTTTAAATCATGCAGGATTTAATAATTTTGAAAATTTAATGAAATGAAAAAAACAATATTGATTGTAGATGATTCAGAAAGCATCTTAAAATTAGTACAATTTAATTTGAACAATGCAGGTTATTATGTTTTAGTTGCACATAATGGGCAAGAAGCGTTGAAATACTTTAACGGAGAAACCATACACTTACTTCTAACCGATTTGCACATGCCCATAATGAATGGAATGGAATTAATTAAGGAAGTACGTAAACTCGAAAAATACAAACATCTGCCCATCTTGTTTTTAACTACTGAAACACAAATTGCAATTAAAAAAGAGGCAAAAGAAGCAGGAGCAACAGGTTGGGTGGTTAAACCTTTTATATTTGATAAGCTCTTGGCTACTATCAGAAAAGTACTTAGATAAAAAAACTGCATCATGGAAGATTTGATTAATAGTTTTTTAGAAGAGGCCAATGAGTTGATTAGCGATCTGGAAGATTCGTTGCTTACTTTGGAAGAGATGCCCACGGACAAGGATGCAGTTCATCGTGTTTTTAGAGTAATGCACACTTTAAAAGGCAGTGGTGGAATGTTTGGCTTTAATTCAGTTTCTGATTTTACGCATCATCTGGAAAGTATTTATTATAAAATACGCAACGAAGAACTTAAACTAAATAAGGAAATTTTAACCTTAACACTTAAATCTGTAGATTTAATTAAAGAACTTCTTAAAACAACGGAAGCCCTTCCGGAAAGCGTTCAAAAAATCTATAATGTTCTGGTTGAAGAAATTAAAGTTGTTTCCGGCATTAAAAGCAAAACAACAAAAGCAGAAAAAAAGCAAACGCAAACAGAACAAATTAACACAGTTCATGAGCATTCAAGTTCGATAAATACTTTTTATATTCATTTTGAACCTAATGCCAATATTTTTGAGAATGGCACAAATCCTTTATATTTAATAGATGAATTGGTGTCGCTGGGTCAAGCATATGTTATTGCGAACGTAGAAAACATACCTGAAATTGAAGAATTGAACATGGAAGAATGCTATGTTTCATGGGAAATAATATTGACGACTAAAGTAGAAGTAGG
>CAZTST010000068.1:0-8262 GCA_964616585.1 uncultured Draconibacterium sp.
TAACAGTTTATCTGGACGAAACTTTCAGAGGAATTGATATTATTACTATTGATTCTGTTGAGACTGGAACACATTATTTAAAAGTTGTAAAAGATGATGTAAATATTTTTGGCGAACTTATAAACGTTGTGAAAAATGGGACTACATCAATTCTTATTAAAAATGATGAAAAACTAAGCCAGAAAATGCTTGCAACAAAAACGGACGATATAAATCAATATATTAATAATAAGCTTGATGTAATATTAAGTACTGGTTCTCAAACATTTACTAAAGGAGCCAGCACACTTTTTCCCGGCTATTATTCATATTGGGGATTTACTAATTCTGTATCAACTACTGTTGCAACAACCGATTGGAAAATAATTAAAGGTGGAGTTAAGGAAATATCAGAATATGATTTTGCACATATTACTAAAGACACTGAATTGCAGAATAGGATAAATCTACAATTAAGAAAAGAAGCAAAAAGAGCCGGGATTGGAGCTATATTAGCAGTTCCTAGCATACTTATAGCAACAGCTCTATTAGTAGATGCATCAAAAAATGCTCCGGATCCAAATTATCCTGAATGGAAGGCTTATACATTTGCAGGTGCTGTAGGACTTGGTGTAATCGGCTTTTCTATTGTTATGAAAAAGCCATATCGAGGCCACTACACTTCGGTTGAAGATGCTGCTAAAAAAGCTCAGGAATACAATAAATTATTAAAAGAAAGTTTGGGATTACCTCCAAATTTCGACCTTAACACTAAATAACTTATTATCAAATATTTAGTTTTATTTTTAATAAATATTAATGTCTTAAAAATATCCCAAACTCAAAATTTGGGATAATTTTTTTTATAATAATTGCTAATTTAAAAGACATAAATGCCAATATGTTTTTTTATATCATTATTTTAATACATTTACCATGAAAAAAACCAACTAAAACCTAATCTATTATGAAGAAAATTTATTCTTTAGTGCTCATTGTGTTTTTATCAATAAGCATTTCACAAGCTCAACAAATTATTACAGGTATTGTTACCGACCAGGCAGGCTTGCCATTGGTAGGTGCAAACATTTTTGAAAAGGGAACCAACAACGGTATTTCTGCCGATGTCGATGGTAAATTTCAATTAGAAGTTTCGCCGGAAGCTTTTTTAGAGATTTCTTATGTAGGTTTCCGAACAAAAAGCATCAAAATTGATGCTAAAACTTACTACGAAATTATTTTAGAAAGTGGTACTTCTTTAATGGAAGTTCAAGTTGTAGGTTCACGCAGTCCTAAAAGAACAGCCACTGACACTCCTGTTCCTATTGATATTATAAATGTAAGTGAACTGGCATCACAGAACGGACAAATTGATATTACTCAAATTCTTCAGTACGCCGCACCTTCGTTTAATGCCACAAAACAATCGGGTTCCGATGGAGCTGATCATATTGTTCCAGCATCTTTAAGAGGTTTAGGTCCTGACCAAACTCTTGTCTTGATTAATGGAAAAAGAAGACATCAATCTTCTCTTGTGAATATATTTGGAACTAGAGGAAGAGGAAATTCAGGTACAGATTTAAATGCCATTCCTGTAGCTGCAATCAAAAGAATTGAAGTATTAAGAGACGGTGCTTCAGCGCAATACGGTTCAGATGCTATTGCCGGCGTAATTAATATAGTTTTAAACGATGATACTGAAGGTTTAACCTTTGGTATTACGCAGGGCGCTTATAGTACCAAAGCCGGAGGTGATTATGCCCAACAAATATTTGATACTCAAGATGGGTGGGATCCAGAAATATTCAATATAGACGGAACAAACAGATTAGACGGCAAAGACAAAAGATTTGACGGAGAAACCACAAAATTGGATATGAATTATGGTGTAAAAATCGGAAACGCAGGTTATGCCAATTTTACAACTGAATTATTTTCAAAAGCAAAAACCCTTCGTCCAAGTTTTGACTGGAGAGAAGGTTATGGTAGTGCTTCAGTCGATCAGTTTAATTTTATGATAAACTCCTCAGTTCCTATTTCGGACAATACAGAAGTTTATGCTTTTGGTGGTAGAAGTTTCAGAAATACTAATGCCAATGCTTTTTCAAGATATAGTTTTGCCGATGGCGATAACCGCTCTGTACCAAGTTTATATCCTGATGGATTTACGCCTCAAATTACTTCAACAATTGGCGATGCTTCTATTTCAGCAGGAATCAAGCACATTATGAGTAATGGCTGGACTGTCGATTTTAATAATACTTACGGAGCAAACAAATTCCATTATTATACAAAAAATTCTAATAATGCTTCAATGGGCGATGCTTCACCAACTGATTTTGATGCAGGTGGGCATAGTTTATCTCAAAACACTACGGGAGTTGATTTTAATAAATACTTTAAAGATGCCCTAGCCGGAGTAAGTTTAGCTTTCGGAATGGAATACAGAACTGAAAACTTTAACATTTTTGCCGGCGAAGAAGCTTCTTATGCACTTTATGATATTAATGGTCTTCCTATCACAGATCCTGCAACGCAAATTATTGCTTTTGATTCCAATGGCGATGATCTTCCCGGCGGATCTCAAGGATTCCCAGGTTACAGTCCTGATAATGTTGTAGATAGAAGCAGATCTAATATGGGTTTATATATCGATTCCGACTTTAATCTTAGCGAAGATTTTATGGTTGGACTTGCCGTTCGTTATGAAAATTATAGCGATTTTGGAAATACATTCAATTATAAAATTGCAAGTAGATATAAAGCCGGCAAAGATTTAACATTCCGAGGATCAGTATCTACAGGCTTTAGAGCTCCTTCTTTGGCTCAAATATATTATAATCTAATTTTTACGAATATCGTTAACGGAAGATCAGTTCCATCCTTACTTTCGGCTAATAATAGTACTGTTACCAAAGCCTTTGGAATTGAACCATTAAAAGAAGAAGAAGCATTTAACGCAAGTATTGGATTTACTTATAAAATAGGTTCTTTTACAGCAACTGTAGATGCTTATTCTATCAGTGTTGATAACCGCATTGTATTAACAGATAATTTTGATGCTTCACATTTAGGTTTAGGAGTTGATGCCGCACAATTCTTTGCAAATGGTGCAGATACCAGAACACGTGGACTTGATTTTGTTTTCACTTATAATACAGAAATAGGCAAGAGCAGTTCCATAAATATTGGTTTGATAGGAAATTTTAACGATTTAAAAATTGATGCCATTCACAATGGAAATTTGAATGAGTTTACTTTCTTTAGTCCTTTTTCTCGCGCTTATTTAAAAGCAGCTGCTCCTGATTATAAAATTGGTCTAAACTTAGGTTATAAAACCGATAAATTTTCAGTAAACGCTATATTGACTCAATTTAGTCAAGTTGAATTGCAAGATTTCCAATGGGTAGATACTCCGGCAACAACACAATCAGAAGCAGATGCACTATATGCCATTGCTACAGATATTTATGAAGCAAAAATGGTTATGGATATCAATCTTTCATATAAACTTTCTAATGCTATAACATTAACTTTAGGTGGAAATAATATTTTCAATACTTATGCTACACCACAATTTGATGGTTGGACAGATCAAGGAGGCTTTAGTGATTCAGTACAAATGGGTTCTGATGGAGCTTATTTCTTTGGAAGAATAGGTTTTAAATTGTAATTTGAAAACCAAACATATTAATTTTTTAAAAGGCTGTCTGAAAAGGCGGCCTTTTTTTAAGCAAGCATAAACTCTAGATACTCTTAACTTTAGTCACTTCACAACTTACCCTCTATTCCTCCAAACTCAATCGCTCAAATGCCTTCATAAGATCTTGTTCAGGAAGCAAAAAATTCTCATTGCCCCAAAAATTCAAATCATAATTAGGCGAATGATCGCTGAAGATTCTATTTGTATTAATGGTTTGATCTGCTGAAAATCTACGAGGCGCATCTTCATCAAGTTCTGTTGCAACCATCTCAAAACTAGCCGAATAATTGGAAGATAAAAACTTGCCTCGACGTTTTACTTTTAAACTCAACTCGCCTTGAATGTGATGAATATAATAGAGTCCTTCAAATTCTTTATATGTAACTGAATAATGTGCATCCTGAGGTATGATTATCAATCTTGGGCTTCGCCGAATCACAAATGCGTTTCTCATTTTTTGTAACGAAATTTTGGTGTATTGAAACTCCAATCTTACAAATGCCAGACTTTCAACATCCAAATATATACAACCTTCGTAAGTAAAAGGTTTATTCTCGTTCCTAGGCTTGAACTCAATTTTATAAGTAAGTTTTTCATCGTTTAAAACCATATCGCGCATTGCATACTTATATTCATCCATCGACTCAAGTGAAATAAATGAAAAATCATTTTTAACCACATCCAAATCCAAACTTGTTTGAATACCTCCGTACAATTTAAATTTTACGGTGTCTTCACTATCAATAGATTTAAAGCTGCGCTGTTTAACTATTTTCACTTGCTCGTTAAAAAGTGAAGGTCGATAAGGTCGTTTGAGAACATCCAAAATTCCTTCTGAATACAACATAAACTTTTTGTCTCTCTTTATCGATTCTCTATAAAAAGCTCGCTGAATAAACGCATGATTCGGATAGTTCTTTTTCTTATATTCTATTGCCAAACGGATTAGGTTTTCGGAATACAAACCGCGAATAATAACTTCCTGCAAAGGAATACTTGTTGATTCGAGACGATAAACTTGATACTTTGAGATATTGTTCAGCGCTATTTTGAAGGATTGATAACCAAGATAACTTATTAATAATGTGTCGTTTACTCTGCTGTTTCTTATTTGAAGAGAAAATACACCTTCTTCGTTGCTGATTGTTCCTAATATTGAGTTTTGAATAGATATAGCAGCAAAAGGAAGCGGCTCACCACTTTTAGCATCCTGTATTTCGCCTCCAAATAAAAAAGGTATGGAGGATAAAATGCTGTCTTTTTCTATTATTTTGAAATTTGGAATATGATCCTGCTCATAAACAACCAGTTGGCTTTCTATTATTTGATAGTTCAAATGTGGATTAGAAAACAAGCTGTCTAAAATAATGCACAAAGGAACATTTCTAAATTGTGCGTTAACCTTTTTGGTTGAGCGCAATAGATCCGACCTAAAAGTAAAATGCAAACCGGTTTTATATTCAATGAGCCGCAAAGCCGAATCGACCGATATATTAGGAAATATTATACTTTCTGGTTGATAAAGAATATGCTCCTGCCCTTTTAAATGGACATTAAGAAAAAGAAGCAATATTCCTGTTAACCAGAGCTTTTGCAAAATAATTAAGGTGTTAATGAATAAAGAATTATTGAATCGCCATCTGTTTTTTGATTTAAATTAAAAGTCAGACACATTGCATCCAACAAAACATCCACATCCATAAGATTGTATTTGGAAGTTAAAGGCAAATCTCCGAGCTTTTCCTCAGCCAATTCAATTTGAACTGCATAAGTGCGATTGAGTGTTTGGACAACATCTTTCAAAGGAGTCTTGTCAAAATTAAGCATTTTAGTTTGCCACGCTAAATAATTTACATCGCTTAGCGGCTTCTTTTGCAGTCGATTATTTTTTAAACCGGCAAAATCGCCTTTTTCCAATATCAGCTCTTTTTCGGGTGTTTGCATACTTTGTAAGCGAACTTTTCCACTGTTAACCAAAACTTCAACCTCACCTTCTAAACCCAATGCTCGAACATTAAATGAGGTCCCAAGTACTTGAATTCTAGCTTTATCAGTTTCAATAACAAATGGATGATCTTTATCAGCTTTCACATCAAAATAAGCTTCCCCAACCAGTTTGACCAAACGAGTTTCTCCTCTAAATTTATTAGGATAAACAAGCGAGCTATTTCCGTTCAAATTAACGATGCTTCCATCGGAAAGCTCAATTTGACTTTGATTAAAAGCAGTTTGTAAGCTATTCATTTGCAAATCGTTTTGCAACAATTTAAAGAGGCCAAACCCTACACTCAGCAATACTATTATACTGGCTGCTACTCCAATAAAATTTCGGTGCAAAGAGAAAAAACTCAGCTCCTGCTTTTCTTCTTGCTTAATTCTATTGTTTAATTTATACCAGGCCAAATCTGTTTTATCATTGTACATATAGCTGGTTTTGTCAATTTGCTTCATTTTTCGGTTCATTTCCATTAGCAACTCCTTCCCATCTTGCTCATTTGCCCATTCTTCAATGTTGTCTAATGCGGCATCACTCAATTCTTTAGAGAAATAAGCTGTAATTTTCTCCCAATATTCGTTATTTGTGTTTGTTTCCATTTTTTTCTGTCAATTAATTCGCTGCATATTCATCAAGATGCTGTCTCAAATATTTCAATGCTTTAGTCATATTGGCTTCCACCGTTTTTATGCTGATAGCTAACTTTTCAGCTATCTCGCTGTATTTTAAACCCTGAAAGCGATTGAGCTTAAAAATTGTTTTGCAATTTTCCGGAAGCTCTTCCACCACTCTGTTTATTTTATCATATAGCTCATTGTATTGAAGAACTTCTCCAGGACTCATGCTTTCGTGATAATTCCAATTACTTTGATCTTGCTGATAATTTATTTTTCTTTTCTCACGTTTCAATAATTGCAAGCAGTTATTATGCACAGCTCTATACAAATAAGCCGAAAAAGAAGTGTGAATATCGAGCGATTTTTTGTTTTCCCAAAGAAAGAAAAAAATATCCTGAACTATCTCTTCAGCATCGGGTTCCGATTTGATTACAGACGCAGCATAAGACAGCAAAGGCTGATAGAATTCTCTAAACAAAAGCTCATACTCCTGAATATTGCCTTTTCTGATGGCTTGTAATCGTGCTGTGTCGTGTAATGTCAATACTTCTAATTTTTAATCGAATTTACAAAAAAATTTAGAGGGTTGGAGAGTTTATTCTCCTTCCCTCTGAAAACTAATAGAATAATAGTTTTATCTATTCATAGCTCGATTCAATTTCCTGATGGCTACTTCAATTGATTTATCAGGTTCAATAGTATTGTATTTACCCCAGAAGTTCTCATCTGAAAAAACGCCTACTTTGTCGTTTAGAATCTCATTTTGTTTGAACCTATCCTTATTTGTAATCATTTCAACATTTTGCTCATGGCGATCGGTGATTGCTATTTCCGATTTAAGAGTGTAAAAGGTTGAGAACAACTTCTTATCCCATTTTACCTTGAATTGAACTTCTCCAATGGCGTAATTGAAATACCATTTTCCATTTTGCTCTCGGTATTTTACTGAATACTTAGCTATAGTTGGTTCAACTTTGGCACCAAAAGGCTTTTTCTTAATGAATAATTTTGCTGCTTCTTCAGGCTTATCCAAATTCAAACTAAAATCTGCAGCAGAAAGAGCAAAATTTTCCATATCCACATAGAATTTTCCTTCGTATAATGGAAAGTCTTCAATTTTATGACGCTCAACAAAACTGATTACATAATTTAATTTCTTATCGATTTTCACCATATTTTCTATCGAAAAATCATAATGTTGCAACATATCTTCATCAATTAGAATATTAGGATTTTTCATTGCATCGAGCAATAATGCAGTAACCGGACCTCCCTGTAATTTAAACAATAAGGTATCCATTTTACGCTCATCCATCCCTTTACGACCTTTAAAGATTCTGATTCTATCGTCCATATTATTCGTATAAGGCGCTTTGTAAATATCTACCACGGCCTCCGAAAGTCCAACATAGGTATTTCTTTTCTTAATTGATTCGCGATAAAAGCCTTTCATTGAATTTGCTTCATTGGCATAGTTTTGGCCAACACGATGCAACATAGCTCTAACGATAGATTCTGGTGCATCCGGGAATACCTGTACTTCATTTAAGGTAATAATAGCCGGTTGAAGTTCTAAAACATTGCCTTCAACTTTTAGTTTAATTAAAGGATAAGTAAGATTGTAGTAACCTAGAAACGAAATAAATAGGTTCTGCGATTTGCTATCCTTACTAATTTTAATTAAAAAATCGCCATCCAAATTAGTGATAGTAGCTGTGTTCTCATCTTCTACCGTAACACTGGCAAAAACGAGAGGCTCTTTGGTTTGGGCATCAATAATCTTTCCTTTAAAACTTCGATAACTGAGAGTATCGCCGTCCTGATTATTTCCTTTGGTTTCATTAAGGCCGATAGCCCAAGCGCTTGTGATTGAGGTGATAAATAGCATGAAAACCACTGCTATCTTTCTGATTTGGTTAATACTTCTTGTTTTCATGATGATTATTTTAAGTTTATAAATTTAACTG
>CAZTST010000068.1:8272-15462 GCA_964616585.1 uncultured Draconibacterium sp.
TTAACTGATTTAAAAACCCATAATGAGGGCTTCTAACTATAAGATGATTGAGACGCAAAATACCCTATCGAGAAAAGAAAAAAAATTGATTTAGAAAAACAACCGAACAAACTCAAAATAAAGTAAAACTCCAAAAACAAGGAGTGCAATAATCAAAAGTCCATTTACCAGCCAGTTATTGTATAATTTTGAGAGTATACGTCTTTGATTATTAAGATAGAGCAAAGTTATCGCCAGAAATGGCAGAAAAAAGCTACCGATAACTGCATAGGTTACAATTATCCAAACAGGTTTATGAGTAAAAAGTAGGACAAGCGGAAACAGGGCTAAATAAACTAGGAATATGCGGTAGCTTTGTTTTTTATTTTGACTAATACGATAGATAAACCCTTCTCTACTCTTATCAAGCTTTACTGATTTTACAAAATCGCTGAAAAGATAGGGTACACCTTGCCAAACACCCAGCATCGAAGAAAAAACAGCACCCCAAAAACCCACCATAAATATCCATTTTCCTGATTCTCCTGTCGTTTCACCAATTTTATCGGCCAATGCCAAAACCATTTCATTGCCCTGAACCAATTCCGGTTTTAACTCTGAGGAAAGAATTATGATAGCAATGCCAAAAAGCACAGTTAAGATATAAGCAACAGCCAAGTCAATTTTTATTATGCCAAAATCACTCGTTTTTGACCATCCTTTTTCTCTTATCCAATAGCCATAAGATAGAAGAGTTACACTTCCTCCCACTCCTCCGATAACCCCAAGTAACAATGTAACGGAGGCTTGAGGAATAGTTGGTTTTAATAATCCGCTCATAATTGTGCCCCAATCAGGTGATATCATAAATGAATTAGTAATCACGACCACAAACATCAAAGCGATAAAAAATTTCATGCCCCTTTCCAGCCATCGATAATTACCCCAAAAAACAAAGGCAAGCGCAGCAAATGCGTGTATAACTCCCCACCAGGCTACAGAAAGTTGAGGAAAGATAGCATGAGCCGCCAATCCTGTAGCGCCCGACATAGCCGCTCCCACTACAAAAGACCAGATAAATAAATAGACGAGAAAATAGATGCCAAAGAAGCGATGAAAACGTTTTTTTATGGCTTCTACAATGGTTTCACCTGTAGCCAATTGCCATCGTGCTATTCCTTCGTTTAAAGCATATTTGATGATTCCCCCAAACAATACACTCCATAAAATAACAGTACCATATTTTGCTCCAACAACGGAGGCTGCAACTAAATCCCCAGCACCAATTCCTGTGGCAGCAATTACAATACCGGGACCAAGATTTTTATACCAGGCTTTTTCCATAGCGGCTCAAATGTACAAAATGTCTTAAAGCAAAAAAGGAAGCCCGAAGACTTCCTTAAAAATAGTTAGATTTTGATTTTTGGCTAAACCAATCCGGTAAATCCCATAAAGGCAAGAGCTAAAATGCCAGCCGTTACTAAAGCGATAGGCACTCCACGCATTCCTGGAGCAACTTCCATATTATCAAGATGTTCGCGGATACCGGCAAAAATAACCATCGCTAAAGTAAAACCAATAGCGGTAGAAATAGAAAATACGACCCCTTCCATCAAATTAAAATCTTTTTGAATAGTCAAAATAGCAACCCCCAAAACAGCACAGTTAGTAGTAATTAAAGGTAAGAACACTCCCAAAGCACCATAAAGAGAAGGGCTTAATTTTTTGAGTATAATTTCAACCATTTGCACCAAAGCAGCGATAACTAAAATAAAAGTAATCGTCTGTAAGAAGGTAATTCCTAATGGAACTAAAATATAGTGTTGTGCTAACCAAGTTACAACGGTTGCTAAAGTCATTACAAATAAAACGGCACCACCCATCCCTACGGAAGTAGAAATTTTTCCTGAAACGCCAACAAAAGGACAAATACCCAAAAATTGAGCAAGAACAATGTTGTTAACAAATATGGCGGCAATAATTATAATAGCATATTCCATAATTCAAACAATTTAAAATTAAGCCTTCTTTTTATTTAAACGATTGATGATAGCGATAAGGTATCCCAATGCAATGAATGCACCTGGAGCTAATACAAACACCAACATACCATCGCTTTCCATAAACTTGAAATTGAAAAATGCACCACTTCCAAGTATTTCACGCACTCCACCTAAAAGAGTAAGAGCTAATGAAAATCCAAGACCCATGCCTAATCCATCAATTGCTGATGAACCGACAGTGTTTTTAGAGGCAAAAGCTTCTGCACGTCCTAAAACGATACAGTTCACAACAATAAGCGGAATAAATAATCCTAATTGCTCGTATAATGCAGGCACATATGCTTGCATAACCAATTCAACTATGGTTACAAACGAAGCAATGATAACGATAAAAGCAGGGATACGTACTTTATCGGGAATAAAATCTTTTACTGCCGACACAACTATATTCGAACCCATCAGAACAAAGGTGGTTGCTAAACCCATACCTAAACCATTGATAGCAGAAGTTGTAACGCCTAAGGTAGGACACAATCCTAACAGCAGCACAAAAACAGGATTTTCTTTAATAAATCCTTTGGTAAAATTTTTCATCTGACTCATTATTCGTTCCCTCCTTTATTTTTTTCAAAAGTATCGTAAGCACGTTGTGCAGCATCACAGAAAGCCCTTGAACTAATCGTGGCAGCAGTAATGGCATCAACATCGCCCTTGTCTTTTTTTACTTTCAAATTGAAATCGGCAGGCTGAATTCCCACAAATTGATCTTTGAATTTAGCATCCGCCATTTTGGTTCCCAAACCGGGAGTTTCTTTATGTTCCAAAACGGAAATATTATGAATACTTCCATCAGGTAAAAAACCAACCATTAGTTTTACTAATCCTGAAAAACCTTTCATCGTATAAGTATTCACTGCTGTCCCAATAACAACGCCATCTTTACTAGCAATATAAAATTGCAACGAATCGGGTCCATTGGCTTCTTGAACCATTTGTTCTTCAATTGAATCAAATTCAGGAAGGACAGTTTTAATGGCATCGTTTAATTTCTTTTGCTTTGCTATCGCGATGGGCTCTTTGGTAAGATTATAAACGCTACCCAAAGCCAAGCCAGCTACAGCCGTTACAACAAAAAGAACGACCACCATATTTATAAATGTAGATTGTGTTTTAGCCGCCATAATTAGTTCCTCCCAAATCGTTTTGGTTTAAAAGCATTATTCAACAATGGAGTCACACCGTTCATAAGTAGAATAGCAAATGACATACCTTCGGGATAAGCTCCCCACATCCGAATGATAACGGTTAACAAACCAATACCAACACCAAATACAAGTTGTCCATTTCTCGACATAGGCGAAGAAACCATATCGGTAGCCATAAAAATAGCTCCTAACATCATACCACCCGTTAGTAAATGGAATAATGGATTAACATAGTGAGTAGGATCTATCAACCAAAAAATACCTGAAAAAATGACAACCGTTAATAGAATACTAACAGGAATTTCCCAAGTAATGATTTTCTTATAAAGCATATAAAAACCGCCAAGCAACAATGCTAAAGCAGAAACTTCTCCAAGAGAACCGCCAATTCCGCCAATAAACTGCTCCATAAATGAAGGAAGCTGAGCCATCACTTGTTCAACCGTTAAACCGGCATCCAAACCTTCTTTAACAATTCCTAAAGGAGTTGGCCCGGTTAGAGCGTCAACAATTCCATCAGTTATAGGACTCGCTTTTGGCCAGGAAGTCATTTGAACCGGAAAAGAAATCAATAAGAAAACACGACCAACTAAAGCCGGATTAAAAACGTTTTTTCCAATGCCACCAAAAGACATTTTGCCCATTCCAATGGCAACCAAAGCGCCAATTACGATAATCCACCAAGGCAGATTCGAAGGCACGTTAAAAGCTAATAAAACACCTGTTATAACAGCCGAACCATCCATATAGGTATCGGCTCCTTTTATCAGGTATTTCTGAAAAAGCCATTCAAAAAATATTGAAGCAGCTACTGCTATCAATGTTACTCTTACAGCATCAAGACCAAAATAGTAAATAGAGACAAGCATGGCCGGAACCATTGCTATAACTACTCCCCACATAATCTTTTTCACTGAATTATCTCCGTGAACGTGCGGAGATGCCGAAATAGATAATAAACTCATACGGTATCTTATTTCTGATTTCTGTTTCTAATTATCTGACCCACTTTATTTTTTCCTAAGCGGATATAATCAAGCAATGGAATATTTGAAGGGCAAGTGTATGAACATGAGCCACATTCAATACAATCCATTACCAATTCCTTTTCTACAATATCAAACTTCGCGAGTTTGGAAGCTTTCGAAAGCAAGAAAGGTTCCAATCCCATTGGGCAAACGCTTACGCATTTTGAGCAACGGATACAGGTATTTATTTCTCCGCGCTTAGTTTCAGTATCCGGCATTAATAAAATACCTGAAGTTCCTTTTACAACAGGTATATCAGCATTTAAAACTGCTTTCCCCATCATTGGACCACCACTGATAATTTTACCTGTGTTTTCAGGTATACCGTTAGCAGCTTCGATCAGTTCCCTTACTGGAGTACCAATTCGAACCAAAAAATTAGATGGTTTCTTAATCGATTTACCAGTTACAGTTACTACGCGCTCAAAAAGAGGTTTGTTCTTCTGAACGGCTTCATAAACTGCAAAAGCTGTCCCCACATTATTTACAACACAACCAACTTCCAAAGGCAATTTTCCTGAAGGGACTTCCCGACCAGTCAATGCTTTTATCAATTGTTTTTCACCACCTTGAGGGTATTTCACTTTCAACGGATGAATAGTGATTCCTTTGTATTTGGTTGCCAATCTTGTTAGATGTTGTATAGCATCAGGCTTATTGTTTTCAATGCCAATCATTGCCTTGTCAGTATTCAGACCTTTCATCAGAATGGTAGCACCAATAAGCATCTCCTCACCTTTTTCCATCATCAGGCGATGGTCGGAAGTAAGGTAAGGCTCACATTCAACTCCGTTAATTAACAAATAATCGACTTTCTTACCATCAGGAACCATCAATTTAACATAAGAAGGAAAAGCAGCACCACCAAGTCCTACAATACCCATTTCGTTTAATTTATCAACAATCTCTTTTTGGCTTAACTTGATGTCGGCATAAATATCTTCGGAACGATCAATGGATTCTAACCATTCATCGCCTTCCACATTGATTATGATTGAAGGCCTGCGAAAACCGCTGGCATCATAAACATCATCAATTTTAAACACCTTTCCGCTAACCGGAGAGTGAATATTTGCCGAGATAAATCCGCTGGATTTGGCAATTAGCTGACCAACTTTTACTTCATCGCCGCGATTTACAACCGGAGTTGCAGGAGCACCAAGATGCTGACCAAGAGGCACAGTTACTTGCTTAGGCAAAGCCAGTGTTTCTACAACTGCCTCAGCAGATAATTTATTTTCAGGTGGATGAACACCTCCAAGTTTAAAGGTTTGCATAGGTTTTCCCTCTAGTTTTTTTAAGAGAATATTTTATGACTCTTTAGTTTTATTTACTTCGTCTTGTTTTTCAGCAGCAACAGTTTTCGTGCTTACTGTTTCAGTGCTTGTCTCAACAGCTTTTTCCTTTTCTTCTTTGACAATTAGTTTCTTTAAAGGGAAATTAATTTCATGAATTGCATCGGTAGGACAAACATCAACACACTTACGACAAAGTTTACACTTTTCATAATCGATATAAGCACGGTTGTTTTTCATCTCGATGGCATCGAAAGGACAAACATTGAAACACTTTGAACAAGCAATACAAGCAACAGCACAGTTCTTTTTGGCAGGAGCGCCTTTCTCTTCATTTACACAAGAAACAAAGATTCGTTTCTCTTTTTTACCAACATACCTGAGTTCAATAATATCGCGCGGACAGGCTTTAACACAAGCTCCGCAGGCAGTACACTTGTTATTAACTTCGGGCAATCCCGTTTCAGGATTCATATGGATGGCATCAAAGTCGCAGGAAACCACACAATCAGCCAGGCCTAAGCAACCAAAAGAGCAACCGCCATCGCCGGCATACAAAACACTTGCAGATGCACAGGTTGAAATTCCATCGTATTCCACCTTTTTGGGCGAATTAGCCAAGGAACCATTGCAACGAATAACGGCAATCATGGGTTCTGTAACATCTGCTACCAAACCCAATATTTCTGCTACCTTTTGCATCACTTCTGCACCACCAACCGGACAATTAAAACCTTCCATGTTTCCGGCTTTCACCATTCCTTCAGCAAAGGCGCGACAGCCGGCATATCCACAACCACCGCAGTTTGCACTGGGCAGAGCTTCTTCTACTTCATCAATCCGCGGATCTTCATAGACTTTAAATTTTTGTGCGACAAAAAATAAAATTACCGCCGAAACTACACCTATGGCACCTAAAGAAACAACTGCATAAATCAATACTTCGTTCACATTTCAAAGTTTTAGTGTGGTTTATTTCTAAACCTATTATTGATGCGCAAAAGTATAAACAAATTTAGAAAGGAAGCATTTCTTATTCAAGCAAATATTGGCGCGCATCTAACTGATTACGTGATAGTTAAAAACTTTTTTAATCTGATTATAGACGCAAAAACATAGCTTAACAGCTGATATACCGAATGTTACGTATTGTGTTTAGAATGATTATAAATTTTTAGAACTCAATAGTAAAGAATATCTTTGCCTAGCATTTAAACTCAAAAAATGAATGATAAAATTAAACTCGATTTAACAGCTAATCAATTCTCGGCCTTGGCACAGTGCATGTTAAGCATTGAAAAGCTTTATAGCGATGATCCTGACAAAGAAATTATGGCACGTTACCTTTTAGGTAGAGTACTTAAGAAAATGATTAATCGCTTTCAGGATTTGAAAAAGAAAAATAAAATCAGTCTGAACAGTGCCGAAGCAGCAGCATTTCGAACGATAATGAGTGTTCAAATCGAAAATTGCGGCATCTATGAGCAAACTATCATTCGCGAAATATTATCTCAAATCGGAACTAAACTTTAACAAAAAATATTCTAATGAACGCTTTCAAAGCTTATGATATTCGCGGTGTATACAATCGCGATTTTAACAAAGAAGATGTATATAAAATCGGCTATTTTATTCCAAGCTTATTAAAATCTAAAAAAGTTCTTATAGGCCGTGATGTTC
>CAZTST010000069.1:0-15421 GCA_964616585.1 uncultured Draconibacterium sp.
GAAAACAAATCAGAAGAATTTTTCTAAAGCACTCTAAATATGAAAAATAAAAAAGTAGCAATAATTGGTGCAGGAATTACAGGACTTACAACGGCTTTTTATATAAAAAAAGTTGGGATTCCATTTACTGTTTTTGAAAAAAGCGACCAAATTGGCGGAGTAATGCAAAGCAAGAATGATGGAACTTTTCTATACGAAACCGGTCCCAATAGCGGCGTAATCTCTCATGCAGAAATGGCCGATCTTTTTGAAGACCTGAATGGCAAATGCGATTTGGAATTAGCTGATGATGCTTCTGCAAAAAGATTGATTTGGAAATCAGGTAATTGGCATGCTTTGCCTTCAGGACTTATCTCAGCAGTTACAACTCCTTTATTTAGTTTCTATGATAAATTAAGTGTATTGGGCGAACCTTTTCGCAAAAAAGGAAAGAATCCAAATGAAAATTTAGCTGCACTAGTAAAAAGAAGATTAGGACAAAGCTTTTTAGATTATGCTATCGATCCATTTATTCTTGGAATTTATGCCGGTGATCCTGCTTATATTGTTCCAAAATATGCTCTTCCAAAGCTTTATAATCTTGAGCAAAATTATGGCAGTTTCGTTGGTGGTGCAATTAAAAAATCGCGTGAGCCAAAAACAGAAAACGATAAAAAAGCCGGTCGAAAAATATTTTCAGCAAAAGGCGGCTTAAAAAACCTGGTAAATGCTTTGACGAACTCAATTGGACGAGAAAATATTTGTCTGAACACTGATGTTGAAATAATTGATAATACATTTACTATTCTGATAAATGGTGAAAGTGAGCAGTTTACGCATATTGTATTTACCGGTGTTTCGAAAAATCTTTCTTCTTTGATGCCGTTTTTGAGTAATGATCTTTTAAAGCCTATAGAAAATTTAAAATATGCAAAAGTTGTAGAGGCGAGCATAGGATTTAAAAAATGGAATGGAATAAAATTAGATGCGTTTGGAGGCTTAGTTCCTTTTAAAGAAGATAAAAATATTTTGGGTGTTTTATTTATGTCGAGTTTATTCGAAGATCGTGCGCCAAAAAACGGAGCTTTGTTTACTGTGTTTTCTGGCGGAACACGAAAAGAATATTTAGCAGAATTACCTGAAAATGAGCTTAAAACAATAATAGCTAAGGATTTTAAAGAAATGATGAGTCTTCAAGATTTTGAACCGGATTTATTTGAACTCAATTATTATTCTCAGGCGATTGCTCAATATGGAGCAGATAGCGAAGCTCGTTTAGCTGGCATTTCAAAAATTGAAAAAGAAAATATTGGACTATTTTTAGCAGGAAGTATGAGAGATGGAGTTGGAATTGCAGATAGAGTTAAACAGGCCAAAAATATTGTACTAGAGATTTCAAAATAATTAGAAATTTAAAACAAGCTTAGATTTTTGAATAGCAAAATTTTAAGTGAATTTTATTGAGTTTGATCCGATTCGTCTAATTTGTAATCGAAAAGCGTAAAATAAAATGTTGAGCCAACTCCTTCTGTTGAATCAACACTAATCTCGCCGCCTAACAATTCAACAAACTTTTTAACAGCAGTTAATCCTATACCCATTCCTCCGTGTTTTCTAGAATGTGTATCATCAACTTGGCGGAATATTTCGAAAATAATATCTATTTTGTCTATTGGTATGCCTATTCCTGTATCCTGAACATAGAATTTCAAATAAGATTTGTCATATCCTGAGATTACCTCACACCCAAATTTTACATCTCCTGTTTCTGTAAATATGATTGCGTTTTTTAATAGATTAATAAGTATCTTCTTTAGTTTATCAAAATCTGAATAAATTATTAAGTCGGAACTTATATTTTTCAATTCATAACTAATTGTTAATGATTCTTTTCCATATTTAATTTTTTCGTATTTTAAATTGTTTAAGATTTCATTAAAAAAATCCGGTAAAATAAATTCCCTCTTAATTACCTTTATTTGACCGGAATCGATAAGAGTTATTTCGATCATACTTTCAACCAGGCCTAGTAAATGTAAACCGCTTTTTTTAATGATTTCTGTAATTTCAAATTTTTCAGTTTCTTTAATTTCTTCTGATCCCATAAGTTCTGAAAATCCAATAATGGCATTTAATGGCGTTCTTAATTCGTGCGACATAGTAGCCAAAAATACAGTTTTTAAGCGATCAGATTCCTCTGCAACTTCTTTTGCTTTGATTAATTCTTTGTTAGTTTTAACTATATCGGCAGTTCTTTCTTCAATTTGCTTTTCTAGAGAAAGATTTAAACCCGAAATTTTTCTTTGTTCAATTCCCAACAAATAATTTGAATAGAAATATTTACGATTTAAATATTCATAAAAATAAGAAGAGAACATTCCCATCACATTAGCTGACACTAGAAAAAAAAGACTTGCCGCTAAAAGTTTAGGTGTAGTGTTAATATACAGTGCCACAATAATATAGCATAGCATAATTAAAAGACCAACAATACTGGCAGGTAAAAAGCGTATTTTTAAAAAATCGTAGTTAAAAATAAAAACTATTATTAATCCAACATAATAAAATCTACTAACTTCCTCTCCTCCAACATACAACATGTTAATAATGCCAAAAGCCGCTACTGTTACGCATATCGAAATTATAAGCTGAAAATGTTTGAAAAAGGAAGGATGAAAACTAAATAAAAATGAAATTAAAATAAAAGGGGCAACAAAGAAAAAACGAATTTGGAAGAAGGTTGCTGCAAGTTCAGGAAATAAGAATGAATCGAGCCATGCAAAAAATGAAAACATACCAAGAGCTATAAGCATTGCAATACGCAAATGGATAATAATTTTATTCTTATAGAATTCTAAAAAATCCTTTTCCAGACTCTTATCTCTAAACGACAGACTGATAGGATTAATAATTTTAGGAAATGAATTATTATTTGCCATTATTAAGCATTGTGGAATAATATTTTAGGTAAATATACATTTATAAATCAATAAAGGACTAATCAAATCCAAATCAACTGGTATTTGACGAGGTTATTTTGATTTACTCCAATCAACAATTAAATTCTGCTTCTGTTTATCGAATTTAGAAAAGCCACGACCAATAATTTCATACGAAGGAACTTCCTGACTTTTTAGAGTGCTAACTTTAACTGTTCCTGTAATTTGTTCAATGGCTTTGGCTAATAAAGGTTCTGTTGGATCGCCCAATGGGAAACCTCCGGATAGATTGTCGTTAACATAAAAATCGGGAGCAAAACCATTTTTAAAATCGGTAATGCCATTGGCATTGGCATAGCGCAAAACTATTGGTTGAAGACCCCAATTATCAAAATCTGAATAATAAGAAGCCTCTGCATAAATATCTTCAGGCTTAAGTGTTATGCTTCCTGTATATTTACCATAAGTGGTATCGCCTATCAAAATAACTTCCATATAAGGGTCTAATCCTGTGATTGTTAATTCAGAAGCAGATGCAGAACCGCTACCTGTTAAAATATATATTTTAGACAAATCCAGATTCACGGGAGTTGAAATATAATTTAATCGAATTTGATTATCATACCCTGCATGAGTTTGCCAATAATTTTGGTAATAGCTGTTCCATTGTAAAGTAACTAATACATCTGCTGCGCTAACAACCGTTTGTGGTGCAAGCGAGCTGCATAAATGTTGAGCAGCTGACATATATCCTCCAGGATTATACCTAATATCGAGAACTAAATCGGTAATCCCATTATTTTTAAAGTTTAAAAAAGCAGCATCAAGACTAGTATTGTATGAGCTAATATATTGAGCATAAAATATATAGCCAATCTTCTTATCTCCGTATTCAATAATCTTACTTATCAAAACCGGATCAAGATTTAACAATAGTGAAGTCATACTAAAGGTTCTTCCATTAGAAATAATTCCATTATTATTAACACCCAATGTAATAGAAATTGTTGAACCATATAGTAAATCCATATAATTATCGATGGTAAGATTAGCGCCATTAAGTAGTAATATGATATCGCCACGTTTTATATTTGCAATGGCAGCAGGAGAATTAGGATATACATATTCTATATAAGCAATTATTGTGGTTTTAGAGGTATCCTTCCAATAAAAAGCGAGTGAATAACCAAAAGTAGTTTCAACACCCTGAAAACTAGCTTCTAAAGCCGCTATATCATCGGTTATAAACGACCATTTATCTTCTACATAAAGCAATTTCTTAAAATAAGCTTTTGAGTCGAACTCTAATTTTGTATCAATATTGGGTAAATACTGCTCCCATAAATACACATCTTCCATACTTGCTTTGATAAACGCATTTATTTTTTGAGTTAGCAAAGGTGCTTCACCAACAGCCGGAGTATCAACCTCTTTTTTACAACCAAAAAATACTGTTGTAAATAAAAGGAATAGGAAAGTGATTGTATTAATAGGATTTTTATATTCTGTTCTCATTTGTATCATTTAATTAAAACTCAAAATTAAAATAAATATTGTAATTACGTGGCACTACACTAATAAATAGGCTAAAAAAGGATATTTTATAAGTATTTGCCTTTGCAGATGAGAAGTTTTGTAAGCATTTTTTGAGCCGTAAAGTAATCTAAATTATTACAATCTAATAAGTTCATTGTTTTATGGCGATCTCATTTTTAATAAACAATATGTCGTTATTTTTCAATAAATCTTAGGCTTCACCTTTCAAATAATTTTGTTTTCTTTGTATTACTAAATTTTAGACCGATTTTTTATGGAATCAATTAACGCATATCAGGTAACTTTGTGGATTCACTATATAATTAGCGTGTCTTTTTTAGTATTTGCTGTTTGGCTAATTATTCGTGCCATAAAAGGAATTATATTCGATACTCCATATTTGAAGATTGATAAATCTCTGGCTTATTTATTTATTATCGGTCTTTATTTGCAGTTGTTATTAGGATTAATCCTTTTTACAAATCTTAGTATTTTTGGATACGACTATCAAAGTGCCGATGGTAGCGTTGCGATGGTTTCAAAACGTTTATGGCCTATCGAGCATATTGTATTGATGCTTTTTGCATTATTTATCGCCAATTTGGGTCTTATTTTCTCAGGTAAAAGCCACGTTGATGCAACAAAGCATCAGAAAATATTACTATATTATTCTGTTGCTATCGGATTAATAGCCATTTCATTAGCTTCTATTTATTGGTGGTAATTTTGGTTCTGCAGAACTTTTTAAAGCTTTAGCAGTTAAAATAGCTTAGGCATAAAAACCAATCTTACCCAAGCCCAATGTGCAAAAGAGGCAATAGTATTTGGGCTAAAGGCCGAAGCGACTAAATCATCATGCGGAAGCATAAACGAATAACCAATGTCTAACGTATGATTTCCGCCAAAATTATGGGTGATAAGGAAATCGAATTCGTTACCAATTTTTTTACTTAAATCAGCACCGGTTAGTTTGGTATATGATAAAGCGTGAAAATAGGCAGTTATTGTTGTTTTCTTACCGTATTTTATATTGAAATTAAAGTCGGAAATGCCTTGTTGATATTGAAATTGTGTTCCTTTTACAAAATCCATAAATCCGAAAAAGCCATGAGGAATAGTTTCCATAATCTGAACAAAATGGCGATCAGTGCCTGACTCATCATCATAATTTTTTCCCGAATATTGATCGTATCCTGCTTTAATACTGGCGAATTGATAAGTATAACTTAAATTGGCTGTATATATATGAGCTTGATGATTGTTTCCGACACCATTTTTTCCAAACTGGAAATAAGCTGAGCCATCAAAATTAAATCCATTTAAATTTACTACCGGATTAAGCCCAATAGTATTCAAAGCATAAGATGTGAGTGTTTCGGATTTTTGATAGCCTGCCAAAAGATTTATAAAGTTAAGTTTAAATTTAGGACTAAAAGTTTTTGAAGCCCAAAGCCAATTCATTGATTTGTATTGCTTTATTTCATATTGTGTAGCTTCTAAAATCCCGGAAGCAGTGTTGTTTACAGACATTCCGAAATCAACAAAAATATTTTTTTCGTTAAAATTTATAATAGCAACATCGTGAGCAGCTCCTGTTATACTCCAGTTTCTGTCTGAAAAAATTCGATTATCGCCGTATTTAATAGCTTTACGACCAATAGTTAGATTCAATCTTGTATTGAAATAATATTTTATCCAAGCTTCGTGAAGCAATAAAGGTTTTGTATTGTTTATAACGAATGTTTCTCCCCAAGCTCGAACGTCTTGTGCGGAAAAACGCATATCAAATTTATCGCTTTTGTAATCCAAAATTAATCTGCTTCGCTGCGAAATAACAAAAGCCGGATCTGATGATTCAGGTAAAAGTTCCTTATATCCTTGTCGCATCTCAGATATAGTTCTGAAATCGCCCGAAAGTGTTAATTCTGACGAATTTTGAGCGAAAAGATTAATCGTTATATAAAACAGCAATCCTAGTAATATGGTCTTTCTCATTGTTGTTAATGTAAAATAATTAACAAAAATAATAATTATCACCTATTAACGATTCAAATAATTAACCTTTGGTTTAATATATTTTAGGTCTAAATAAAGTAATCAGGAAACCATTTCGGTTATATGAATTATACAATCGGCAGGTATTAGAATTTAATCAAGAAGTATAATCAAAGCCAATTTAAATCAATTGGATGTCATTATTTTTTTGCCGTGAGCAAGTAAACAATTCTACTCGTATTTATTAAATTTGCGATAGACGAATTTAAAAATTTGTTATCCGGAATAATAGAAAAAGACGAACAAAGGGTTAGCTCTCAAGCGTTTAATATTGATTATTTTTTTAGTCGGAAAGTAGCTAAAAGCGAACGATTAAGATCAAATATCTTAATTGGTCTGTTGGCTATTGAAGCTTTGATTCTTCTTGTAATCTATTTCTTCAATACTGACGAATATTTAGTAATGTTTAAAACTCATATTGCCATTTATGCCATATTCAGTTTTACCTTTTTCAAATACTCTTAAAAAGAATTAAAATAAACGCACATATTAAAAAATCGTGTTGCTTTGTGAGTGAATACTAACTTGTTCAATCAATAAAACAATTATGTTAAAATTAAAACTCACATTGGCTTTTATCTTGTTTATTACAAGCTTTTCTTTTGCGCAAGATGCAGATGTAATTATCGGGAAATATAGACTTCCCAATAAGTTGGATGTTGAAATATTTAAACAAGATGGCAAGTATTTTGGAAAAATAATTGCTTTAAACCAATATGAAAACGGACAACAAAAGGATATCAAGAATCCGGATCAATCAAAACGTACTGATTTATTAATCGGAAAGCTTATTATAGAAAACCTGGAGTATGATCACAAGGAAAATAAATGGTTAAACGGAAGTATGTATGGCCCGGAAAAAGGTATGGTTTTCAATCTTAAGATTGTCGAGAATATGAAAGATGAGATAGTGGTTGTAGGCTCTAAATATATTATGTGGAAGACGCTTAAATGGAAAAAGATTTAGATAGTCTTATTTGGTTATTTGTGGTTTTCATTGTTTTTCGATTGGTCATAAAAAACAACTGTCGAAAGGCGAAAAAAATTTTAAAATGTTCTGTTTATTGCTGACTTGAAAACAAACCAATTTTATAATTCGCGAACAAAGTGAAACTAAATTATTCTTTTGTTTTAAACGCAGCATAGGCCAATGATAGCCAGCCAATCATAAAAAGTACGCCACCAAATGGAGTGATGTATCCCATTTCTAATTTTGCAAAAACGATTAAATACAAGCTTCCGGAGAAGAAAGCAATTCCTCCTAAGAAACTAACACCGGCCCAGTTTAGTATTTTAGTTTGTATTGGCCAAAGTTTGTGCGAAACAGCAACAACCAACAATGCCAGAGCGTGATGCATTTGGTAGCGAACAGCTTTCTCAAAAGTAATTGCAGTATTAGAATCCATAAGTTTTGCTCCACCATGAGCTCCATATGCTCCAATAGCAACAGCTAATCCTGCTAGAATTGCCCCACTAATAAAAAATGTTTTATGCATAATTGAAATGTTTTAGAAGCTTAATAATATTAGTCGAGAATGATTGTTAATGCCAATCCAAATCCCTTGGTTTGGTATTCGTTTTTGCCTAAAATATCAAAAGGAGCGTTTAACACTAAGATAAAGTGTTCGGCTTTTTCGATAGCGATACCTGTATTCAAAGTAAGTAAATGTGAGTTATTAATACTTTCATTATAAGCTTTGAAATAGTAGTTAAAACCAACAATTAAATTGACTTTTTCCATAAAATAATAGCCGATATCCGAATTAATATAATAGCCGTGAGTATGTCCTAGATTAGTTATCAGCGTATGCTTTTGGTATTGAGCATCCATATCAATACTTAATTTATCGGTAAATTCATAAGTCAGAATAAGTCCTCCAACATAGGAAGGTGTCATTTCATGGGCGGCATTTCTACGTGCATAAATTTGATTACCAACGAGTGTATTATAGCCGGCTAATAAGCCCATAGTTAATTTTCCCTCTAATGGAAGTTTGTATTTTGCTCCAAAGCGAATCTCGCTAACATCTACAGGTAAAGAAACTCCAACTTCTAAGTTTTTCATTAAACCATAACTAAAGCGAAAACCCGAAGCCGAAAATTTCATTGTGGAATCTGAGGTTGAAAATAAAGGCTGAACATCGCCATTGCTATCAAAAAGATTGGTGGATAATGCATATCCGAAAAAAGGTTCGAATTCTATGGACCCTTCAGGAACGGCTGTGGTACAAAGTGTTCCTAATTTTGAAGCCGATAAACCACCTACCTGAGCGTAAAGGTTAAAACTAAACAGAGTGATGAGAATAGATAAAGAAAGTTTTTTCATGTTTATTGATTTTTATAAATGATTTACATTAACATATGTTAGATGAATATATTTATAAAAGGTTTAAACGCATTACAAATTAATTTTTCACATTAAAAAAAGTTTTCAAATATAGTCCCCAAACATAAAACATGGCAATACCAATACCTAGGTAAATTGGGAAGAGCGTAAATTTTGGAATAAAAGTCAAATTTCTTAAAATGGAGCCCATAACGATCATCAATATTATTAAGAGTTTATCTCTTAGCAGGTGAAATTCCCAGACACTAATTCTTTTTTGCTTAAAGGAAAGTATTCGATTGATATTTTTCATTGTAAGTTTATGGAAGATAAAATATATTTTAATTAGTGCTAAAGGAAATGCTAAAGCCAAACCTATTCCAAGTTCAAAAGAACTTAATATTTCTACCCAACTATAGGCTCTTTTTATCAGAATAAGGCTTGCAATAAACCATATAAAGCCTGTAATTAAAATAAGAGTGGTGTGTTTTACTTTAGGCATTCTTATTTCTTTCAGCTTTGAGTAAGAATCGATAGTAGCGTAAGCTGGCAATAAAAAGTGCAGAGCCAATACCTATATACATCTGACTTAAAAGAAATTTTGGAATAAAAGGTGTGTTGCGCATAAAGATACCCAAACTCATCATAAATGCAATCAGGAAATAAGTGGTCCATTTTTGAAAAGCCCAAATACAAACTTTATTTTGGTAGTGATTGATACGATCAATGTTCTTATCGGCAAGACCGGAAAATCCAAAATAAGCAATTGTAATTCCCAGTATTAGTCCACCAATACCGGCAAAAATGATTTCAGGTGTCGAAAGCTCAGTAAACCATCTTAAGGCCAAACGCACCAAAAAAATACCAACCCCTGACCATAATAAGCCGGAGATTAGAACCAAGATGTGTTTAGGAACTCTGGGCATATTAATAATAAATTGAACCAAAGATGATAATTAACATTGCAGAAGCCATATACAAGGATGCTACTTTAAATACTTGAAAGTTAGATTTATCGCTAGGATACATAATACTATAGAATGCAAATCCGAGAGCGATAAAAGCAAAAATTAATAATAAGCGCACAAAGCCCCAAGAAAGCCCTAAGGTGAATGCTCCTAATGCAAAAGCTACAGCTGAACCGATGGTAGAAAAAGCAATAATCATTCGTACATTTTTAAATCCGTATTTTGAGGCAAATGTAGGGATTTTCGCTTTGTTATAATCTTCAAAATGACGCATATTGAAAGTCATAATATGTGTTGGAATCCAAAACAATATGGATGTTGCAAGCAATAATCCAATCAAGTCAATTTCGCCAACACCAAGCACTCTTCCTGCCAAAATAGGCATTCCGCCGGAAATTCCTCCCCAAACGATAGACCAGGCGGAGGTCCTTTTTAACCAAATTGTGTAGATTACAAAATCGATAAATAAACCTGCAAAAATTACCAGAGCGTACAAGGGTGAAAGGTAATAAGCTATTCCTAATCCAACAATATTCAGTATTGTTCCAAATATTACAGCTTCTTTCACACTGATTTTATTTGCGGGAAGTGGCCGTTGATTTGTGCGATCCATAAGTGCATCAATATCTCTGTCCCAAATCATATTATAAACGGTTGTTCCACTGATGGCCAGAAATAAACTTAACATCATTCCAAATGTAGTTTCCCAATTTGTATATGGACAACGCGAGCTGAAAAATCCTGTTATTCCTGTAAGTAATAAAAGGATGGTTTGTAGACTTTTAATCAGCTGCCGGTAAATCCCCAATTTTATTTTTAATCTTTGAATCATTGGTATTTAGATTTGTGGTTATAAAAAAGCACCGGAAACCGGAAATCAAAATCCGGTGCTTTTTAAAGTGAATTGAGCTATTTCATTGTTAATTAAATTCTAATTTATTCTTCAATTTCAGTTTCAACTTCAATTTCAGCAGGGGCTTCAATCTGCTCAATATCTCTTGCACATCTAAAGCCAATATTAAAATTATAAAAGTCGGGTCCCGCACTATTACGTGCCCATACAAAAATATTGTATTCATAATTGGTAAAGCTTCCGCCACGCATATAACGGTAATGTACATCCGGATAGTCATCGCCAACCCATTGCCATACATTCCCACCCATATCGTACAAACCATAAGGACTTCTATTGTCTTCAGTTTTAAAATCCTCGTAAGTATTCCCATAGTAATAACCAACAGGTGTAGTTCGAGCAACATTGCCACCAATTAAACGCTGAAGAGCATTTTTACTACTTCCGTAATTAGTAAGATTTGCGTTTATATGGTCGCCCCACGGGTAAGCGCGCTTATCAGTTCCGCGAGCAGCTTTTGCCCACTCTTTTTCGGTAGGAATTCTATAGTCGTAAAAATCGGCATAAGCTTTGGCTCCGAACCAAGTAACCATTACAACAGGGTGATTTTCAAAACCTTTATCAACTGTAAATGTTCCATCTACTAATTTGATTTGACTTCCTGCTTCACTGAATGGCATATGCAAATAATCACCTTCCGGAATTTCCCACTCATGCAAATAGCCGTCAAATGAATCGCCCGGATGATATCCTAAGATTTTTCCGTCTTCAATTTGAATAGTTCCCTTAGAGAGAGCAGCATTTAAATAATCAGCATATTGCAGGTTTGTAACATGGGTAACCATTATTTCATAATCGTAATCGAGATTTTCCGGAACTGCATGCATGTTGAAATAAAAAGACCCTGCAGGAATAACAACCCAACTATCCGGGTTTACGCCTGTTTCAATGCTTTTTGTTTCGGTATTAACAACGGCTTCAGTTGAACAACTTGCTAAAGCAAATAAAACAAGGCTTAAATAAATTAATTTTTTCATTGTTCACCTCCTTCGCTGTTAAATTCATTTTCTCTTCTAAGATTAAGTACGGGATTGGACGTTCTTTCTACTTCGAGTTCAGGAGTTTTGGCTTCTTGAGTCCAAACGCCGTCTCCTTTGAATAAATCAAAAAGTTTCCATCCTAAGAAAATGGCTACCGCAACCAAAAGAGCACCCAAGCCGAAGTCGGCTAGTAACATAGTTGTATTCATTAAATCTTGTTGTGCTACTTCTTGAGGAATAAATAAGCGTTTCATCGAGAAAATAGTCATAGAAGCAAATGCTACATCAGATCCGATAATCAGTATCCAACCAAACCATTTTCGGGTTTTCCCTTTCATACCGGCAATATCAGCATAGTACATTAAAATAATGGTAGCGATAAGTGCGGCTAAAATATGCCAGTGGCCGGTAAGTGTAATCCGCTCTTCGCGTGCGGGCCAAACTCTAAAAATTTCTTCAAGTTTAACGGCCATAAATATACCTATGCCACTAACGGTAAAGTTCATAAACACCATTTGCCAGGTTGGTCCGAATTTTAACGGATCATGTAATAAGGCTTTAAATTTTTGGAATATGTTGGGATTTTTATAACCTAATTCTATAGAATTATCGTGAATAAGCTTGTTCCAGCTATAAATTACTAACATTAAAGCAGATAACATAACGCCAACAGAACCAATGTAAATAAAGGTATGAGCCATTTTCGTCCAAACAACTGACCAAACGCCGCCTGAAATAACTAGGGTACCTATAATCATTAAAGGCATGGCAATTTTGTGAAAAATACCTTTAAATTCTAGCCAACGACCAACTACTAAAGTGATGGATACTGCTACGAGTGTTAGCATAATATGTAAGTGCCCGATAATTGCTTTTTGCAAATGTGTTTTATTCGGATCGCGAATTAGATCTTCTGCAAGGAATGTTTCATGACCATTGGCCCAAAACGATCCCGTAACAGCACCAAAACCTGCAGAAATGAGCATCGCAACAGCCATAATAAAGAAAGCCATGCGTTCCATATCCATTCCGCTTTTAAAATGAGCGAAATCTTTGTTAGTTACATAATATTCCTTTTTCCAAGGATTTAAAGCAAAGGCTAATAAAACACCGGAAAAGAAAACCAAAGATTGGCCTACTAAGAATAATCCGTGGAAAGTGAAATTATGACCCCAATAAGCAAAGCCAAGACCAAAAACCATAGCCGTGATATAGCCTACGGTTACAAGCATATTGATGTTTTTTTGCTCATGTTTTCGCATGGGGATGATTGAAGTCATCATATACACTTCAATTGCAACAACAGCCATTGCTATTGTATGATAAAGCATAATGATTCTTCCGGCTCTTTCAGCAGGATTTAAATCCATGCCCAGCCATTTAACTGTTAAATCTCTGATTCCCCATTCAACCATTGGTCCGGAAAGCGTATTGAAAACTGCCGTTACAATAGATATAAGGGCAATGGCTGTCAGTATAAGACCTTTTGTTGAGGTGAAGAGATAATTAAATCTATTCATTATTAATTTGAGTTTAAGGATTGATATTATTTGAATCGTTCAATTTAATTCAGAAAACTTATTTGGCTTTGTGCATGTTTTTCATAAAACCAAATGTAAAAGCCAAGGTCATTAAAAATAAGATTGGAGTTAAAATGGTGAAAACGACTTCAGCTGTGAAAATTCCCAAAAAAGGTTTTCCAGCACCTAAAAATGCAAGTGCTATTCCACCTATACCAATCAGCGTTCCACCAACAGTAACAAAGAGAAAACTACTAGGACTTAATTTGTTTTTTACAATGAGAATGGGAATTACAAAAATGGTTAAACCTGCAATGGAATGAAAAATAGGGTAAATTAATTTTGTTTCGATGACTCCCAAATTTAGTAGAACGATGAGCACAAATCCTAAGAGTAAAAACATTACATAAGGCTTGGCGTATTTTTGATAAAACTCACACATCAGTCCGGTAGCAATCCCAAATGGGATGAGCGTTGCAACGATTTTTATTTCAGGTCTTGCTAAAACAGCAAAATCGAATAAGATTACCAAAACGCCCGCCACAAAAAGCACGGCAAATGAAGTGATATAATGATAATAATACTTAGCCTTTTCAGTAGTTCCTTTAATGGCTTGAATAAATCGAAAGATTAAATAAAAAGCTGTAAGTCCTGTTAATAATAAAAGAACTTGATCGAAAAGTGTTGCTTCCATAATTTATTTTGTTTAAAGTGAATAGGCCATTAATGGCTTTATTAACTATTAAATCGAAATCTATAAGCAACAAATGCGGCTCATAGATTTCGAGTACAGATTTTTAAGTGTTAGATTCTTCTGCTTCAACCAAATATTTTTTGAATATTGGAAGAAGTAGAAAAATAAATAGTCCCAAGGACATCAATCCACCAATAGCCCATTCAAAAGATCCACGAACAAAGTAGTTCTGGAAAGTTGCAATTGCTGAAAATAAAGTAGCCATTAATAAGGCATTGTAGGCCCATCTTTTACGTAAGAATACGAAAGGAAGAAGGAAAACCATTAAGTAAGAAGCAATATAATTACCATATCCACCTAATAATAGGGCAAGAGTATTTGGGTTATAAACGGCTTCTGTATTTTTTAGTACAACACTATCAACAAGATGTTTGCCAGTTGCAGGATCCACATCTTTTCTTACAATATCAATGGCTTGATCAGCTACTAAACTGTCCATTTGAACTTGAGAAACTGTGGTTAAACCTATTGCATCGTAATGATCAAGATTAGTATAAACATTACCTAATGGTTTTAAAGAGCTAGTTTCTGTTTGATATTCAGGAATAAAAGCAAAATAGCGAACGCCATGCTGTGCATTCATAAATACCATACCTGCTACCACTCCAATACCTGTATAGATAATTGTTTTGAAAAACTTATCTTTAATGCTGTCTTTATCCATAAGTAAAAAAGTAAAGAAAGCGGCTAGTCCAATAACCATAATCCATAAAACAGGAGGTGCCATTAAAGTATCAGGAGGAGGAGGACTAATCCCTGAAACCGGACCTTGAGAATAATCAGATACGATTAATACCATCCAAGGAATGAACATGGTCATTCCTGCTACAGAAGCAATTCCTGCAACACCTAATCCAGTTGCTCTGGCATTTAAGTTTCCATTGTAGATACTGCGGGCAACAACAATTAGGAGAGTTCCACCAAAGCCTAGTAGAAGCATCCAAATTCCAAAAGTAGCGCCTAAAATAGGAACAGCCGTGTAGAAATCAGGATCAAATGGAATTAAACGGGTCATAACTGCCTCCAAGGCATGTTTTAATGTCCACATAGATTGACTAGGAGCATAGGCAACGAAATAAATACCAGCAACAACTGCTACTATTGCTGCTATTGCACGTTGAATTTTACTTGTTTCTTTAAACATGATTTTTGTTATTAGATAAATTTATATCAACTTTATTTGCACATTCATTTTGCACATACTTACCTGATTTTTAACTTTTTAAATTAACTGCCGCTAAATAGCGCGGCAGTTAAAATATTAATGCAGACGTACCTAGTACTTTCTATCTAAACTATATAAATGTTTTTTCTTCCCATTCTGTAAGTAGCTTTTTCGCACTTGGGAAACACAAATAAATTAGTAGAAAGGTTGAAACTAGAGGTGCGAGTAAGAACATTGAAAAACGCCCCTTTTCTATAATATTTACAATCGCTAATGAATATCCTGT
>CAZTST010000070.1:0-15397 GCA_964616585.1 uncultured Draconibacterium sp.
TCTCTCCTTCAATTGGATTGAGTTTTAATTTTATTCCACTATTATTTCTGATGTCAATTTCAAATGGGTTTATTTACACTATTACCTGCAAAATGCATTAGAAAAACTTAAAAAAAGAAAATAAATAGAATTCGATTCATATAATTTATAATGCAAAATGTTAAATACAATCAATTGATTATCAACACTAAATAAATATTTCAATATATAATTTAGTTATGGTATAAAGTTATTAAGTATTATTCTGTTTCAAAACTATTTGGCACTTTAAAAGTACGCCAATTAATCATCTTGCAAAATAATTGGTTGTCAAACAAATTTTGGAGGGAGGGCATGAAATAAAATTTGGTAATGGTAATTGATGTAATTATGTAGCATTATTATAATTTGTCTTATTAAATCCAAAGCGGAAATAATATAATTGAAAAGATTTGGAAGCAATTGATAATAAGCTAAATATAATTAATTACTCATATTTGTCTACATTCATAATATTTTAGTACTAATAACCTATGTTAAACTCATGGGCTCTCAAAAATATTTTGATTTTATTTCTTAAACTTTAAATTAAATTTTTACGAGGTAACTTAGTATCTTTTATCACTTAATTTTTTTTAGGGTACAGGTGAAACTAAGTGCAATTAAAATTAAAAGCTAATTATTCCTGATGGTTTTAAATTTTGCCTGCTTTTACTATTATATCAAAGATATTTACATCAATTAAGGCATTTATAGTTTTATCTAAAGTTTCTTAAAAAATGTTAACTTTATTAGAAAATATTTTTTCAATGGTGTTAAAATTATGAAATATGAAGTGAAAATATTACTCTAAAAGCATGAATTATTTACGTCATTACTACTTCATAAATTTGAATTCAATTATTTTATATGTCATATTTATTATTATAAAGCCCTGTATTTCACAATTTGTTGGCATTTATCCATCATGGTGTATTTTAAAAAGAAAACCAACTTTTACTCACGCTTGTTATTTCTTAACTTTACAAAATATAAATTTTAAAAATTAATTCAAATGAAAAAAATCCTATCATTTGTACTCTTATTATTTATTTCTTCTGCGATACTTGCACAGGGAATTCAAGTAAGCGGTACTGTAACTGATGAAAGTGGAAGTCCACTTCCAGGAGCCTCAGTAATTCTAAAGAATTCTACAATTGGGGTAACAACTGATTTTGATGGAAAATACACCTTAGAGAATGTTCCAAGTGATGGGACATTGGTAATTAGTTTTGTTGGTTTCAAAGCAATAGAGCTAAGTGTAAATGATCGAAATTATATAGATGTAACTTTAGTTGAGGATACTCAGGTTTTAGGAGAAGTAGTGGTAATTGGTTATGGTACTATGAATACTAAAGACCTTACATCGTCCATTACCACTATTAAAACTGATGAGATCGTAAAAACTCCTACCGGGCAGGCTATGCAGGCTTTGCAAGGAAAAGTTGCCGGTCTTCAAGTTGTAAGTAGTGGTGCGCCCGGTTCTTCACCTACTATCCGAATTCGTGGTGTTGGATCATATCCGGGTAGCAACAATGAAGCTCCTCTTTATGTAGTTGACGGAATGTTTTTTGATAATATCGATTTTTTAAATACTTCCGATATTACATCCATTTCTGTTTTAAAAGATGCATCTGCAGCTGCAATTTATGGTGTTAGAGCTGCTAATGGTGTTGTGCTTATTGAAACTAAATCGGGTAGGCTAAATCAAAAAGCAGAAATTACTTACAGCGGATATACAGGAACTCAAGTTGCTCAGAATGTTCTACAAATGGCTAATGCAGAACAGTTTACCACCATGGCTATTGAGTCAGGCTCAGCGGCTGATGCAAGTTTTATTTTAAATGCAATGCAACGTTATGGCAGGAGCCGTGTTAATCCTAATGTTCCTGATGTAAATACAGATTGGTATAAAGAAATTTTAAGACTTGGAAATATTCAAAATCATAGCTTGAATGTTGCCGGTGGAAATGAAACTACTACTTATTCAATCGGCGGAAGTTATTTTTCAGAGCAAGGTATTTTGGACATGAAAAATGAATATGAACGTTTAAATCTTCGTTCGAAAGTTGATTATAAAGCAACAAACTGGTTCACAATTGGTGGGAATATGATTTTGAGCGATGCTACAAGATATGCTCCTGAGTCTTCTGCATGGAATGATGCATATTTTGCAGTACCTATTTTACCGGTATATGACGATTTAAATCCTGATGCATGGCCTGATAATTTTGCAAATGCGCAAGATATTGGTTATCGCAGTGGACAAAATCCTTTTCCTGCTCTCACATATAATGATAATCGCTTGAAAATCAAAAAAATGCTTGCTAATTTTTATATGCAATTCGAGCTTATCCCTAAGAAATTAACTTTTAAATCTACTTTCAGTCATAGTTTTACATCGCTGGATGAACGTATTGTAGATCTACCTTTTTTTATTGGCAACAGCTTCCAAAGACCTGATGCCGCTATAACAAAAAGAACAGAAACTTTTTCAAATAAAATATGGGATAATATTTTAACCTATACCGAGAGTTTTGGAAATCATAATATTGTTGCAATGGCAGGTACTTCCTTCAGAGATGAATCTTGGCAAATGCTAACTGCAAGAGGTTTAAACTTTCCTTATGAAAATGAAGAATCTTGGTATATAGACCAAGCTGAAACAATTGTTTCAGAGTCTGTTAATGACGGTGGCCTTAGAGAATATGGCCTTTCTTATTTTGGTAGAGTTTCATATAACTATAAATATAAATACCTATTATACGGTACATTTAGAGCTGATGGAAGCTCCAAATATCAAGAAAAATGGGGTTACTTTCCAACGATTGGTATTGGATGGGTACTTACTCAGGAAGACTTTTTAAAAGACAATAAAACCGTTAACTTCTTAAAATTACGTGCCAGTTGGGGTCAACTTGGAAACGATAATATACAAGCCAGTGATGGTGCAACAACTACTACAGTAATAAATACCGTTTTTAACGATGTGCTTGTAGCAGGTAACACAACTTCTAGTACATTTTCTTCTCTTAAGTGGGAAGTTACAGAAGAGACAAATATCGGTGTTACATCAAGTTTATTTAATAATAGGTTATCTGTTGAGGCTGATTATTATAGCCGCGATACTAAAGATGCTGCTATCTATGTTAAAATTCCATCCACACAACTTAGCGTACTTAAAAATGTAGGTGTGATAAGAAATTCCGGCTTTGAATTAGCCTTGAATTGGACTAATGAAATTTCAGAAGATTTCCATTATAATGTTGGAGCAAACATTTCTACTCTTAAAAATGAAGTCCGTGATCTTTATGGCCAGCCATATATTGATGGAGGAATGGCAGAATTTCGTCAACGTTCTATTATAGGTGAATCTCTTCTCGCATTTTATGGACGTGAAGTAATTGGAGTTTATCAGAATGCTGCTGAAATTGCTGCAGATCCTGTTGCAATTGCAAATGGTCTTGAACCAGGTGATTTTATATATAAAGATCAAAATGGTGATGGGAACATTGATGATGATGACCGTGTTGTTTTAGGTTCTTATTTACCTAATCTTATTTTTGGTGCTAATATAGGAATTACCTATAAAGATTTTGAATTTTCATCTAGTCTTATGGGTCAATCCGGAAACAAAATACTTAACCGTAAACGTGGAGAATTGATTTGGACTGCTGATGGAAACTTAGACGCCGACCTTGCAATAAATCGCTGGCATGGCGAAGGAACTTCAAATGAATATCCTTCTTCTGCTGGTTTAAGAAAAGGATGGAATCAAAAGTTGAGTAATTATTTTGTTGAAGATGGTTCGTTTTTTAGAATTCAAAATGTTCAATTCGCATACAATATTATCGGTAAAAGGTTAAATGGAATATTAATTCCTGATACAAGGATTTCGTTTACAGCAGAAAGACCGCTTACACTTTTCAACTACAATGGATTTAGCCCTGAAGTAGCAAATGGAATTGATACTCAAACATATCCAATACCTGCTGTATATACGCTTGGACTAAATATTAAAATTTAATTTTTAAAGATATATCATCATGAAACTTATAAATAGTATTAAAAAATTTACGTGGCTGTTTATCGTACTGTTGTTTTCATCGGCATGTAACGACCTATTAATTGAGCCACCACAAAACAGATCTTTTACAGGCGAAACAGATTATACTGTTTCCAGCAATATGATCTTACCTCTTATTGGATCTTATGCTCAATTTCAATCTCGTGGCTGGGAAGATTTTCCTCTTATTTCTGTAAGAGGCGATGATGTTAATGCCGGAGGACTTGGCGACCAGCAAGACTATGCCGAAACAGATAAATACAATTACAATAAAGATTATTGGATGTATGGTTCAGTTTGGAAAAATTTGTATAGTGATATCTTTGTTGCTCATTCTGCAATGGAACAGATAGAATTATATAAAGAAAATGGCGCAAGTGCAGCATTAGCTGATCAATACATAGCTGAGGCAAAAACTTTGCGTGCTTTTTTACTTTTTCAATTGTCTCGTACATGGGGTAAAGTTTATATCACAACAAGCTCTGACCCATCTGACTTACTTATTGCTGAAGTAGCTACTAAGGATGAAATTATGCAACATATTTCTGACCAAATGGATGAGGCCATTCCTTATTTAGTTGACATGCACCCAAATCAAAGAACTGATATCCCTGGCGGAGCAACTAAATATACAGCTCTTGCCATTAAGGCATTAGCAAATCTTGAATTGAAAAATTATCAGGCAGTTGCCGATGCAACAGGGCAGATTATTAGTTCAGGAGACTTTATTTTGGAATCTGATTTTTATGAGTTGTTCAAAATTCCCGGTAAACTAAACAACGAAAATATTTTAGAACTCCAATATTCTGATTTTGGACAAAGTGCCGGTGATAATTTTAGTTATCTTTTTGGATTTTTCGGCCCTCAAGGCTGGACTCCTGCTGTTGCGGGAGCTGGCGATGGTTGGGGGTTCTACGAACCTAGTCTAAAATTCATCAAGTTTATGCTTGACAGAGGCGAATCCGTACGTTTAGAAACAAGTGTAATTTTTACAAATCGTGGTATTGAAGCACTTAAAACTGATCCAAATTATGCAATTCTACCTGCATGGATTTCTAATACTACCAGAGATGGTGATATATTTAAAGATTATGCTCGTGCTATGTTTACCAGTGGTAAACATTATTTACCTTCTAATCAACTTACTCCCGGACGGACAGAATATGGAACCAATAAAAACCTTACTCTTATTCGATATGCCGAAATATTGCTAATGTACGCTGAAGCACTTACACAAGGCGCTACCGGTACAGCCGGTACTGCAGCTCAAGCTGTAAATTTAGTTAGAGTAAGAGCAAGTCTAACTCCACTAGCCGGCGTAACAAATCAGCAGGTAATGGATGAAAAATTTGCTGAATTGGCAATGGAATGGGGCACTCGTTTTTACGATATGGTTAGACTTGGAAAATCAAATGAATTGAGCTACGATGGAAGATCTTTTTCTGCGGATAAAGCATTTCTACCTTATCCACAAGAACAAGTTGATTTGCTGCCAGGTTTAGGAAATGCTAAATAATAAGATATAACAATTAAAAATAAAAAAAATGAAAACAATAAAAAATATTTTAGTTGTTACCGGTTTAATCCTTCTTAGTTTTGGGTGCAAAAAAGATTATATAGACCCTATAACTGCTGTTGATCCCGGCGCGGATATAACCGCTCCAATGGTAACATTTAAGTATCCCGTTGAAGGAACAAAAATTAAAGTATTTGAAGAAGTTACTTCAATTACTATTAAAATTGAAGTAACCGACGATATCGAAATCCTATCTATTTCAGCATTAATGGATGGAACCGAAATTGCAAGTTTTAATTCCTTTATGGACTATCGTAGAGCTTTAGAAGAGTTTACTTATGATGGCCTAGCCGATGGAGATCACAAATTAACCATCATAGCAAAGGACATTGAAGGCAAAACAACTAATGCAGAAGTTAATTTTGTAAAAGAACCAGCCTATACAGCTATGTTTGATGGTGAATCTGCTTACATGCCTTTCGATGGTGACTATATGAATTTGATTGGATTTAATTTTGCTACTGAAGTTGGCACACCTAGATTTGCCGGTAAAGGCTTTGCGAGTTCTAATGCTTACAGAGGAGCAACTGGATCTTATATAACTATTCCTGCCGAAGGTTTATTAAGTGACGAATTTTCTGCTGCTTTTTGGTATAAAGTGAGCGGAAATCCAGATAGAGCTGGTATATTAGTAATAGGGAACGATATCCCTGAAAATCGTAATCAAGGAATCAGATTGTTCAGAGAAGGTAGCGGAACTGAACAAAGAATTAAATTGAATGTTGGTTTTGGAACCGGCGAAAGCTGGAATGATGGAAATGTTATCGATGTTACTGCCGGCGAATGGGTGCATATTGCTTTTAGCGTTACTGCCGATAAAAATACGATCTATTTTAATGGTATAGAGCAAAGATCATCAGATATGGGAGCTCCGGTTGATTGGACAGGTTGTGAAAATATTACAATTGGAGCCGGAGGTGAAACTTTTAGCTACTGGAATCATTTATCTGATAACAGCGATATGGACGAATTACGTCTGTTTAATAAGGCATTAACTCAAAGTGATATTCAAATTATGATGAATTCATTTAATCCATATGTATCGCCATTTGATGGTGAATCCTTCTATATGCCTTTTGAAGGTGGATATATTAATGTAGTCGGCAATACTGCTGCTTCGGCTGTAGGATCTCCTTCAATAACTGTTGATGCTCATAATGGAGACGGAGCCTATTTAGGAGCTATAGATTCTTATATAACTCACCCTGCCGAAGGATTAATGAGCAGCCAATTTACTGCCACTTTTTGGTATAAAGTTGATGCAAATCCTGATAGAGCGGGTATTTTAGTAATTGGCGACAACGCCGATGACCGTAATCAAGGCTTTAGATTATTTAGAGAAGGAAATGCAGATGAGCAAAGAATTAAAGCAAATGTTGGATTTGGTACCGGTGAAAGCTGGAATGATGGAGATGTTATAAATGTGGCTGCCGGCGAATGGGTTCACATCGCTTTAACTATTTCAGACACTAAAAACACCATCTATTTTAATGGATCAGAAATGAGATCAGCCGATATGGCTGCTCCAATTGATTGGTCCGGTTGCGAAACGGTTACTATTGCCTCGGGGGGCGAAACGTTTAGCTATTGGGATCATAAATCTGATGCAAGTAAGATGGATGAATTACGCTTTTTTAATAAAGCATTAAGCGCTGAAGAGATAGCAGCTGTTTACGGTGGAGTAGTTGCTTACGCACCAAAATATGATGGCGAAACATTCTTTATGCCTTTCAATGGTTCTTTTACAGAACAAAATAGTCTGGCTGATGCAACCATAGTTGGAACTCCCGGCTATGCAGGAGAGAGTGTTCAGGGCGATAATGCTTATGCTGGTGCTGCCGATTCTTATCTAACTTTTCCTACTGATGATTTGTTTGGAAACGAATTTAGTTGTGCTTTTTGGTATAAAGTAAATTCCGATCCAGATAGAGCAGGAATCTTAACTGTTGGCCCTCCAATGAATGGTGCTGATAATGTTTTAACTTCAGGGTTTAGACTGTTTAGAGAGGGCAGTGCTACTGAACAAAGAATTAAACTACATATTGGTACTGACGGAGGGGACGTTTGGAATGATGGAGATTTATTAGACGCTACATTAGGAGATTGGGTGCACATTGCATTTACAGTTTCTGAAACAGCTACTTTAATCTATTTTAATGGTGTAGCAGTTGCTAATACCGGCAACATGACCGGAAAACTTGTTGATTGGACAGGTTGCGATATTATTTCCGTAGGATCAGGTGCGCCACGATTCTCGGGTTGGAATCATTTATCAGATAATAGTTATATGGATGAGTTGAGATTGTTTAATAAAGCATTAACTCAAACTGAAATTCAAACTATAATGAATGATGAATTATAATTGAGTTATATTGAAAAGAATTAATTTGCAACCATATTGCAAATTAATTCTTTTCAATTTTTCTTGAAAAATCAATTTAGTTTTTAACATTTAACAGATTGATTTGAATATAGTTGTTTAGTTAATTTTTTGCCTATTCATTTGTAGTTACGTCCTTTCGGTTGTAACTACAAATGTTTTTATAACATAGTATATGAGAATAAAAAATACCATACTTTTTGCTTTAGCTATTATTTTAGTTTTTAGCTTAGGATGTAATTCAAATAAAAAAAACAAGCAATCAGAAACTTTAACTGATGAAGCTTTATTAGATTTAGTTCAGTATCAAACATTTAATTATTTTTGGGAAGGTGCTGAGCCTATATCCGGGCTTGCCCCTGAACGTTTACATATGGATGATATCTATCCTACTTCACCTAAGAACACAGTTACTATTGGTGGAAGCGGCTTTGGTTTAATGGCCATTTTAGTTGGAGTTCAGAGAGATTTTATCACCAGAGAACAAGCTTTACTACGTTTTGAAAAAATTATTGATTTTTTAGAAAAAGCAGACCGATTTCATGGAGCATGGCCTCATTGGTTGAATGGCGAAACAGGTAAAGTATTGGCATTTAGCAAGAAAGATAATGGTGGTGATTTAGTAGAAACAGCTTTTTTAGTTCAAGGTTTATTAACAGTTTCAGAATATTTTAAAGATGGGAATGAGCAAGAAAAGGCTCTAGTTGCCAAAATTGATAAATTGTGGAGAGAAGTAGAATGGAATTGGTACACCAAAGGAGATGAAAATGTATTATATTGGCATTGGTCGCCAAACTATGGCTGGGAAATGAATTTTCCGGTTGGTGGCTATAACGAAGCATTAATATTGTATGTATTAGCAGCTTCTTCACCTACGCATCCTATTAGCAAAGATGTATATGAAAAAGGCTGGGCAAAAAATGGAGATATTGCAAATGATACCGTTTTTTATGGGCTCGAAACTGAATTAAATCATTATGAAAACGGCAACTCTCCTGTGGGTCCTCTTTTTTGGGCGCACTATTCTTATCTTGGCTTAAATCCAAATGGTTTGTCTGATCAATACGCTGATTATTGGAAGCTTAACCAAAACCATACTAGAATTCATTATGCATATTGTGTTGATAATCCGGGAAATTTCGAAGGATATGGTGAAAATATGTGGGGATTAACTTCAAGTTATTCGATGAAGGGCTATTCCAGTCATCGTCCCGATCATGATTTAGGAGTAATCTCACCAACTGCTGCATTAGCTTCTTTTCCATATACACCTAATGAAAGTATGCAAATGCTAAAATTCCTATACAATGAAGCAGATAGCTTAGTTGGTAAATATGGCCCTTATGATGCTTTCAGTATAGAATATAATTGGTATCTGCCAAGATATTTGGCAATAGACCAAGGTCCAATTCCGGTTATGATAGAAAACTATAGAAGCGGATTGCTCTGGAACTTATTTATGCAGAATAAAGATTTGCAGAATGGCCTCAAGAAACTTAATTTTACAAGTCCTTATATTAAAGAAAATGAATAAAATCAAGTTCTTAATTTTTAGCCTTCTCATTTTAATATCTTCATGCAAAGATGATAAATATGTTTATGAGCCTATCGAATTTCCTGATTATACAACAATTGCAGATGAAGATTTGCTAAATCTTACACAGCGTGAAACATTCAAATATTTCTGGGATTTTGCCGAAAGTAATTCTGGTTGTGCCAGGGAACGTTATCATGCTAATGATCCTAATCATGATGCACATACAGTGGCCACTGGCGGAACAGGTTTTGGCCTGATGGCTATTTTGGTTGCTATAGAACGAAATTTTATAACAAGAGAACAAGCTGTTGAACGTTTTACAAAAATGTTTAATTTTTTAGAAAATGCCGATCGATTTCATGGTGCATGGCCACATTGGATAGATGGAACTAACGGAAGTGTTAAGCCCTTTAGCACTATGGACAATGGTGGCGATTTGGTCGAAACTGCTTATTTAGCTCAAGGTTTGGTTTGCGTAAAAGAATATTTTAAAAATGGTACTGTTTCAGAAAAAGCCGTTGCAAATAAAGCCGACCAATTATGGAAAGGAATTGAATGGAGCTGGTATACTCAAAATCAAAATGTGCTGTATTGGCATTGGAGCCCTAATTATGATTTTAGTATGAATATGCAGTTAAAAGGATATAACGAAGTTCTTATAACCTATATTATGGCTGCAGCTTCACCAGATTATGGAATAAGCAAAGAAGTTTATACCAATGGCTGGGCATCAAATGGAGGAATAAAATCAACCCAAATTACATATGGTTATCCGTTATTAGTTAAACATAATGGCGATGCAATTTATGGTGGGCCGCTATTCTGGGCTCATTATTCTTATTTAGGACTAAATCCTCATGGTCTTTCAGATGATTATGTAAATTATTGGAATGTAAATGTAAGTCACTCAAAAATAAACTACGAATATTGTGTTCAGAACCCCAAGAATTACAAAGCTTATGGTATTGATTGCTGGGGTTTAACAGCCAGCTACACAAGAACATCAGACGCAGGCTTGTGTTACTCTGCACACAAACCAACTAACGATCTTGGAGTTATTTCGCCTACAGCTGCAATTAGTTCTATTCCATATACGCCGGAAGAATCGATGAGAGCTCTGCATTATTTTTATAGAAATAAAGACAAGCTACTAGGTCCGGCCGGATTTTACGATGCATTTAGTCCTGAATATGGTTTTTGGGTTTCCGGAACTTATTTAGCAATAGATCAAGGTCCTATTATCAGTATGATTGAAAATTACAGAACAGGACTAGTATGGAATCTATTTATGCAAAATGAAGATGTTCAAAAAGGATTGCAAAAGTTGAATTTTAGTTATGAATAAAGTCCTGATAATTAATCTATTTGTTGCTTTGAGCTACTTCAGCAGCATGGCTCAAAAAAACTATTCATTGTTCGAAAAAGAAATTTTTATATTGGAAAACGATACGTTATTATATAGAATAATGTATCCAATAAACTTTTCGAAAGATAAAGAATATCCAGTTATTTTGTTTTTGCATGGATCGGGTGAAAGAGGAAATGATAATGAAAAGCAATTAATTCATGGAAGCAATATTTTTTCAAGTGATCAAAATAGAAAAGATTTTCCGTCAATTGTTATTTTTCCTCAATGTTCAGAAAATGATTATTGGTCTAAAATAGAAGTCGACCGAAGCGCTTCGCCAAATCAATATAAATATCTATACAGCGAACCTCCAACTCAAGCACTACAATTAGTAAGTTCTTTAATAGATTCTTTTTTAGTCGAAGATTTCACAAAAAAAGATCAAATTTATGTAATGGGGCTTTCTATGGGTGGAATGGGAACCTTTGAGATTGTGTATAGAAAACAAAATACATTCGCAGCCGCCATTCCAATTTGTGGAGGAGGAAACCCGGAATTTGTAAAATCATTTGCCAAGGATATCGCTTTTTGGGTTTTTCATGGAGCTCAGGATAATGTTGTAAATCCTAGATTATCAATACAAATGGTCGAAGCAATTTTAAAGGAAGGTGGTTTTCCAAAATTTACACTTTATGATGATGCAAATCATAATAGCTGGGATTCTGCATTTGCTGAAACTGATTTATTATCATGGCTGTTTTCAAAGAAAAACACTAAAAATTAAAATGAAAAAACACTTAAAAATATTTTTAATCATATTCCTTTTTGCCTTTATTGCATTTAGTTGCAATCATAATACATCATCTCAATCTAATAATAATACAAATGTTTATGACGCAAAAGTAGATTCTATATTGAGTTTAATGACTCTTGAAGAAAAACTAGGCCAATTAAATTTACCGGGATCAGGAGATATTATTACCGGACAAGCAAAAAGCTCTGATATAGCAAAAAAAATTAAGGAAGGAAAAGTAGGTGGAGTATTTAGCGTTAAACCCGTCAAAAAAATAAAAGAAGTTCAGAAAATTGCTGTTGAAGAAAGTCGTTTAAAAATACCACTCCTTTTTGGTATGGATGTGATTCATGGATATGAAACAACTTTTCCTATCCCATTAGGTTTATCTGCTTCATGGGACATGGATTTGATAGAAAAAACTACACGAATGGCTGCTCAAGAAGCAAGTGCTGATGGAATTAATTGGACTTTTTCTCCAATGGTTGATATTTCAAGAGATCCTCGTTGGGGAAGAGTTTCTGAAGGTGTTGGTGAAGATCCTTTTTTAGGTGGCGAAATTGCAAAAGCAATGATTAAAGGTTATCAGGGAGATGATTTAAAAAAGAACAATACAATTATGGCTTGTGTTAAACATTTTGCATTGTATGGTGCTCCAGATGCAGGAAGAGACTATGGTACGGTTGATATGAGCAGACAACTTATGTATAATATTTATTTCCCGCCATATAAAGCGGCAATTGATGCTGGTGTTGGTTCTGTAATGTCATCTTTCAACGAAGTAGATGGTATTCCTGCAACAGGTAATAAATGGTTAATTAATGAAGTTTTAAGGAATCAATGGGGTTTTGAGGGTTTTCTTGTTACTGATTATACTGGAATAAATGAAATGATCGAACATGGAATGGGAGATTTAAAAGAAAGTGCAGCTTTAGCTCTTAATGCCGGAACCGACATGGATATGATAGGTGAAGGTTATTTATTAACTTTAGAATCTGCCTTAAAAGATGGGTTAGTAACTATTGATAATATAGATAAGGCAGTTAAAAGAATTTTAACAGCCAAATATAAGTTGGGCTTATTTGATGATCCATATAAATATTGTGACGAAAATAGGGCTAAAACTGAAATATTTACAAAAGAAAATAGAACTTTTGCCAGAAAAGTTGCTGCCGAATCAATGGTATTATTAAAAAATGAAAACCAGCTATTGCCTTTAAAAAAATCTGGTAAAATTGCACTTATTGGTCCTTTAGCAAATACCAGAGAAAATATGCCCGGTACATGGAGTGTTGCAACAGAACATAAAAAGGCTATTTCTTTTTTAGAAGGTCTTGAAACTGTTGCGGGAGATAAAGCAACTATTCTTTATGCCAAAGGAAGTAATCTGGATTATGATGAGGATTTTGAGCGTAAAGCAACTATGTTTGGTAAGGAACTACACAGAGATAATAGAACTGACAAACAATTGCTTGATGAAGCTCTTATAGTAGCGTTAAATGCTGATGTAATTATTGCTGCTTTAGGAGAATCTGCTGAAATGAGCGGTGAGTGTAGTAGCAGAACTAATCTTGAAATTCCACAAGCTCAAAAAGACTTACTTAAAGCTTTATTAAAAACAGGGAAACCTGTAGTTTTAGTTTTATTCACAGGCAGACCTTTGGTTTTAGTAGAAGAAAATAAAATAGTTCCGGCCATTCTAAACGTTTGGTTTCCCGGTAGCGAAGGCGGATTGCCAATTGCAGATGTTTTATTCGGTGACGTAATCCCATCAGGAAAATTAACCGCTACTTTCCCACGAAATGTAGGTCAAATTCCAATTTTTTATAATTATAAAAACACAGGGCGTCCTATTCAGAATACCGACGGTAAATTTGAGAAATTTACTTCAAATTATATTGATGTAAGAAATGAACCACTTTACCCTTTCGGTTATGGTCTGAGTTATACAACTTTTAGATATGACAATCTTAATTTAAGCGCTGATAAAATGGCAACAGTTGGTTCAATTGATGTTTCTGTTGATGTTTCAAATACCGGAAATTTTGATGGAAAAGAAATAGTTCAATTATACATTAGAGACATAGTAGGATCAGTTACCAGACCCGTAAAAGAGCTAAAGGGATTTAAAAAAATATTCATAAAAAAGGGACAAACCGAAAAGGTAACTTTCAACTTAACAGTTGAAGACTTAAAGTTTTATAATTACGATTTAGATTTTGTTGCTGAACCGGGTGATTTTGAGATTTTTGTAGGAGCAAGTTCTGTTGAAAATATAAAATCTAAATTTAAATTAATTGAATAGTGGGATCAGATAACCTAAAAGTTATACTTTTTAATATAGCAAGTATATATTATATTTTCAATGCTTTAACTTAAACAAATGCTTAAGAACTAATTTATACTAAGCTACTGATTTAATGAAAGTTCTGAAGGAATCGGCACAAGTCTTCATTTTTTTCTAAATCGAGTTTTCTTTTCAATCTATATCTATGAGTTTCAATACCTCGAATTGAGATATTGAGTAACGGTGCAATCTCTTTTGTAGATAAATCCATTTTTAGAAAGGCGCACATTTTTAGATCCTTGCGAGTTAAATTTGGAAATTTTAATTTTAATTGATTAAAGAATTCTTCATGAACCTGATTGAAATTGCTTTCGAAAATATCCCATTCATCTTCATGCTCAAGAGAATAATCAATTTGGCGTATTAGCTTTTTAAAAGAATACTGGTTTTTAAAATCATCCTTATTAAATTGTAAGTCGTTTTTAAGTTGCAGAAGTGTCTCATTCTTTTTTACAAGGGCCATAGCCGTATTTGCCAATTGCTTACTTTTTAACTTTATATCGTTTCTTAAAGCATCATTTCTTAATTTAATTATGGCTTTCTCATTTTCATAAGTTTGTTCTTCTAACAACTTTTTTTGTGATTCTTCATATTTTATTTGAAGTATTTTTTGTTCCTTATTTATTTTCCTTATATACAATATATATATTATCGTACCACCTAAAAGAAGAATAAAACCATAAAATAGGAATCCGAGAGTGCTTTTGAACCAGGGAGGTGCAACAGTAAATTCCAATGATAAAATTGTGGATTTACTCTTGTTATTTCCAACTGCTCTAACAGATAAAAGATATTCTCCATCTGATAGATTTGAGAATTCTATTAACCCATTTTCAAATATTGTCCATGTTGAATTTATATTAGTATTTGATAGTTTGTATTCTAAATTTCGGTCTTGAAAAAAGGGAGAAGTTACTGTTATCTTAATATTATTATTTCGAAATGGAAGTAAAATGTTTTTTGTATTTACTTCTATCGACTTACCATTTATAACTATTTTCTCAATCTTTGTTTCTTCTATTATTTCATCCTCGAAATTTACGCCGCAGCGCGGACATTGAGCTGCATCCTTTGATATGATATAGGCACAATCCGGGCACAGGTATATCAGGGGTTCCTCCTCCTCATCCGGAACATCAGGTGTTTCTGCCTCCTGCTTTTCATCTATTATTTCTCTTACTGTTTCCTTCGTCAATCTGCCTGGAGCTTTTTTCACCACATCTCCTGCCGTTTCCTTCGTCAATCTGCCTGGAGCTTCTTCCATCGCTCCTTCCAGGTCTTCCTTGGTCAATCCGCCCAGAACATCTTCCATCACATTTTCCTCGAAGGTTA
>CAZTST010000071.1:0-15295 GCA_964616585.1 uncultured Draconibacterium sp.
ATTGTAAGCACTTCTGCATTTACAGGTTTTTTGATATATTCAACTGCACCGAGTTCTAATCCGCGAAGTTCAAACTTTTCATCAGAAAGCGAGGTCATAAATATTACAGGAATACGTATTCTATTCTTATTCATATAATCCAATAGTTGAAAGCCGTCGAAATTAGGCATATTTATATCGCTTAAGATGACATCATAATTGGATTTAGCCATTTCTATTAGCGCACCAACACCATCGTGTGCGATATTAACATTATAATTTTTATTGATGAGTATCTCATTCACGATTTTACAGTTAATCAAATCATCTTCCACGACAAGGATATTTGCTAATTTCTTTTTGATTTCTTTAATGCCATTTTCTAAAACCATTTTATTGAAAAGTTCATCTAATTCAACCCACATACACGATGATGAAGTATCTGACATAGCGTAAGGAACTATCAGCTTTCCATTATGAATAATTGAACCACAAGAATAAACCACATTTGGAACATATCCTTCGCGCTCCTTATTGTTTGGCATTAAAAGAGGCTCAGTTAAACGTGCAATAATTCTTGTCGGATCGTCCAAGTCGAGTAAAATTGCTCCAAGCGAATATTGGCGCATAGTTCCAACGCCATGAGTTATAAGTAGCCAACCTCTATCGGTTTCAATTGGAGACCCACTGTTTCCTATCTGAACACATTCCCATGGATAAATTGGTTCCTGGAGTAGTTTCGCTTCCTGCCAAATATTAATATCATCAGAAAACATTATGAAGTTGTTAATTCCGTCAATACGTGAAACCATGGCAAATTTTCCATTTATTTTTCTTGGAAATAAAGCCATTCCTTTATTCTGAGCTTTTTCTCCATAGAGTGGCATAACCTTAAAATGATAGAAATCTTTGGTTTCCATCAATTTAGGAAGTATAGTATATCCATTATATGCTGTGTAGGTTGCATAATATACAATACTTCCATCGTCGTTAGTAAACTTTACAAAACGAGCATCTTCAATTCCATTGCTTTCTGAAGCAGAGATCGGAAAAATAACACGATCACTAATGGCTGTATCTAACGAAAAAGTTATCTCATGGTTAGAACTTGCCAACCAATGAACAGCATCCAAAACATTAGTATTAGATGGGCTAAGCTTTACCTCTTCCTTTGCTTTACTAAGCGCATCATTCAATTGATTATAATCGAAAACATCAGGCAATTTATCCATCACCACTCCAATAACAATTTTTTTTGTTACCTCCATTTCGCTTAGTTTAGCTAAAAAATCATTTTTCGTATACTGGCTGTTACGTATAACTTCAGCTTCATCTACCAATCGATTGGATTCATAAAAAACTAGGCTTCCTTCTTCATTAACAATTCCACCTCTGAAAACGATAGAAGATATATGACCTTCGCCTGTAGCTCTAAAACTAACAATTACTCGTTTTTGACCTTCCAGAAGATTGCTTTGATCAGGATCTTCAACCATGCTCGGATTAAAAAAAGCTGCCGATTCAATTGAATATTCATGTGTAAAAAATGCACCTATAAGCAGGCGTTTAAATTCTGGAACTTCATTTGGATTATAGCCTAGTTGGTCAACAAAATGCCTGACATGATTAAAATGCTTAGCAAATATTTTTGAAATATTTCTATGTCGGTCAGAAAAGCTTCTTAGTGCCTGATTTAAAGTGAGTTTTGCTTGATCTTCATTGATCTCAATTACTTTTTTAATAATTTTTTTTACACGACTCTCAGGCCCCGGGAAAAAAAATCGGGCAATAACACGCTTTGGATCAGGTCTGAAAACTGTTTCTAATCGATGAACATTTATGGCCATTATTTTAAGATTTTTGTTAGCGATTAGTAATTGCCAAATTGGAGCAAAATACAGCTTGCAGTTTAAGTTTCAAATTTAGCAAAATATTATAATCAATAATGTATATAAAAACATTTATATAGTCTGCAATTAACAATTTTCATCAACCGATAGGTAGGTCAAATAAGCAATCAGCCATGCAAGCAAACTCTCGCCTCCTTGATTTAAGTTTACATTATCTTCAAACAAACCATCGGCACAGCCTTTTGTCTGCTTATCGTAGAGCGACATATACAGATCATTATTACCTAAAAACCATGAAAATGCTATTTCTAATTTAGTTTTATATATTGTATCACCAGTTAATCTATAAAGACATTGATAGAGTAAAACCATGGCCATGGCATCGACAGGCTGTTGACCAAATAAAGATTTTGTTTGCCCTTTTTCCATCCAATTATCATTTCCTATTAATGATAAATGATTATTTTTAAAACTGAATTTTTCTAAAAAGTTTATACTTTTACTGGCTACATTCAAATATTCAGGATTTTTAATATATGTAGCACCAAGAAACATTGCAAGAGGTAAAATTGCATTATCGTACGATAATTTATGCTCATACCATTGCCAGTTTTTATCTGCAATTGCAATGTAAGAATTATACATCTTTTGTAGAAACTTTTCAAGCATTATTTGCAAGCTAAGATTATCAGGATTAGCCTTTAAGTAATAAAAAAGACCAATTATTGTATTTGCAATTCCACGTAAATCATTTAATTTTTCGAAATATTGTACTGCTTTCAGGAACATTTCATTTGCAAATTCTCTTTGATTTTGAAGAGGCGCGAACCGTACTGTATATCCTAAAGCCCATAAAGCTCTTCCGAACGAATCTTCTGACAAATTATTTTGAAGATGTTGCCGAGAATAGCTTAGCATATTTATAAAAAATCCATTCTCCAATTGCATATAATGGATAAAGCTTAAAAACTTGGTTATTAAAGCTTCGGAATCAGCAGATTGTGAAAGTCGATTTTGTTTTACAGCCATAATTAATGCACGAGCATTATCGTCGGTACAGTAACCATGATTTAAATCAGGCACTGTATAACTGGCATGTTGCATTATACCCGTTGAGTCTGATAAGGAATTGAAATGAGCTAATGAAAATTCTGGAATTCGTTCTAAAAATAAATCTTCGATTTTCTTAAATTTAATTACATGATTATCAATAATATATCTAAAATGCATATGACTTTCAGCTCCAATTATCGGCCATGAAATTGTTTTACCATAATTATAAGCCGCTTCCTGAGTAGATTTAAGCTGTTTTGGATTAGATAATAAATTGATTATCAATTTATCAAGCTCTTCATGTTCCCTAAATCCGAAAAACAGGCCACGTCCATCGGCTAATAATTCAGTGGCATGCCAGTACGGAGTTGAGATTACTGCCGCACCCGAACAAACAGCATAAGCAAGTGTCCCGCTCGAAATCTGAGCTTCGTTAAGATATGGCGTAAGATAAATATCACAGGCTTGTAAATAATTTGTAAGCTCAGGCTCATTAACATACTTATCCAAAAATATCACATTTTCATTTACACCTAAATCTGTTGCTAGTTGAGATAAATATTCACGGTAAATCTCACCTTCATGCTCAATAATATGAGGATGCGTTTTACCAAGAATCACGTATCGTATTTCGGGGAAGATTTTACAAGCTTGCGGTAGTGCCTTTATTGCTGTTTCTAATCCTTTGGATCGACCAATCAAACCAAAGGTCATAAGGATAGTATAATCCGACCAGCCTAGAGCTTTTTTCGCCTCTATTCTGTCGAACGTTTTAAAAACAGGCGCTCCATGTTGAATTACCAATATTCTCTCAGTCGTAATATGATGATCAGTTATTAATATTTTTCGAGCAAGTTGACTCATTACGATAATACGTGTGGAAAATAATTCTATATTTTCCATAATCCGCTGTTGATGAAAATTATAAGATTTCAAAACAGTATGCAGAGTTATAAAAACGGGTATTTTTATTTGCGTAAGAAAAACATTGACAAATAATCCGCTTTGCCCACCGAAAATACCAAATTCATGTTGAATATGACAAAAATCGTAATCTCCCTGATTAATTATCTTTACTACATCATAATAGTCATCAATATTGTTTTGCCTAACACCTTGCTTTACAATTTCCGGATAATCATATCCTTTTACGCGGTCATTCATAGCAAAAACATCAATCTCGTTATAAGACAATGTTATTGTATCTTTAACATTTAATAATGATTCGACAAAATTTTCGGTAAAAGTGGCAATTCCACATTTTCGGGGCGGATAATTTCCAATTACTGCAATTTTCATTTATTAATGCCTTTAATTTGATGCAAATATTCTAAATTGCTAAAAGACAACAAAATATATACCAGCACTTAATATGTTTATCTTGGCAAATATAAGAAACAAAGCTCTAAACACTATTTTAAGTTAAGATTATAAAAAGTTAAGTGATAGAGTTCTATTGAAAGTAAATCAAAAAAATTTGAATCTATTTGAATATCAAACCCTTATTAACTCTTTCAATCCGCTGTAGTTTATCAAAAATTCATTGCCTTTATTTAAAATCGATTTTTCTGTTTCGTTTTTTGCATCGGCATTTGCTAAACCCAAACTTGCAAATTTGGTAAGTGCGTTATGTTTTTCGGCATGTTCTCTGATACGTTTTATTTGATGATTAGTAGGCAAATCTCCAACTTCAGGATAAGTAGCCGATTGAACAACAATAAAATAAAGCTGATTTTCTTTTCGAGCTACAATTTGAGGAAAAGTCTCTAAATCAGGTTCAACGGATAAAACCTCAAACTTATTCTTAAGCAATTCTTGATACATAAATCGTAGACCAAATTGATGAAGCTCTTCCAAATTCATAATGATAATTTTTTTATTTCAAAAGTAAATGTTTTCTTTGGATAGGATTGCCGAAAGTTCCAAACGTTTTATCAATGCTAATATTTAACCTAAATAATGAAAACAACTGCATAATCATTGTTAAAAAAAATTTATCGTTTAGAATGATTTTATATTGTTTTTCTATTATAATTTTTGCTTTGCAAGCCATTCATTTCAATGTACCTTTGTAGAGTTAAAAATAAAACATAAAGCGAATAATGAAGCAGAGCAAAAAAAAGAGTCTTCTTTTTGCAGAGTTTCCTTCTTCTTCAACAGAAGCCTGGGAAACCCAATTAAGAAAGGATTTAAAAGGCGCTGATTACGAAAAAACCTTGTTTAAAAACACAGCTGAAGGTTTCCAACTCCGCCCCTTTTATCGTAAAGAGGATTTGAAAAAATCTCAATTAGCTGATACATTTCCGGGAACTTTCCCTTTCTTACGAGGAAACAAAACAGATAATAAATGGCTGATTCGTCAGGATATTTTGGTTGCTAATATTTCCAATGCTAATGCAAAAGCCATTGAGTTGACATCCAAGGGTGTAAATTCCATCGGATTCTTATTTTCCGATCAATTTCAACCAACGATAAAAGATATTGAGCTTTTGATGGAGAATATCAATGCCGAAGATATTGAAGTAAATTTTATGTGTGGCCCTGCTTCCCATAAAATTGTTGCCATTTACGAGGAATTAGTTGAAAAATACAAACGCGATCCAAAGAAGCTTCAGGCATCAGTTGATTTTGATCCTTTTATGGCTTTTGCATTTCGAGGCAAACTTTGTCAGACAGAAGAATATGCTTTCACGCACTCAAAACAGTTAATTTATTCTGTAAAATCCTTACCAAATTTTAGAGTTTTGGCCGTTCATGGTCATAATCTACGTAATGCAGGTGCAAATATTGTTCAGGAACTGGCTTTCTCACTGGCTCAAGGAGTTGAATATATAAACAAACTTACAGATTTAGGATTATCGGTCGATAAAATTGCAAATCGTATCAAGTTCAATTTTGGCATTGGGTCTAATTATTTTATGGAGATAGCAAAACTTCGCGCAGCTCGTTTTTTATGGTCGAAAGTGCTTGAAGCTTACAACCTTGAAAATAAAGACACCACTCAAATGCATATACATTCTGTTTCAACATCTTGGAACAAAAGCATTTACGATTCGCATGTAAATATATTGAGAACTACAACAGAAGGCATGTCGGCAGTTTTAGGCGGAACAGATAGTTTGAGTCTCACTCCTTTTAATCTAACTTATCAATCAACCACTTCGTTTTCAGAAAGAATAGCTCGAAATCAACAATTGTTGTTAAAAGAAGAAAGTTTTCTGGATAAAGTTACCGATCCTGCAGCAGGCTCTTACTATATCGAAAGTTTAACCAATTCGTTAGTGCAAGAATCCTGGGATTTGTTTTTAAATGTTGATAAATTAGGAGGTTATATAGCTTCTTTACGAAAAGGATTTATTCAGGATACGATTGAAGCAACAGCTTTAAAAAGCAAGGAAGCAATGGCCACACGGCGAGAAATTATTCTTGGCACCAACCAATATCCAAATTTTTCGGAAAGTATTGATGATATGCTAAATCCGGATGTTTTCGAAGCTTTAGATTTAACATTGAAGAATGCTGAAATCAGAACTTTAAAACAATACAGATTAAGTCAGGATATTGAACGAATTAGACAAAAAACGGATTTGTTTGCTCAGAACAATAAGCGCCCAAAAGCCTTTATGTTGTCATTGGGAAATAAAACCATGCGAAAAGTGCGGGCTCAATTTGCATGCAATTATTTTGCCTGCGCCGGTTTTGAAGTAGAAGATACTATTGGGTTTGAAGACATTAGCGAAGGAATAAATGCAGCTATCGAATCAAAAGCTGATATTATTGTTATTTGTTCAAGCGATCAAGAGTATCCGGCATTCGCCGAAGCTGTTTTTGATAAATTACAATATCATTCCATATTAGTTATTGCAGGATATCCTATAACTTTAATTGAAGAAATTGAAGCTATTGGAATTAAGCACTTTATTCATGCCAAATCGAATATAGTTGAAGATTTGAAACAATATCAATATGAATTGGGTGTAGAATATTAAAATTTTATAAAGATGAAGCCGGATTTTAAAACGATTAAAATAGATAAACCTTATATCGCTGATAATTCTAAAACTGAATTAGTTTCTGATGTGTGGAAAACAGCAGAAGGCATAGATGTTAAATCGATATATACAAGTGATGATTTGAATGAAATAGAGCATTTGGATTATGCTGCAGGAATTCCTCCATTTTTACGAGGCCCTTATTCAGGAATGTATGTAACTCGTCCATGGACAGTTAGGCAGTATGCCGGTTTTTCTACAGCGGAGGAATCAAATGCTTTTTACCAACGTAATTTAGCTGCCGGTCAAAAAGGTCTGTCGATTGCTTTCGATTTAGCTACACATCGTGGTTATGACTCTGATCATGAGCGTGTTGAAGGTGATGTTGGAAAAGCCGGTGTTGCAGTTGATTCCATACTCGATATGGAAATTCTTTTCAATCAGATTCCACTTGATAAAATGTCGGTTTCAATGACTATGAACGGTGCGGTTTTGCCCATTTTGGCTTTCTATATTGTGGCCGGTTTGGAACAAGGTGTAAAGCTGGAAGATCTTAGCGGAACTATTCAAAACGATATTTTAAAAGAGTTTATGGTGCGCAACACATATATATATCCACCATTGCCAAGCATGAAAATTATTGCAGATATTTTTGAATTTTCCTCTAAATACATGCCAAAATTTAATTCTATCTCAATTTCAGGATATCATATTCAAGAAGCCGGAGGCACTGCCGAAATTGAATTGGCTTATACTTTAGCCGATGGATTGGAATATCTTAAGGCTGGTGTTAATGCAGGAATGGATATTGATGCTTTTGCTCCTCGTTTGTCGTTTTTTTGGGGAATAGGAATGAATCATTTTATGGAAATAGCCAAAATGCGTGCAGCACGAATGTTGTGGGCTAAAATTGTAAAACGATTTAATCCAAAGAATCCAAAATCGATGGCTTTGCGTACACATTCTCAAACTTCAGGTTGGAGTTTAACGGCGCAAGACCCATTTAATAATATAACTCGCACTTGCGTTGAAGCTTTGGCTGCAGTTTTAGGTCATACTCAATCTTTGCATACAAATGCTTTGGATGAAGCAATTGCACTTCCTACTGATTTTTCTGCCAGAATTGCTCGAAATACTCAAATCTATCTTCAGGAAGAAACTCATATTACTGAAACTGTTGATCCTTGGGCCGGTTCGTATTATGTTGAATCTCTGACAAAGGAAATTGCAGAAAAGGCTTGGGCTTTAATAGAAGAAGTTGAGGAATTAGGTGGAATGGCGAAAGCTATAGAAACAGGAATTCCTAAAATGCGAATTGAGGAAGCTTCTGCACGTAAACAAGCTAGAATCGATTCAAAAAAAGATACTATTGTTGGAGTAAATAAATATCGACTGGAACAAGAAGACCCATTAGAAACTCTGGAAGTAGATAATACTGCCGTTCGAGATTCTCAAATATTGAGATTAGCTAAATTGCGTGCAGAAAGAAACTCTGAAGATGTAGAAAAAGCTTTAAAAGCGTTAACTAAAGCCGCCAAAACCGGTAATGGGAATTTATTGGAATTGGCTGTTGATGCTGCTAAAAAACGAGCAAGTTTAGGAGAGATTTCATTTGCTCTAGAAAAAGAATTTGGTCGATACAGCGCTACAATTCGTTCTGTTTCAGGTGTTTATTCTAACGAAAATAAAGACGATAATATGTTTAACGAAGCAGTTGCATTAGCTAATAAGTTTGCAGAAAAAGAAGGTCGTAGACCTCGCATAATGATTGCAAAAATGGGTCAGGATGGTCATGATCGTGGTGCAAAAGTTGTGGCTACAGGTTATGCCGATATTGGATTTGATGTTGATATTGGTCCTCTTTTTCAAACTCCGACAGAAGCAGCTCGTCAGGCTATCGAAAATGATGTACATATTCTTGGAGTTTCGAGTCTTGCTGCCGGTCATAAAACTTTGGTACCTAAAGTAATAGAAGAACTTAAAAAACAAGGAAGAGAAGATATTATGGTAATTGTTGGTGGAGTAATTCCGCCGCAAGATTATCAGTTTCTTTATGATGCAGGTGCAATTGCAATATTTGGCCCGGGAACTGTTGTATCGGATGCAGCAATAAAATTGTTAAAGCTTTTGATGGGAGAGAAGTAGAAAAATATTTTGTTGAACGCCGTTGGCGTTCGATTTTATTCACTTGCATTTCCCTGCACTTCGTACAGGGCTATTCATATTCAATCCTTTCAGGATTGTTTAATTTCGCTATTGTAATGTCCTGCACTTTGTACAGGGCTATTCATGTTAAATCCCTTTGGGATTTTGGTGGAAGACATTCCTTCAAATCCACCAGAGGTGGATAAACGTGAATAGCCATAGGCGATTAGCCTATGGTTAATCATGCAAGCAAAGAACCCAAACCACAAAGTGGTTTAACAAATCAACATCGGAATCCTATTTTATTTATAATATTTTGTTGAACGCCGTTGGCGTTCGTTTTTATTCACCTTCATGTCCCTGCACTTCGTGCAGGGCTATTCATGTTAAATCCCTTTGGGATTTTGATGTAAAGCATTGTTATTCAATCCGCTGATTAATAATGGGTTTTTAAAAATTTATTGAGTGACATTTGCATTTCTTCCTATATATTTCTATATCAATAATTTTATTTCCTGGTTTATTTTTTTCTATATTTGGTGATATAAAATTATTATGATAAAATTAATAAATCAACCTACAAACATTCCTAATTGGGAAAAAGAAGGAAAAAAGAAAGCCTTAAAAAAAACTTTAAAACAAATTGGCGAGCTACAATATCAAATGTATGCTCAAAAAGAGAAAAGCTTATTGATTGTTTTTCAGGGTACTGATGCATCGGGTAAAGATGGACTTGTACGCAAACTTTTTAAATACGGCAATCCTATTTCGATTTCAGTAAAAAGTTTTAAAAAACCTACACCAGAGGAATATTCACATGATTTCCTTTGGCGAGTGCATAAGAATGCTCCATCAAAAGGTTGGGTACAAATTTTTATTCGTTCGCATTACGAAGATATTTTGGTTCCAACAGTTGGTGGCTTTTATTCGAAAGAAATAATTGAAGAAAGATATCAATTAATTAATCAGTTTGAGCAATTACTACAGCATAATGGCACGACTATTCTTAAATTTTATCTTCATGTTTCACCCGAAGAACAGGAAAAAAGACTAAGAGAAAGATTAGTGAATAATGAAAAATACTGGAAACATAATGATGGCGATTGGGCAACAAGAGAAAAATTTAATCAATATATGAAGGTTTATGAAAATATTTTAAATCGCTGTAATTCTGTTCCTTGGCATATTATTCCTGCCGATAAAAATTTACAAAAATTATCAATGGTTTCTTCAATTGTTTTAGATGCTATGATAGAGATGAAAATTGAATGGCCTGATTTACAAACAGAATTTACTAATTTAAATATCCCTGAATAATATTAAATTATTTTAAAAAATGAATTAAAATGCGTTGGAAAGGAAGAAGAACAAGCACTAATGTGGATGACAGAAGAGGAAGCTCGCCCACAAGAGCTATTAAAGGCGGCGGAATTGGAGTAATTGTAATCATGCTTATTGTTTGGATTTTGGGTGGTAACCCAATGGAATTTATCGGACTTTTGGATAATGGAACAACGGAAACATATGAAACTGTTACTACAACTGCTCACGAAGATGAGTTAGCTGAATTTGTGTCTGTAGTTTTAGCTGATACTGAGGAAGTTTGGACAAGTTTATTTAGAAGTATGGGAAGAGAATATCGCGAACCAACTTTAGTTTTATTTCGCTCTCAGGTTGAGTCTGCTTGTGGGTTTTCGAGCTCAGCGACAGGCCCATTTTATTGTCCCGGTGATGAAAAAATATATATCGATTTGTCTTTTTTAGAAGATTTGCAACAACGCTTAAATGCTCCCGGCGACTTTGCGATAGCTTATATAATTGCTCACGAAGTTGGCCATCATGTTCAAACCTTACTTGGATTGATGAACCAAATACAAAAAGCACGAGGAGAAATTAGTCAGGAGGAATACAATAAACTATCTGTTAAATTGGAATTGCAGGCTGACTTTTATGCAGGTTTATGGGCATATCATGCAGATAGAATGATGAATATTTTGGAAGAAGGCGATATTGATGAAGCTTTAAATGCAGCTAGCGCTGTTGGCGATGATAGGATTCAGAAAAAAATGCAAGGATATGTTGTTCCCGATTCTTTTACACATGGCACTTCTGAGCAAAGAAGATCTTGGTTTTATAAGGGATTAAAAACCGGTGATTTTAATCAAGGAAACACCTTTAAATCAAATATTTAGCTTTAAATTATTTTTTGTATTTGTTTTAAAGGCTTGTACTATCAGATTTATTTTTTGCTTAAATCATACACTTGCGCTCTGACTTTCTGAGCCCATTCCAAATGAGTAAATGATTTATCGAAACTTAGATAGGAAATTGGTTTCCCAATCTTTACTTTAATTGTTTTATTGCGCTTATTAAACATCTCATGAGGAAGAAGAGCAAGTTCGATATTAAGTTTGATTCCAAACAATTTCCTTATCAAGAAAACAAGATAAAATAGATTGGAATTTCGGCCATAAAAATAAAAAGGAACAATATCTCGTTGACTTGAAATAGATTTGGTAATAAAGCTTTTTTGCCAAACGGAATCCTGAATTTTGCCATTAAATATTCTGGAAACAAGACCAGCCGGAAAATGTGTAATCGGTGTTTCAGAATTGTAAGTTTCATCCAATCCTATCATATACTCTCTTGATGAACGACCAAAAACATTAACAGCTGCAACCAATGGATGCATTTGTGGCACAAACATAAAAGCATCGTTAGCAATTGCCTTTAAAGTGCCGTATTTTTTTGAAACTGTGTTAGTTAATACCAATCCATCGATAACGCCAAAAGGATGATTTGCGGCAAAAAAACACTTGCCATTTTCCGGAAGATTCTCTTTCCCTTCGACCTCAATTTTAATATTAAACTCTTCTATCATTTTATCAAGAAAATCAACTCCTTTATTCTCCGGATATTTATTAAGAAGAATGTTTATATCATCTTGTCTGATAATTCTTTTAATCAATTTAACGATAAAATCAGGTAATTTTTTTAGTACTTCAGACTTACTTTCGCCAATAATCTTTTCAATATCAATATATTTTATGTCTTTGCGTAATTCTGTCATTTTTATATGCATAGAAATTATTATCTAAAAATCAAGTCTCCAATATGCCTTTGTTAAGCAACAAACTTCGAAGACTCCAAAATTAAGAAAAAAAGAGAATTATTGGCAGATTATAAATGTTATAAAAAAGATCTAGTTCTTTATAAATTTAGCAGAGAAAACCTCTCCTGAATAATTTTCAGCAGAAAGCATATAAACTCCATTGGGTAATTCAGATATCTGAATTTTATCACCAATAGATTTGAGAGTTTTTACCTTTTGACCGATAATATTATAAATATCAATATATTTCAAATCAGGAATATTTGAAACGTAAATAAACTCGGATGCGGGATTTGGATATATTACCAGACTGCTTTCAAATTTTACGGCTTCAGATAATCCAGTTGTTGAAGTAATATTATTATCCATCCAATTGATACGATTGATTAGCCAACTGGTCAAATAATCGAATTCTTCTTCATAAGTTGCATTTTTATAATCAAAATTAGGCCATACATATTCTCCAATTATTGGCCATTTTTCAAAATTCCTATCGATACTTGAACCTAAATGCTCAACCATATCTTCCAAATTATTTAGTATTGTATCCTTATTAAATGGCCCGGCTCGTAATTCTGTCCATCTTTTGTATAATGCTTCTTTATAGATTGGATCTTCCATTAAACGTGCCCACCAATGCATAGGATAGCCTTCATTTGGTCCATAGTTAGGATATAGCCATCTATCAGTTGCAAGATTCAAAGGAGAATAATCTACATTTCCATAACCAAGATTAAAATCCCAAAGTGGACCTGCAAATAATTTACCACCATCAGAATCTTTTTTCTTATAAAAGTAAGTGCTGTATCTGTAACCATCCACATTATTCGATAATTCATTCATGATTTGAAAATCGACAAAAGAATTGACATCAATATATTTACTATACCCATTTTCAGGATCTTTAAAAGAACTTCCGTTTAATGTATTTTGAAAATTTGTAAGGTAAGTCTTAATATAGGATTGTTGAGAAGTGACAATTTCATCGAAATCCGGATATACATAAGTAAATGCATAATTTCTTGCATCGTAATATCTATTTGTGGGATAAGTATAAAAGTATTCATTCCAAGCTAAATCCCAAATTTTATCAACTTTTACAATATAACCGCCGGTAAGGTCATCGCCCGAAATTTCATCGGGATTTAATTTAGCAATATCTACTCTATCAGCATCACGTTTAATTTTTTCGATGAGAAGATATACTCCCTGATAATCGCCATTAAGAAAAACTTCACAAAACTCAAACCGTGGTTGCCAAGCACCCATTTGACTTCCGAGTTGAAAAGTAATCGCATTTCTTAGCATGGTTTTATCAGAATAAGGAGCATAAAGTACCCAATCTTCTTCTTCGGGCATACCCAAAAGGCTTACATCTATTCCCACACCTAATTCGTCTCGGGTTTCAATAGAGAAACTTTTTTTGGGAAACATTTGCGATGACTGTCCGCGTAACTCTATACCAATATAACCTTCATAATCTGTTGCTTCGTCGAAATAGCTGTTTAATTTACCCGGTCCATTATCAATTACTTTTAATCTGGCAGTAATTTTTGGATCATCAAGAATAGTTGCGCCTAAAGTTTCTATTACTAATAAGGGTATATTAGAATCAATTATTGGTGTAAAATCTAACCAATCAGGAATTTGCCTATAATCATAAGTATCATTGCTTATTCCAACAGTTAGGAACGCCAAAATTGACAAATCAGACGAGTTAACACTTTGATTGTGAACTTGAAGTGCCAAAACATTTTCGCCTTCATTCAAATATTTAAATAGCGTATCATTATGGATAAAAAATAGCTCAGGACTTCCTCCTGAATACATTTGAGCTTCGCGGTATGTATCGGCCAAATCAGAGTACTTTGGTTTTACACCTATTGTTCCAATATTTGCTCTTGCAATTTCATGTCCGTTAAGATAAGCCACAAAAGCATCATCATAATCAACATGTAGTATAGCTCTTGAAATGTTTTCTAAATCAATAATATTAAAATTTAATCTGATATAAACAGATGCGACAGGATTTATAGTTGTTCCATCATCACCATCACCATATCCAAATCCTCCTCGCCCCAATTCCCAGGAAGAAACTTCAAAATCGATATTTGGCCAGTTTACAGGAGGCTCTGAAATTCCCGGAAAATAATGCCAGGTATCATCTGCCGCTACAAGCATCTCCCAATGATTAATATTTTGTGAAAAAAGAGTATTTAGGTTTATAGATAAACTAATAAGTAATAATAGAATATTGGCAATTAGTGGTTTGTGCATATAAAAAGCCTAATTTGTTTTTATTGTCCAAAATTGATTAAAGCTCACAAGATAACGAAATTAAGTCAAAAATTTACAAAATAAAAATACAAAATAATAGCTTTAAAAACGGTATGATTAATAATCAGCTTAATTTCTCAAAAGGAACTGCTGCGTATTAATCTTATAAATGAAGCCGATGTCAAAAAAAAATTATCGCTAATATAAATAGCTGATAATATATTAGATACAAATATTCTTGAAAATTTAAGATTTATATTAAATTTGCTATTAAAACAACTTATAAATGGCTTATATTAAAAAGGATAAAGCGTATAAAAATTTGATTTACTTTTTTTACTGTTTATTAATAAGCCTGACACCAAAATTGGGAAATGCCCAGTATTCTTACTATTTTCAAAACTACTCCCTGTCTGAATATAAAGCAGGCAACCAAAATTGGGATATTACTAAATCGAGCGATGGTAAATTATATGTTGCAAATAACGATGGCCTTCTGGAATACGACGGATTAAACTGGAATTTTTGGGAATTACCAAATAGAACTACAGTACGATCTGTATTTGAGCATAAAAATAAAATATATGTTGGTTCTTATGAAGAATTTGGATTTTTTGAAAGAGATAATAAGGGCTATTTACAATATACTTCTCTTTTAAATATTAATACAAAAAAGGGGATTCGAAATGATGAAGCGTTTTGGGAAATTTTATTGTACAAAGAAGCTATAGTTTTCCGGTCATTTTCTAATCTTTATATTTATGAAAATGAAGAAATTACTACTCATACATTCGCGTCAGTCATAATGTCGTGTGACGTGGTTACCGAAAAGCTATATGTTTCAACTTTGGATAAGGGGATTTTTATTTTTGAAAATCAAACTTTTA
>CAZTST010000072.1:0-15221 GCA_964616585.1 uncultured Draconibacterium sp.
AGTGGCAACTGTTAAATTATTACGAACGTAATATTAACGGTATGCAAGAAGAACTTATTTTTGGGCAAAAAAAAGACACAACACTAGCGCTAAGTCCTAAAGACCTGATTGTTATTAAAGAAGATTATGAAGAAATGGATTTTTTTGAAATCCGTGAATTTATTAAAAAACAAAAACTTAAGGGTTCGCCAAATGTGGTTACTTACGAAATGGAAATGCATAAACGAATCGCTTTCCCATTTGCTGCAATCATTTTAACTATTATTGGAGTAAGCTTGTCGAGCAGAAAAGTTCGGGGAGGAATAGGTATGCATTTAGGTTTAGGTATTGCGCTTACTTTTATATATATTTTGTTTATGCAATTTACCACCGTATTTGCAATTTCGGGAGCTTTACCACCACAAATTGCTGCATGGATTCCCAATTTTATTTACGTTTTTATTGCACTCTATCTTCTGAAAAAAGCCCCAAAATAATTTTATCCTTTTATATTAAAAGCGTATATTTACTTTTTAAAATTACGCTATCATGAATATTATAAAAGGAATTATTGTTGATATTATTGCGGGAAAAAAATTTAAAGGCGAGCTCCATTTTGAAGGCTCTAAAATCAAAGCTATCATTCCAAATCCTGACATTACTGAAAGCCAATATATTTTACCAGGCCTTATTGATGCACATATTCACATCGAAAGTTCTATGCTAATTCCCTCAGAATTTGCACGTTTGGCTTCAGTTCATGGAACAGTTGCAACAGTTTCTGATCCTCACGAAATTGCTAATGTTTTAGGTATTGAAGGTGTTAAGTTTATGATTGAAAATGGAAAAAAGATTCCATTCAAATTTTATTTCGGTGCTCCTTCCTGTGTGCCTGCAACACCTTTCGAAAGTTCCGGTGCTCGTCTTGGGCCTGCTGAAGTGGAACAACTTCTTCAAATGGATGAAATAAAATATTTGGCCGAAATGATGAATTTTCCCGGCGTTTTGTACGGTGATAATGAAGTTATGGCAAAATTATTAAGTGCTAAAAAATATCAAAAACCGATTGATGGACATGCTCCGGGTTTAAAAGGAAGTGATGCAAAAAAATACATTCAGGCCGGCATTTCAACCGACCATGAATGTTTTACAATAGAAGAGGCATTGGATAAAATCAAAAATGGAATGTTTGTTCTGATTCGGGAAGGAAGTGCTGCCAAAAATTTTGAATCTCTAATTGATTTGATGGGCAAAAATAGCGATAGAATAATGCTTTGCTCAGACGACAAACATCCAAACGATCTTAAAAACGGCCATATCAATCAACTTATTAAAAGAGCTTTAGCCAAAGGATTTGATTTATTTAGTATTTTGAAGAGTTGCACGCTTAATCCAATCAAACACTACAAACTTGATGTAGGCCTGTTACAATTAGGCGATGATGCAGATTTTATTGTAATCGACAACCCAAACGATTTTAATGTGCTTAAAACTTATGTTCGTGGCAAATTAATAGCCGAAAACGGTAAATCATTAATTTCTTCTGTAATAGAAGAAACGCCTAACATATTTGTTGCCAAGCCAATTTCTATTTCGGATTTGCGTGTTGAACCTAAATTCGGAAAATTAAAAATTATTGAAGCTATTGATGGACAGTTAATTACACGAAAAATTTTAGGTGAGGCATTGATAGAAAACAACAATGTGCTTAGTGATGTTAGGAATGATGTTTTGAAAATAGTTGTTTTGAACCGATATAAACTTTCAAAACCTGCTATTGGATTTATTCGTGGTTTTGGGTTTAAAAAAGGAGCCATTGCCTCAAGTGTTGCTCACGACAGCCATAATATTATTGCTGTTGGAACGAGCGACAAAGAAATACTTCATGCTATCAATCTTATTATTGCTGAAACTGGTGGTGTTTCATGGGTTAAGGAAAAGGAACAAATGGTGCTGCCGTTGCCTGTTGCCGGCATAATGTCGAATGCCGATGGATTTGAAGTAGCTCGTAAGTATTCAGAAATTGATAAAAAAGCAAAAACTTTAGGTGGAACTCTAGGTGCTCCTTTTATGACACTTTCGTTTATGGCTTTGCTAGTTATCCCTGAATTAAAGCTGAGTGACAAAGGACTTTTCGATGGAAATAACTTTTCATTTACTGAATTATTTGAATTCTCTAATTAGAAACAATATAAATTGCAAATTATTTATATATTTATTTTGATAACATAGTTAAATATTTAATTTTGTATATCACATTTCGTTTTGAATATTGACCTTGATTTAATTAATAATTATGAATGACTTATCTCTAAGTATTGAAAAACTAGAATTTGCAGCAGGTAAATTAAGAGCTATTGCTCACCCAATGCGTATTGCCATAATTGATATGTTAGATCACGATAAACGGCTGAGTGTGACTGAGATATATAGTACTTTAAATATTGAACAAGCGGCAGCATCGCACCATTTGAATATACTAAAAAATAATAAAGTTCTTATTTCTAAAAGGGAAGGGAAAAAGATTTTTTACTCTTTGAAAAATACTACTTTAACAGAAATTATTCAATGTATTAATCGATGTAACGAAGATTAATCATTGAAGGATAACAAGGAAGGAGAGGGCTTTTGACTAAGTCCTCTTTTTTATTTCTTCTTTTTGATGCTTGGGTTTTCTTGCTTTTCGTAAGAAACTTCCCATTCTTCTTCAACTTTCCAACCGGCTTTCATTTCTATGGTTGGAGGATAATAAAAAACTTTCTCGGGTAGAATCTTTTCAGAATAATTTCCACTACTCCACAAACCATTATTATCACGATCTTCTATTAGTTTAATTCTATACTTTTCGGCAGCCAAATTAGAAAACACAATCTTGCTACTTGTTTGAATTGTAGTAATTCTTAATGTTTGTTCTTTATCTTCCACACCTTTAATTAGTTGCACAAGCCAGTTGGAGCTAGAATCTGAGGGAAGCGTTATCTGGATTGCCAATACACCATAATTGCTTTCTTCAGTAATTTTAAAGCGCGAAACTATACTATCGTTCTTGATTCCATAAATATCTGTAAAAGCCTGATCGGGGATTTCAAAACGATAACTTTTGCCTTCCTTCCATGGATAATCAACTAAGAGTTTTCGTTGCACTTTATCGGTAAATCCTATTTTAAAAGGAACTGATATAGTATCCTCTAACAATTTACAGTTATCGAAATTGGCGGTTTGAATTGGTGTTTGAAACTTAATCTTTCCCCCAGAGAAAAAAGGAAATGATGCGCTAAAATTACTTGTATAGGATATTGTTGGTGTTTGGTTTTTTTTACTTTCATTTGTGCCTCTTCCTTTTCTGGTATTGCTTATTTCTTTTACTTCAGGAGCACTTAATAATATTTCAATAGTATCAGCTGATAGTGTATCTACCTGCATTCTTAATTGTAATGTATCAGTAAATGGTTTTAAAAACCACAAGGAAAGGCTGTCCATTTTGACAGAATATTCTTCTAAAAAAGCATATTTGTCAGATATTGAATCTGAATTTAAGATATCAAACTTCACGGGCTTTTTTAAAGGATATTTAAAATTAAATTGCATTCTGCGACCTTCTAATAGTTCTTTTTTCAATATTTTTTGAACAGAATCCTGAGGCTCATAGAGTAGAAGCGTATGCTCTTTTTTAGTTACCTGAATAGAATAATTCGCCCACAGGCTATCCATCAATTTTACATTAGAAGTATCTACAGGAATTGAGTCAGGAATAAAGTCAAATACTTCTTCCGGCAAAATCAATTCATCGCCAAAGGCAATAGCTTCATTTGGCATATCATTAAAATAATTTGCATTGGCATCCAAAACAGCAAATATTAAATACTGTTCGTTGCGTATATTGTTTATTTCAAAATAGCCATCAGAATTTGTTTTCGCAACATAATAAGGTCTGATTTTTTGTGGCATTTCATCCAACAAAATCGTGTCATTATTATCAATGTATAAACAAACAAATACACCCTCTTTTGGCATTAAATACTCAGCTTCTAAAACTTTTCCGCGAATGCTTAAACTATCAATATCTGGCCCGGTTGCGAACACATATTGAAAATTTGACAAAGGATTACTTTCATGCAAATCAACAATAGCATCGCCAAAATAAATAGTATAGGTTACATTTTCGGCTAATATTTCATCATCAGCAAAAATTATTCTTACACCTTTTCCTTTAGTTTTTATATCGAGTTTTTTTTTGACTGGAGGCGATACCAAAAGTTGTTTATTTAAATCTTTTAAAACAACAAATTCATCAAAAGCCAGATAAATCTTATCAGATGAGAAATTACGAGCCCTATTAACAGGCTCACTACCAATAAATTCCGGTGGAGTTTCGTCTTTTGGTCCTCCTGTAGGAGCAACAGGATTAGCACATGCAGCCACAATCAAAAGCAAAATAAAAAGATAAACTATAAGATTGAAGATATATTTGGGTTGCATAGACTTATTTTTTAGCGGAAACAAAGGTATTTAGTTTTTTTATAAATCGCCATAATTATTGGGAAGAGCGCTGACTTTTATTCCGAGTTCGTCGAAATAAGCCAATGTTTTAGGCAGTGCTTCCAAAACATTTTTTTTTGCTTTTAAATTATCATGAAAAACCAGAATATCACCCGGTTTTGTTTTGGCGGTTGCATTTTCAAAACATTGTTGTGGGCTTGTATTTGCATCAAAATCGGCACTTAAAACTGTCCACATAATTAAACTGTATTTAGTTTTCAACCGATGGATAAGCTTAGGTGTTATTTTTCCATAAGGAGGTCTGAACAAGTTTGAAGGAATAAATCTTGCGGCTTTTTCAACATTCTCCAAATAAAATTCTATATCGTTTTTCCATGCATTTAAGTGATTAAACGTATGATTGCCAACATTATGTCCTTCAACTATTATTTGCTGAAAAAGCTCAGGATATTGTTGCACATTTTCACCCACACAAAAAAAAGTTGCTTTTGCACGATGAGTTTTTAGTATTTCCAAAATTTGAATTGTAAGTTCCGGCGTTGGGCCATCGTCAAAAGTGAGGTATATTTCACTCTTTGCATCAGGCAAATGCCAAAGCAATGATTTCTTATACCATTGGCGTAAAATAAACGGATTTCGTCTTAAATAGAACATTTTTAATCGATTGCTTTAGCCAAACGCTTGTAAGTTTCGGCTGTTTCATCCTGACCAACAGCTGAAAAGCTTTGGATAAGCTCCGATAGTGCTCTTTTAACAATACTTACATTATTACAAACCTGATAATATGATTCGTGTGGTTTTTCTTTAATTTGCTTTAAAAAAGCATCAATATCTTTCTTGGTAAATATAATCCCTTTATTAAATGGATTAATATAGAACAATACTCTATGATTTGCTGAAAGTACATTGTCATCGTTTACATATGCAAGAACAAAATTCTGTGGAAGGTCGATGCCATAAATTGGCATATTTAAACGGTGTGCAATTTCCAGATACAAAATGCTCATACTAACAGAGTTGCCTTTTTTGCTTTCCAGCACATCCTTAATTAGCGAATTTTGCGGAGCGCCAAGATTGCCTTTATTTCCGTAAAACGAATGAATCTCAAAAAAGATATGATTTAATATTTGAACCTTTTCGAGCGGAGTTAGATCTTCGTTCATTTCCAACCATACATCTCGTGTAATTCTGTCCATTTCTTTACGGAGAGCATTCATGTTCATATCCGGATATTGAATTGCAGAAATGCTTAATGCAGCTTCAAATAAGCCTGCTTCTTCATTATGTTTCCAATCAGCCAGCTTTGCAAAAACAGAATTAAAACGAATTTTTCTTATTAATTCGTTAAAACGATTATTAACTTCATTGTCGAAGCTGTTTTTGCTTGTTTTTTCAAGCAAATCAACAGCATCTTCACCAAAAACCAGAATCCGTTCTTCAATTTGACTAAAGACAGAAATATCAGGATCATCCAGTAACCTGACGAGTGCTTTAAGTTCGGTAGTTTTATTATTGCTCAGATTCATTGCCGTGTCTTGCATCGAATACAAATTTAGAGGCGAATGCCAGACACATACAAAAAAAATTCAAAACTTATTAAACGAGAATTGTTAATTTTGCCAAACTCAAAAAGGCTTGCTTTTTGTTTTAATTAGTCATGTATCTTTTTTTATGTTTAAGAAAATTTTAAAATATTCACTGTTTATAGGCTTTCTTATACTTTTCGTTTTCTTTGCGCCAAATACTTCATATAAACCTGTAATAGAAATAGATACAAATAAATATACTGATGAAATATTTGCCAATAATTCGTCAATACCTGAAAGTCATAAGAAATTTATTTTAAATTTAATTCCACTTATTCAATTTTCTAATCGGGAAGTTTTACAGGAACGCGAACAATTATTATTGATTATTTCAAAAGCAAACAGAGAAAAAAAAATAAAACTTAAGGAAAAGCAATGGCTTAAAAAGCTTGAAATTAAATATAGTGGGGAAAGTGATGGAGCACTTTTTAAAAATGAAAAAGTTGAAGTGTTGGATTATCTAAATGAATTGTTAAGTCGCGTGGATATTGTACCTATTCGTTTATCTTTAGCTCAGGCAGCAATAGAATCAGGATGGGGGAATTCGCGCTTTTGTTTGGAGGGCAATGCCTTTTTCGGTATTCATTGTTACACAAGCGAATGTGGAATAAAAGCCAGAGATGATCAAGATGGAGGATTTGAAGTGAAATCTTATCTTAGTGCTCAGGAATCGGTTGATGATTATTTGTTATTTCTCAATTCAAAAAGAGGCACGCAAAGATTTCGTAATGAACGAATTAACTATCTTTACAATGATTCAATACCGGATTTGGGGAAATTAGCCGGTAGCATGAAAGGATATAGTGCTATTGGGTTATCTTATCAGCAAATGATAAAATCTATCTTAAAAAAATATATTCCCGAAGAACTGACGGATATTTATTGAAAATAATCTCTTTTTTTACGATAAACTTATTGAGTCAATTTCTCCAACAAATCTTCTACTAAAGCTGTAACACTTGGCTTATAATCTTTGGCGTATTCTTTTCTAAGGCGATTGGCAATAATTGCACAAACAGTCATAGCATTGTGTCCCAGTGCTTTACTTAATCCGTATAGAGCAGATGTTTCCATTTCGAAATTTGAAATGCGATAACCTTTATGAGAAAAAGCAGAAATTCTATCGTTCAAATCAGGATAGGCCAAATCTAAACGTAAAACTCGTCCCTGTGGGCCAAAGAAACCTGGTGCAGTCGCTGTTAATCCTTTAATATAACCTTTTCCTAATTTTTGAAATAACTCATTGCTACCAGCAACTATATATGCTTTTGGCAAATCTACGGGCCATAAAGTTTGTTTTAAAAAAGCATCTGTCAAATCCTGGTCGATAATTTCTTTACCGGCAGCATAAAACCACATAAGTCCATCTAAACCAATGCCATGAGTGGACATAACATAAGAACCTACAGGTATATCTTCCTGCATTGCACCTGAAGTTCCTAATCTAATAATATTCAATGTCTTATGGTCAGTTTTTGGAATGCGATTTTCCAAATCAATGTTTACAATTGCATCGAGTTCATTGATTACAATATCCAAATTATCGGTTCCCATTCCGGTTGACATAACAGTTAGTCGTTTTTTATCGATATAACCTGTATGTGTAACTATTTCACGATTACTTTGTTTAAATTCAATATTATCAAAATAAGCTGAGATAACAGGAACGCGACCAGGATCGCCTACCACAATTATGTCGTCTGCAATATTTTCAGCTTTTAATTTCAAGTGATAAATACTGCCATCAGGATTTAATATCAATTCGGATTCAGCGATTCTATTCATGCTTCAAAATTATTTAGTGTATTTTTGTCTAAAAAATAAAATGTCAAATACATCTTTGTTTTTCGTATCTTATTCAGGCTTTTTATTAGCCAAATTTCTACGGTAAAACTAAAACCGATTTGACAAGAAGCAAATGTACAAATTTTCGATAATTAAATAATGATTGCAGAAATAATTAGTATTGGCGATGAATTACTCATCGGCCAGGTAGTAAATACCAATGCTTCCTGGATGGGAGAAGTATTAAATCGTAACGGAATCAAAGTCAGGCAAATAAAAGCAATTGCAGATGATAAAGAGGCAATAATTGAGGCTATAGATGCAAGTTTTAAATCGGCCGATTTAATTTTATTAACGGGAGGTCTGGGGCCAACAAAAGACGATATTACTAAACACACTCTTTGCGAATATTTTGATACAAAGCTTGTTTTTAATGATGAAGCCTTTGTAAGAATAAAAGAAATATTTCGTTTGCGAAATTTTGAGGTCACAGATGTAAACAAAGCTCAAGCCGAACTGCCAGAAAGTTGTACTCCTATAAAAAACATAAATGGCACAGCCTCCGGAATGTGGTTTGAGAAAAATGGAAAAGTACTGGTTTCTATGCCAGGAGTTCCTTTTGAGATGAAACCCATGATGGAAAACGAAGTTATTCCTCGCGTTAAAGCAAAGTTTAAAACGCCTGTTATTCTTCATAAAACCATTATGACTCAAGGTGTTGGAGAATCATTCCTCGCTAAACGAATTGAAGATTGGGAAAACAATCTGCCACAAAATATAAAGTTGGCTTATTTGCCACAACCGGGAATTGTTCGTTTACGCTTGTCGGCCATCGGTGATAATAAAGAAAAATGCGAACAAATTATTGCTGAATTAGTCGAGAAATTAAAGGAGCTCATTGGAGATCTGATTTTTGGTTACGACAATATTTTGCTTGAAGAAGCTGTTGGAAATTCATTAAGACAAAAACAAAAAACGGTTGCTACCGCCGAAAGTTGTACAGGAGGTTATATTGCACATTTGCTTACAAGTATTCCCGGCAGTTCAATCTATTTTAAAGGTTCTGTTGTGGCTTACGCCAACGAAATAAAAGAAAATATTTTGAATGTTTCGCATGATGAAATAGAAAGTCAAGGTGCTGTTAGCGAGATAGTTGTAAAACAAATGGCTTTAGGAGCACTGGAAAAATTCAACACCGATTATGCAATAGCTAGTTCAGGAATTGCAGGTCCCGATGGCGGCACAGAGGATAAACCTGTTGGAACGACTTGGATTGCAATAGCCGGCCCAAATGGTGTTTTTGCAGAAAAGCATCATTTTGGGGAACATCGCGGTAGAAATATCCGCCGTGCTTCATTAACAGCCTTATTTATGCTGAAAAAAGTCGTAGAAGAGAAAAATTAATTACAAGAGATTCAAACATTTAAATTATTTGATATATTTTTCGTATTTTTATAAATTAAGCAAAACAATGAAAAAAATAATAATATTTCTGCCCTTTTTTCTAATATGCATTTCATCTTTCGGGCAATTCGATAAATTCTTTTTAAACGAAACTTTACGATTAGATTATATCCATGCTGGTGATGCGAAAAATGAATTTTTTTATTTGGATGAATTAATCGCAGAACCTTTTTGGGGTGGCTCTAAAATAAATTTCATCTATCATTTTAATTATGGCAAATATTACTTCGAAGTGTACGATAAAGCCAGTGGTATTCTGATTTATTCCAGAGCTTATTCCAGCCTTTTCGCCGAATGGCAAACAACTCTTGAAGCTCAGAAAGTATCCAAAAGTTTTGAAGAAACTATTATTCTTCCAATGCCTAAAAATATAGTAATCATTAAGTTATATTCGCGCAGTTGGCAGGGAGAATTCATAAAACAAATTGAATATACTATTGACCCAAAAAATTATTTCATCAAACGCGGATTAAAAAAAGAATATCCAGTTTATAAAGCATTGGTTAATGGCGACCCTGCTAATAAAATTGATATTGTTATTCTTCCTGATGGATATACAAAAGATGAAATGGATTTGTTTAAACTTGATTGCGACAAATTTGCAAAAGCACTTTTCGAATTTTATCCTTATTCGGAATATAAAGACCGTTTTAATATCTCAGGAGTTTTAGCTCCATCTGAAGAGTCAGGAGCCGATATTCCAAAAGACAGTATTTGGAAAAATACACTGTTGGGAAGCAGTTTTTATACTTTCGACAGCGAGCGATACTGCATGACAACAGAAAACAAAATTGTGCATGATGTTGCGGCCAATGTGCCTTACGATCAAATATATATTCTTGTAAATACAGAAAAGTACGGAGGTGGTGCAATATTAAATCATTATAACTTGAGCGTAAATTCAAATAAAAAAGCAGGCAAAATTTTTATTCACGAGCTTGGACATGGTTTTGCCGGATTAGGCGATGAATATTACGAAAGCTCAACTTCATATAACGACTTTTATAATCTGAAAGTTGAACCATGGGAACCAAACCTGACAACTTTAGTCGATTTTGATTCAAAATGGGCTCATTTAATTGCCGATAGCATTCCTATTCCAACACCGGATTCTACTGTTTACCAATCGAGTATGGGTGTTTTTGAAGGAGGCGGTTATTCTGCCAAAGGTATTTATCGGCCAAAAAAAGATTGCCTTATGAATACTTTTGATGGAGATGCTTTTTGCAGTGCATGTGCCGAAAGTATTATAAAAATGATAAATTTTTACTCAAAATAAGCAGATATAGCAAAGTACTTTGTGGTCAGTTTTGACTAATTTTGCACTTTCAAAAAATGAAATTTAAATAGAATGGCAATAATAAAATTAAATCAACTTTTTACGGAATTAAAAAACAAATCGAAAAAGCGCTTGGTTGTTGCTTATGCTAACGATGCTCATACCATTGAAGCGGTAAACAAAGCTGTTGACATGGGAATTATTGAAGCAAGCTTAGTTGGTGATATTGAAACAATTATAAAGGCTTGTAAAGAGGAAAATATAGAAAGTTCCAAATTTGAATTAATTCAAGAAGCAGACCCTCAAAAGCTGCAAATAAAGCATGTATGCTAATTAATGAAGGAAAAGGCGATTTTATAATGAAAGGATTGGTGAGTACCGAGCAGTTTATGCGTGCTCTTTTAAATAAAGAAACCGGTTTGATGATTCCCAAATCAATACTCAGTCATGTTACTGTAATGGAAAGTCCGGCTTATCATAAACTGTTGATTTTTGGCGATGTTGCTATTATTCCATTGCCTGAATTGCCTGAAAAAATTGCCATCACCAATTATTTGATAAAAACGGCTCATTCACTTGGCATAGAAAAGCCAAAAGTTGCCATTCTTGCTGCCAGTGAGCAGGTTTCATTAAAAATGCAAGCCACTGTTGATGCTGCTATTCTATCAAAAATGGGTGAACGAGAGCAGTTTAAAAATGCTTTTATTGATGGGCCATTGGCTTTAGATGTTGCAATTGACAAAGAAAGCGCAGAAATCAAAAAGTTAGGTGGAAAGGTTGCCGGAAATGCCGATTGTTTGGTTTTTCCAAATATTGAATCAGGTAATATTTTTTATAAAACCAACACCAAATTAGCAGGTGCTGTTTTAGGAGCTATGGTTCTTGGTGCACGTGTTCCGGCAGTTCTTTCTTCTCGCGGCGATAGTGTTCAAACAAAATTATTTAGCATCGGATTAGCTGCTTTGCAAGCCTGATAAATATATTATTTTGTAAAAGCAATGAATATAATTTCCTCAAATAAAAAGATAAACTTAACAATATATTCCTTTTCATTAATCAGGCAGATTGAAGTCCGAATTTTTTAAATTATTAACGCATGAAACTAAGCAACGGAATACGCATAATTGCCATTAATCCTGGATCAACTTCGACAAAGATTGCAGTTTATGAAAACGAAACTCCTATCTTGATTAAAAATATTACACATACTCCCGAAGAACTCTCACCATATAAAAAAATTACAGATCAGTTTGAATTCAGAAAAAACATTATTTGTAAAGTTTTGAAAGAAGCTGAGATACGGCTAGACCTAGTTCAGGCTGTCGTTGGACGTGGAGGTTTGGTAAAACCTATTGAATCAGGTGTTTATCTCGTTAACGAACTCATGAAACAAGACCTTATTAATAGTCCTATGGGTGGTGAACATGCCAGCAATTTAGGCGGTTTGATAGCGGCTGATTTAGTAAAAAATATCCCTAATGCCAAAGCTTATATTGCAAATCCAGTTGTTGTTGATGAGTTTGAGGATATTGCCCGATATTCAGGTCATCCACTTTTGCCACGAACTTCAATTTTTCATGCTTTAAATCAAAAAGCTGTGGCTCGTCAGCATGCGCGTTCTATAATGAAGAAATATGAAGAAATTAACTTGATTGTCGTTCATTTGGGAGGTGGAATTACCGTTGGCGCACATAAAAAAGGAAGGGTAGTAGATGTAAATCAAGGACTTGATGGTGATGGGCCATTCTCACCGGAACGCACCGGAAGTCTGCCTGTTGGACCATTAATTAGACTTTGTTTTAGCGGTAAATATACCGAAGCCGAAGTTTTAAAAATGAATAAAGGAGAAGGTGGTTTAGTGGCTTATTTTGGAACTAACAGTGCATACGAAATTGAGCAAAGGGCACAAAAAGGCGACCAAGAAGCAAAAAATGTTTTTGATGCGATGGCTTATCAGGTATCAAAAGAAATTGGAGCTATGTATGCAGTTTTAAGCGGTGATGTTGATGGTATTTTAATTACAGGTGGCGTTGCTCATAGTAAATGGTTTGTAAATCAAATATCGCAACGAGTTCATAAAATGGCACCAATTCATATTTATCCCGGCGAAGATGAAATGCGTGCATTGGCTTTTAATGGTTTGCGTGTTATAAGAGGTGAAACTGTGGCTAAGGAATATTTTTAATTTGCTAATTTGATAATTAGCTCATTTGTAAATGAAAAAATAAAGAATCAAATAACATTAGCTTTTAATATATCAGCTAATCAACGCATAATCACATCATCAAATTATCACATTAAAAAATGGGAAGAAGGAACTTTAGAAATCGCGAATTACCAATTTTGGAGAACGTTGAAATTGTAAGCTTTGCTGCCGAAGGAAAATCGCTTGGGCGTGTAAATGATAAAGTTGTATTTGTGCCTCTAACAGTTCCAGGCGATGTGGTTGACGTTCAGCTAACTCGCTCGCGCTCATCATTTGCTGAAGGAAAAGTTATACGTTTTCATAAAAAATCTGAAATGCGTATTGAGCCTGAATGTCAGCATTTTGGAAAATGCGGTGGTTGCAAATGGCAAATGATTGACTATGCAAAACAACTTGAAGCAAAACAAAATCAAGTACTGGAAAATTTTCAGCATCTCGGCAATTTTGATTTTCCAACTCATTTTCCTATAATTCCTTCAAAAAAAACCTATTTCTACCGTAATAAATTGGAATATACTTTTTCAAATCGCAAATGGCTAAACGATTACGATAAAAGCTTGGATTTTAAAGAACAAAACATGGATGGACTTGGTTTTCATCTTCCAAAAATGTTCGATCGTATTTTGGATATTGAAAATTGCCATTTACAACAAAACCCATCAAATGCAATTCGTCTCAGTATTCGCAATTTTGCCATTGAGAATAAAATCAGCTTTTATAGCGCAAGAAAGCAAGAAGGATTTCTGCGTAATTTGATAATTCGTACTGCTTCAACCGGCGATTTAATGGTTATTCTTGTTGTTGGTTTTGATGATAATTCATTGATAGAATTGGTTATGAATCACTTAGCAATTGAATTCCCTGAAATTACTTCTCTGATGTACATTGTAAATACGAACTTAAACGATACTACAACAGGAATGAAACCTGAACTTTTTAAAGGAAATCCTTTTTTGATGGAGCAAATGGAAGAAATCAAATTTAAGATTGGTCCATTATCATTTTATCAAACAAATTCGGAGCAAGCATACGAAATGTATAAAATTGCCAGAAAATATGCCCGACTTACAAGTGAAGATGTAGTTTACGATTTATATACCGGTACTGGAACCATCGCCAATTTTATTGCTAAAAATGCAAAGAAAATAATTGGTATTGAATATGTTACCGAAGCTATTGAAGATGCAAAAACGAATTCGGATCTCAATAAAATAGATAATACCGTGTTTTTTGCCGGCGATATGGCCAAAATTTTAACAACTGAATTTGTTCTTGAAAACGGCAAAGCCGATGTAGTTATAACCGATCCGCCAAGAGCGGGAATGCACGAAAAAGTTGTGCTGCAATTACTCGAAATGGAAGCTGCCAGAATAGTTTATATCAGTTGTAATCCTGCTACTCAGGCTCGCGATATCGATCTGCTAAAAACTAAATACAAAGTTACAAAAGTGCAACCGCTTGATATGTTTCCGCAAACTCATCATGTTGAGAATATTGTTTTGCTTGAGTTAATCTAAGAATTTGACTGATTTTCAATCCAATTTATAATATGCTTATGCAAAACAGCAGGAGTTAAGTCTTTTGTTTCTATATGCATTTGAGCTTTTTCGTAATAAGGAAATCGCTCGCTAAGTTGATTTGATATAAAAATATTAAGTTCTTCCTGATTTAATTTAGCGATAAGTGGACGCAAATGCTGATTGTGAATCAAGCGACTTACTAAAACATCAGAGTTTGCTTTCAAATAAATACAAAGACCATTTTCTTTCATTAATGCCATATTATCGAAAAAAACCGCTGTTCCACCACCCGTTGAAATAACAACATTATTCATCTTAAAGGTTTGATGTAAAGCTAGTTGCTCAATAGCTCTAAAAGCTTCTTCGCCTTTTTCTGAAAAAATTTCATTAATGCTTTGTTTTTGTTCTAATTCAATAACATTATCTAAATCCAAAAAAGAATAGCCAAGGCGAGTAGCCAGCTTATTTCCCATGCTGCTTTTTCCTGAACCCATATATCCAATTAAATAAATACGCATTTGTATATTTCTTTTTGAAGCAAAAGTAAATAAATCGGGGCGGTTTAACATTAAGCATTCGATAATGATTTTTCATTGTTAGTTTCATCATTTGGTGAATACCGGAATATGCTTCTGATTTGATAAAAAGTAAATCGGCTTAACTATTTTACTATAAAGCGTAGTAGTTTTAAAATGAATTTCTTACATTTGAAAAACAATGACATAAAAACTAAATAGATGAAATTTATTTTCTGCTTAAAAAATTACACATTATACACAAATAGGTACAGATTAAATAATTAGACATTGAAATTAAGGGAGATATATGAGCGATTTGCGTGTATATAAACGTCAGACTGTCTAATAACTATTAAAAAACAATTATTTTGACAAAAAAGTAAA
>CAZTST010000073.1:0-13853 GCA_964616585.1 uncultured Draconibacterium sp.
CATCTTTGCATAAAGTTAATTTGCTATAAAAACATCATAAGTCAATGGCTTCAATACATATTTCAGAAACACTAATCTTACCAAAAAAGAGAAGTTGCGATACATGTGACAATCGTCATTGTATTGTCAGTAAATTTTGCTCACAAGAATGGAGAGTATTTCTTACAAAACACAAAACCACCCATTTAATCCTTGCCGGAGAAGAAATATTTACAAAGGGCAATAATGTAGAAGGCATTTATTTTGTTTATTCAGGCTATATTAAAGTATATGAATTTAACGATCGATTAGAAAGGATTGTAGATTTAGTGAAAGGTGGTGAAATTCTGGGTTATCGTGGATTGAGTAGCAAGTCGACAAAATATACAGTTTCCGCGAAAGCTTTGAGTGATAGCGAAATAACATTTTTTCCTATGGAAGTCTTCAGGCTTGCTATTGATGCAAATAAGCAACTCGCCTTTTTTCTTATCGATTTACTTACTTCCAAATTAAACGCTATTGAATATCGTTCAAATAATTGCACTAATTTTCCGGCAAAAGATAAGGTAAAATTGGCAATTAGCGACATGATTACTTCTTTTGGGTTTGACAAAAATGACCATAACAATTTGAATTTCACCCTTTCACGTAAAGATATTGCAGGGCTGGCTGGAACAACATACGAGACGGTTATAAGAAGTTTAAGAGAACTTGATAAACAAAAACACATTAAACTGGAAGGAAAATCCATTAGAATATTGAATTTGAAACATTTTGAAGTTTAATCTTTCCAGCTTGTATATAATTAAGTAATAATACTGATATTCTAAAATGAACTATTTGGCTAAACTTTTCTTAGATAACTTCCTTCTTTAAACAAGCTTTTTTTTGAAAGTAAATACCAATTGTTAGGTATTGCTGTATGATTGGCATAATTATACTTTTGCCGAGTAATTAGGTACTTTATTATTTATTTAAGAGATAAAAAATGAGTGAATTAATAAACAATTCCATCGAGAGAAAAAAACAGCTTAAAGCGCTGATATTAAAACTTCACCAAGGCGGAACTCAAGAAGATGTTCGTGAAGAACTATTAAAAAGTTTAAGTCAAATTCCTTATGGAGAAGTTGTTGAAGTAGAGCAAGAGCTTATTAGTGAAGGACTTCCAGAAGAAGAAATTCTAAAACTTTGCGATGCGCATTCGAAAGTACTGACAGGCCATGTTGACTTGTCCGGCTTCAAATATATTCCACCCGGACATCCAATTGATGTTTTTACCAAAGAGAACAAAGAGCTAAAACGTGTTGTAAAACAGGTTAAAGATTTATTTACTGCGATTGAGAATAATCCGGAAACTAATTTTCAAACAAATATATTGGCACTAAGAGCACTCTTTAACGATTTGCTAGATGCTGACAAACATTATCAAAGAAAAGAATATTTGCTTTTCCCCTATTTAGAAAATCAAGGAATAACCGGACCACCAAAAGTAATGTGGGGAAAACATGATGAGATCCGTGAATTAATAAAAGGCGGAATTGAAATTTTGAAAACCGAGAATATTTCTGCAGAAGAATTATTGGCTTCCGCCGAAATAATTTTACTTCCTGCAGCCATAGGTGTTGATGAAATGACAGTAAAAGAAGAAGAAATTCTTTTCCCTATGTCGAATGATAAGCTCACCGATGCCGATTGGTATGAAATCAGCAAACAATCACTTGAAATTGGTTATTGCCTTTACGATCCTAAGGATGAATGGAAGCCTGAATGGGCTGCGGAAGAATCTATTAACGATGCTCAAAAAGTAGGCGGAAATATTCAATTGCCTTCGGGAAGTTTTTCTCCTGAAGAATTGATGAGCCTTTTAAATACATTGCCAATTGATATGACTTTTGTTGACAAAGACGATAAAGTAAAATACTTTTCTCAAGGTTCTGAAAGAATTTTCCAGCGTAATCGTGCCATCTTAAATCGCGATGTTAGAAATTGTCATCCACCTGCAAGTGCTCATATTGTAGATAAGATTATAGATGATTTTAGAACGGGAAAAGCATCAAGAGCTCCCTTCTGGATTAATATGGGAGGCAAAATGATTCATATTGAATACTTTGCCATGCGCAATGATAAAGGCGAATACCTTGGCACATTGGAAGTCTCGCATAATGTGAATGTATACAGAGAATTAGAAGGCGAACAACGCATTTTATCTTATAAATAAGCAATGGAAAATACAAAATTAGTGATCAGTCCCAAGACAAAGGTTTTGCAATTGATAGAGGCTTATCCTCATTTAGAAGATTTGCTAATAAGTCAAGTTCCGGCTTTCGAAAAACTTAAAAACCCGATTTTAAGAAAAACGGTTGCTAAAATTGCATCACTTCAACAAGCAGCAAAAATTGGTAATATCGATGTCGGTGATTTAATTAATCTACTTCGTAAAGAAGTGGGACAAGATTTAATTTCCATCGCAAATGATAATCCCTACTCAAGTTCTAAACCTGCCTGGTTTGATGAAAAAATTATTGCACAAGAATTTGATGTGCGCGAAATGCTTGCCGCTGGCGAGCATCCGGTTAACCAAGTAATTTCTGACTTAAATCAAATGAATAATCATGCTATATACAAATTGGTATCGTCTTTTATACCGGCGCCTTTAATTGACAAAGCCTCGAGCCTACAGATTGAACATTGGGTAGTGAAAGAAAACGACGAACTGTTTAATGTTTATTTTTATAAGGCATAAGGATTGATGGATTTTTTGAAGACTCTGTTAATTGCAATTCCTGCAATTACAGAGTTCTTCATTTATAGTGGTTCAGTATTATTGAAGCAATCTGTATTTATTGGAATTTATATGTAATTTTTCTAGACTTTTTTAGCGTACAAGTCGAAAAAAGATATTAATTTCGCGCCCTTGAAGGAAAACATATGGAAAAATTAATCATTTACAGTTATTCAGAATTTGAACAGTATATTGGAAAAGAAATTGGTGCTTCTAACTATCATACCATAACTCAAGATCAAATCAATCTTTTTGCAGATGCAACCCTAGATCATCAGTGGATACATACCGATCCTGAAAAAGCTAAGACTGATAGTCCTTATAAAACCACAATTGCACATGGTTATTTAAGCCTTTCCATTCTCCCCCATTTGTGGAATCAAATTATTGAGGTGAAAAATATAAAAATGCTTGTGAATTATGGCATCGAAAAGCTAAAATTTAACCAAGCGGTATTGGTGAACGACAACGTCCGCATCAGAGCAGGTGTTCATTCTTTAGTGAATTTAAGAGGCATTACTAAGGCCGAGATTAAAGTTAGGCTGGAGATTGAAGGAAATAAAAAACCAGCACTTGAAGGTCTTTTGGTTTTCTTATATCATTTTGAATAATGTTCTTATTGGATTGGTTTACAATTTTTTAACATCACTTCGCTATCTACACAATACTATTTTACATTATTTTTGCTGCCTGTAAATATTTATCCCTGTAAAGAATAATTCGATGATTGAAATGTGGAACAAACGCTATGCTGAAGAAGCATATGCCTACGGAATAGAACCCAATACTTTTTATAAAGAGCAACTTTTCTTGCTAAAGCCCGGAAAAGCTTTATTTCCTGCTGAAGGGGAAGGCCGAAATGCCGTATTTGCGGCAAAAAATGGCTGGGATGTAACCGCTTTCGATAGCAGCTCGGAGGCAAGAAAGAAAGCAGAAAAATTAGCTTTAGCAAATAATGTAGAGATTGCCTACCACATAAATTCTTTTGAAGATATTGAGCTTGAAGAAAATTCTTTCGATCTTATTGTATTGATATTTGCACATATGCAAAATCGACATAACAATCATATCAAATTGTTGAAATTTTTAAAACCAGGTGGGACTCTTCTAATCGATGGCTTTTCTAAAAACCAGATTAATAATACGACCGGCGGGCCCAGAAGTATTGAACTGTTATTTTCAGAAGAAGAATTGCGCGCAGACTTTAATGGACTTTCTAGAGTAAAAATTTGGGAAGAAGTGGTCATTTTAAACGAAGGCGAATATCACAAAGGCAAAACTTCGGTTATCAGATTGATTGGAACTAAATTTTCCACCAATTATTAACGATAAATTGCATCTGAATAAAACTATATTCTCTTAGTGTCACTTTTCCCAAAGGGATGCCTTTGGCTGTGCTTCTTAGAGAACCTTTGTGTTATAGTTATTCCACATAAGCACACAAAGAAATCTCAGAGGTTCACAAAGAAATATTCTTGTTAATTCACTTTTGGCTACCAATTAGATAAAATAAAACAAATATTATAGTAATTTTGAGTCTTCTATTAAACAAGCTTCAATCACCTTATGAAAGACTTAAAAACAACAAATATGTTATTATTGGTAATAGTAATACCTCTAATTTTTTATTTGATAAAAATTTTATCCTTCATATTTGTACCAATAGCTTTTGCTATGTTTATTGCTTTATTGTTCTTGCCATTAATGCGATGGTTAAATAAAAAGAACTCTCCCAGACCCATAAATGTTTTTATAGTCATTCTGATTATTGCCAGCACTCTATTCTTAGGGAGCCTATTAATTAAGCTTTCAATAATTGAAATACTATCTGCTGATGGAGCTTTTATTGAAAAAGCAGAAACCAAGCTAACTGGCTTAATAGTTACTGTTGAAGCCTTTTTTGGAATTCAACGCATGGCAGGTGAGAATGTTTTGATTCATTTTTTTCAGGATAACAATGCCCTCAAAAATATTGGTTCAACCCTCGGTTTTATTAGCGATACCTTGACAATGACTTTAATGACCGCCTTTTTTGTTATCCTCTTACTTGCAGAATCAATTAATTTTCAGAAGATATTGAATAGTACAATATTAAAGCAGAAACATTCTTCTATTAAAACTTTTATGAAGATTGAAGGGGACATTATTAAATTCGTAAAAGTAAAATTCATAATTAGTGCTTTTACAGGTATTGGTTTTGGGCTTGTTTGCTTCTTTTTTGATGTGAGTTTTCCAATTTTCTGGGGACTTTTTGCTTTTGCCATCAATTTTGTTCAAATGGTTGGATCTATTATTTCAGTAGTTAGTTTGTCATTATTTGCCTTTGTAGAGCTCGATCCGAGCGGGACTCTTCTCATTTTTATTCTAATACTTATAGGTGTACAAGTTTTAATGGGGGGGATTTTAGAGCCCATCTTTTTGGGGAAATCATTTTCTATTAATATAGTAACGGTATTAATAATGTTGATGCTTTGGGGCTATATTTGGGGAGTGCCCGGATTAATCATGTCTATTCCAATTACCGTTTTTCTAAAAATTATATTAGAGCAATTTCCGAAAACCAAATTAATAGCAAGCTTGATGTCAGGGTCAGGCCCGATAATTAATCTTCCGTTGAAAAAAAATGATAGTTAAAAAAAACGACCTAACTAAAAAATCTTTCTATATTTGCCGTTCAATAATTAGAGAATGAATTTTATACAATTACATCATCACCATCATCATCTTTGCCCTCAGGCGAATTGGTAATGGTATGTTATAATTAAATAATATCTTGAAACCCCGTCTGAGTAAATCAGATGGGGTTTTTTCTTTTTAATCCGATTAGTTTGCTCAGACTTTAACAAAATTAAACTATGAGTAGACTAAAAATTGCCATTCAAAAAAGCGGAAGATTACACGACGACTCGCTTAAGCTATTAAAAGACAGCGGCATTGCTATTGAAAACGGAAAAGATCAATTAAAAGTTACTGTTGGAAATTTCCCATTAGAAATCTTTTATTTGAGAAATTCCGATATCCCTCAATACCTGGAAGATGGCGTTGTTGATATTGCCATCATTGGAGAAAATATTCTCATCGAAAAACAAAAAAATGTAGAAGCCATCGAAAAACTTGGATTCTCAAAATGCCGCGTATCTCTGGCTGTACCAAAGAGGATTAAAACGAATGAGCTTTCCTATTTCGAAGGAAAAAAAATAGCTACCTCCTACCCCTTCACTCTAAAATCCTTTTTAGAGAAAAATAAAATCAATGCAGAGATTCACGTCATCTCTGGATCTGTCGAGATTGCACCAAACATTGGTTTAGCCGATGGCATTTGCGATATTGTAAGTTCCGGGAGTACGCTATTTAAAAATGGCTTACGCGAAACGGAAATCATTTTAAAATCGGAAGCCGTTCTTGCAAAATCTTTAAAGCTAAGCCCCGCGAAAGAAGAAATTCTGGAGCGATTGCTATTTCGTTTCCGAGCCGTATTAAGAGCCAAAAATAGAAAATACGTTTTATTGAATGTTCCCAATTCAAAAATAGACAACGTATGCGCCATACTTCCGGGACTAAAAAGCCCGACCGTATTGCCATTGGCCGAAAAAGGCTGGAGCTCTCTGCATTCTGTTATCGAAGAAGATAAATTCTGGAATGTAATCGATGAGTTAAAAGCGGCCGGAGCAGAAGGCATTTTAATAATCCCCATTGATAAAATAGTTCTCTAATGAAAATAACAGAATATCCTCAAGCCAGTGATTGGCCGGAATTGGCCAGGCGGCCGGTTATTGAAAAACAAGAATTAGAAAATCTTGTTAAAACGGTTTTAAGAAAAGTAAAATCGAACAAAGACCAGGCATTGTATCGCTATACAGAAGAATTTGATGGCGTAAAAATCGATCAAATCTTGGTGAGCGCAGATGAAACAAATGCGGCTGCAGCTTTGGTTCCTAATGAATTAAAAGCAGCCATCGAACTGGCCAAAACGAACATTGAAAAATTTCACAAAGCTCAACAAGTTAGTCCAAAACCCATCGAAACCAGCAAGGGAGTGCTTTGTTGGCAAAAAAGCATCGGCATTGAAAAAGTCGGACTCTATATTCCCGGAGGTTCGGCTCCCCTATTTTCAACCTTATTGATGTTGGGAATTCCCGCAAAATTAGCCGGATGTAAAGAGATTATTGTTTGTACTCCTTCCGACAAGCAAGGGAAAATAAATCCGGCAATTCTCTACACCGCTAAATCTATTGGTATCAGCAAAATTTTTAAAGTTGGCGGAGCCCAAGCCATCGCCGCAATGGCTTATGGAACGGAAAGCATTCCGAAAGTCTATAAAATTTTCGGTCCCGGCAATCAGTTTGTAACCAAAGCCAAGGAATTAGTACAGCAAGATGGAATTGCAATTGATATGCCCGCAGGCCCCAGCGAGGTTCTCATTATTGCCGATGAAACCGGCAATCCCTCTTTTCTAACGGCAGATTTACTTTCTCAGGCAGAGCACGGCGCAGATAGTCAGGTACTTCTTTTATCAGATAATGAATCAATTATCAAAAAGACAATTGAAGAAATAAAGATTCAGATTGAATTACTTCCAAGGAAAGAAATAGTAGAAAAGGCCCTAAAGAATAGTCGTTTCATTTTATTCGAGACCCTTGATGAATGCATTGATTTTAGCAACGAATACGCACCGGAACACCTCATTCTTGCAACAGTCAATGCTATGGATTATGCCGAGAAAGTGATCAATGCCGGTTCCGTTTTCTTGGGGAACTACAGCTGCGAAAGTGCCGGGGACTATGCCAGCGGAACCAATCACACTTTACCCACCAATGGCTATGCAAAAAGCTATAGCGGTGTTTCGCTCGATAGTTTTGTAAAGAAAATTAGTTTCCAAAAATTAAGTGAAGAGGGAATTAAAAACATTGGCCCTGCTATTGAAATAATGGCAGACGCTGAAGGACTGCAAGCCCACAAAAACGCAGTCAGTATCCGATTAAAAACAATAGCAAATGTTTAATTTAAAAGAAATCGTCAGACCCAATATCCTGTCGTTGAAACCCTATTCAAGCGCCAGGGACGAATTTAGTGGCAAGGAAGGAATTTTCCTGGATGCAAACGAAAATCCTTATGGAGAACTCAATCGCTATCCCGACCCTCATCAGAAGGAGTTGAAACAAAAACTTTCAGGTTTAAAAAGCATTTCTACCGAAAACATCTTTATCGGCAACGGAAGCGATGAAGTAATCGATTTGACTTTTCGTATTTTTTGCACCCCCGGAATAGATAAAGCATTGACATTCTCTCCAACTTATGGAATGTACGAGGTATCAGCGGCTATCAATGCCATCAATCTTATTCAAATTCCTTTGAACGAAGAATTTCAAATTGATTTACTTGGAGTTAAAAGTATTCTGACCAATAGTAATTTAAAACTGATTTTTATTGCTTCGCCCAATAACCCAACAGGAAACCTTATAAACAGAGCGGATATTATTTTTTTACTCGAAAATTTTAAAGGCATCGTCTTTATCGATGAAGCTTATATTGATTTTGCTCCATCCCCATCATGGATTTCATCAATCAAAAAATATCCAAATCTTATTGTAAGTCAAACCATGAGCAAAGCCTGGGGACTGGCAGCTGCTCGCATCGGGACGGCTTATGGGAGTGAGGAAATCATTCAGCTATTCAGCAAAATAAAACCGCCATACAATGTGAGTGAACTAAACCAAAAGGCGGCCATCAAGGCTCTAGAGAATAAGGCCGAATTCCAAAAGAACAAAGAAATCATTTTATCGGAAAAAGAAAAACTAGTTATTGCATTGAACCAATCCGAATTGGTGACAAAAATCTATCCTTCGGATGCCAATTTCCTCTTGCTTGAAGTTACAGATGCAAATAAAATATACCGGAAATTAGTTGATCAAAAAATCATTATCAGAAACCGTACAAATATTATTCAGGATTGTATCCGCATTTCGGTGGGAACACCGACTGAAAATGCACAACTCCTAAAAGCACTGCAAAATATAAGTTTATGAAGAACATACTATTTATCGATCGCGATGGCACCCTGGTTCTGGAACCTCCTGTTGATTTTCAACTGGACAGTCTGGAAAAGCTTGAATTTTATCCGGGAGTTTTTCAATCGCTGGCTAAAATTGCCAGAGAACTGGATTTTGAATTGGTCATGGTTACCAATCAGGATGGACTTGGTAATGCATCATTCCCTGAAGAAGACTTTTGGCCTGCCCAAAACAAAATAATTCAAGCTTTTAAAAATGAAGGGGTTTTATTTTCAGATATTCTTATCGACAAAAGTCTTCCAGAAGAGAAATCACTAAATAGAAAACCCGGAACCGGAATGTTAAACAAATACATTTATGGTGACTACGATTTAGCAAATTCCTATGTAATTGGTGATCGGCAAACGGATATGGAACTGGCAAAAAACCTGGGATGTAAAGGAATTTATTTAGGAGAGGAAAAATATCCCGAAGCATCATTAAGTACTATTAACTGGGAAGTAATTTATCGATACCTAAAAGATAAACCAAGAGTATCCAGGGTGATTCGCAAAACCAAAGAAACGGATATTCGCATCGCTTTAAATTTGGATGGCTCCGGACAAAGTGCCATTTCAACCGGTTTGGGTTTCTTCGACCACATGCTGGAGCAGATTGCAAAACACGGAAATATGGATCTGGATATTGAAGTGAAAGGCGATTTATGTATTGACGAGCATCATACTATTGAAGATGTAGCACTTAGTCTTGGAAAAGCATTTACAGAAGCTCTTAGCAGCAAAAAAGGCATCGAACGCTATGGCTTTCTTTTGCCAATGGACGATTGCCTCGCACAGGTAGCCATCGATTTTGGAGGAAGACCCTGGTTGGTTTGGGATACAAAATTCAATCGCGAAAAAATAGGCGAAATGCCCACCGAAATGTTTATGCACTTTTTCAAATCGTTCAGCGATGCAGCTCAATGCAACCTAAACATAAAAGCGGAAGGAGAAAACGAACATCATAAAATAGAAGCCATTTTTAAAGCCTTTGCCAAAGCCATAAAAATGGCCATCACCAAAACGAATGATTACAGCATTCCAAGCACAAAAGGAAGTTTATGATCGCAATAATAAAATACAATGCAGGCAATATTGCTTCGGTACAGAATGCCTTGAATCGTTTGGGATACGAAAGCATTCTTACCGACGATAAAAACGAAATTCTAAACGCCGACAAGGTCATCTTTCCAGGTGTTGGCGAAGCAAGCTCGGCAATGAATTATTTAAGGGAGAAAAACTTAGACCAGGTCATTCTTTCAATAAAAAAACCTTTTCTAGGAATTTGTTTGGGCTTGCAGCTTATGTGCGAGTATAGCGAAGAAGGAAATACCAAATGCCTGGGAATTTTCAATAGCACCGTAAAGGAATTTCCTAAAACAGAAAAAGTTCCTCACATGGGATGGAACAATTTAACGGATACAAAAGGGATTCTTTTTGAAGGAATTCAACCCAACAGTGATGTGTATTTTGTACACAGTTATTACGCCGAGATCAATTCACAATGCATTGCGAAATGCAACTATATTCAGCCTTTTAGCGCAGCTATGCAAAAGGACAATTTTTACGCTACCCAGTTTCATCCTGAAAAATCTGCTGATATTGGAGAGCAAATTCTAAAAAACTTTTTGGCTTTATGAGAATAATACCAGCAATAGATATCATCGACGGTAAATGCGTCAGGCTTGCCAAAGGCGATTATAACACAATGAAGATATACAATGAAAATCCGCTTGAAGTGGCTAAAGCCTTTGAAGATAGTGGCATTCGATTCCTTCATTTAGTAGACCTGGATGGTGCTAAATCCAAACATATCGTTAACTATAAGATCCTGGAATCGATCGCTTCAAAAACATCGCTGAAAATTGATTTTGGTGGTGGTTTAAAATCGGATGAAGATTTGAAAATTGCTTTTGAAAGTGGGGCAAAGCAAATAACCGGAGGAAGCATTGCTGCCAATAATCCCGAATTATTTCTTTCCTGGCTTGAAAGCTATGGAAGTGATAAAATCATTTTGGGAGCCGATTATCAAAACCGAAAAATCGCAACCAATGGTTGGCAAAAAAGTTCCAAAATCGATGTATTGGATTTTATCCTCAACTACGAGCAAAAAGGAATTAAATATGCCATCTGCACCGACATTTCTAAAGACGGAATGCTACAAGGTACATCCAATGAGCTTTACGCTGAAATCATATCCAATTCCGAAATAAACTTAATTGCCAGCGGTGGAGTTTCATCTATGGACGATTTAGAATTGCTCCAAAAGATGGGATGCGAAGGAGCTATCATCGGCAAAGCCATTTACGAAGGGAAAATTACATTAAACGAACTCCGAAAATTATGCTAAAGAAAAGAATCATTCCCTGTTTGGATATCCAGGATGGACGAACTGTTAAAGGCATCAATTTTATTGAGATAAAAGATGCCGGAGACCCTGTAGAACTTGCTAAAAGATATGTGGAACAAGGTGCCGATGAATTGGTATTTTTAGACATCACTGCAACCATCGAAAACAGGAAAACCTTGATTGAGCTCGTAAAAAAGATCAGTCGGGAAATCAATATCCCGTTTACGGTTGGGGGTGGCATTAATTCCATCGAAGATGTGTCGAACATCATCCAGGCCGGAGCCGATAAAGTAAGCGTAAATTCTTCGGCAGTAAAAAACCCTGAACTTATTGCCGAAATCGCAAATCGTTTTGGGAACCAATGCGTGGTAGTGGCCATAGACACGAAGTTCGAAAACGGAGAATGGAAAGTCTTTGTAAATGGAGGAAGAACACCAACAGATTTAAAAACGACCGATTGGGCCAAACAGGTAGAAAATTTGGGTGCAGGAGAAATCTTACTCACCTCAATGAACAACGATGGCACAAAATCGGGCTTTGCTCTCGATATAACCAAAGAAATTAGCCAATTGGTTAACATACCGGTTATCGCATCAGGCGGAGCCGGAACAAAACATCATTTTAAGGAGCTCTTTGAAAACACAGATGCAAGCGCAGGTTTGGCGGCGAGTATTTTTCATTATGCCGAAATACCCATTCCGGAATTAAAACGCTATTTATTAAACGAGAAAATTTCAATCAGATGCAAATAGATTTCAAAAAAGGAGACGGTTTAGTTCCCGTCATCATTCAGAACTACAAAACATTACAGATTCTTATGTTGGGCTATATGAACGAAGAAGCCTATGAAAAAACAATGAAATTAGGGAAAGTAACTTTCTTTAGTCGCAGTAAAAACAGGCTCTGGACCAAAGGCGAAAGCTCAGGGAATTTCCTATTCGTAAAAGATATTCAAATTGATTGCGATCAGGACACCATTCTGATAAAAGCAGACGCAATTGGTCCAACCTGTCACACAGGAACTACATCCTGTTTTAAAGAAGAAACAGCAAAAGGATTTGTCTATCAATTAGAAAAAACAATCAATGATCGAATTGATAATAAAACGGAGAACTCATACACAAGCAGACTCTTTCAAAAAGGAATCAATAAAGTAGCCCAAAAAGTGGGGGAAGAAGCCGTTGAATTAATTATTGAAGCCAAAGACAATAACGATGATTTATTCAAAAACGAAGCGGCTGATTTACTTTATCATTACCTGATTTTACTCAAAGCAAAGGGATTTAAGTTTGAAGATATTGAAGAAGTTTTGCTTGGGCGATCAAAATAAAAATGTGGCAAAATAAAATCAAATTGAAATCAATACATCTTTTCAAAATTGAGGCTATTAAAAAAATAGCTTTCAAATTAGAATTTGGGTTAAAGACCTATACGTTAGCAATATGCATTGAGGCTGTTTCTTGTTTTATAGATATCAAAAAAGCAGCGAGTATATTATACTTCAGCCTCGTTTTTTATATGCTAGCAATTTGAATATTTACTAAATTTGAAGACATTTTTAAACTAGAATAGATATACTCTTAACGATGATCTCACCCTTATTCAGTCACCTTTTAATTCCTTTTATAATTGCTATGTTTCTAGCAATAACAATGGGCGGTAGCGGAACAGGGCCTGCTTTTTCAGCTGCCTACGGTGCTAATGTTGTTAAAAAAAGTTTGATTCCAGGTTTATTTGGAATTATGGTATTTCTTGGAGCAATCCTGGCAGGTAAAGGCACCGCAACAACAATGGGAAAAGATTTGCTTAACCCTGCGTTAATGAACTTTACTTTGGTTTCTATCATCCTATTTTCCATTGCCATTTCTTTATTAGTTGCCAATTTATTCGGAATACCACAATCAACAAGCCAATCAAGCGTTATGGCAATATCTGCCGCAGCCTGTTATTATGGTCAGTTCAATGCTGAGAAAGTTTTCCTTGAAATAGTTCCTGCTTGGTTTATATTGCCAATTATCTCTTTTGTAATCAGTTATCTATTTGGGAAATACATTTATCGCCCAATGCGAAAAAAGGGTTATACAATGTCGAGATCTCAGAATGTAAATATGAAACCGGTTTGGAACGGACTTATTTTAGTTATGTCTTTATACGTAGCTTTCTCTATCGGTGCAAATAATGTAGCTAATGCAGCAGGACCGATTGCCTCAATGACCGCCAATGAATTGAATTTATCGGGAAATAATAATTTTATACTGATAATGATATTATCCACCTTGATTATAGCACCGAATTTTGCAATCGGAAGTTCTATTTTCGGTCATAAAATTGTAAAGAATACAGGTAAAGAAATCATTCTGTTCGGAAAATTTGAAGCTGTTATAATTGCCTTTGTTTCAGCAAGTTTAATGCTCTATGCTTCCATTTCAAAAGGGATTCCAACTTCCTTGGTTCAACTAAATGTTGCCGCAGTATTAGGTGTAGGGGTAGCAAAACTTGGAGCAAAAAATATTTTCAAAAAAACCCAAGTGAGACAGTTTTTTGCAATGTGGATTATTGCGCCTGCTATTGCTTTTCTTTTGACTTTAGGACTAACTTTTTTGGCAGATTATCTGGGGTATTTATAGAAAACCAAGCATTGAATTCCAGCATTAAAGCTCTAACTTCATTATCTTTGAGAAAATTTTAAATCA
>CAZTST010000073.1:13863-15153 GCA_964616585.1 uncultured Draconibacterium sp.
TAAATCAATATAAATTAATGTTTCTTTTACTATTTTATTTATTTCTCGCCTTAATTATTTCGTTTCTGTGTTCAGTAATGGAATCGGTTTTACTTTCCACACCAATGTCTTTTCTAAATGTTAAAAAAGAAAGCGGGAATAAATCAGCAACAGTATTTATTAGATTAAAGAACAATATTGACAAACCTTTATCCGCAATACTATCCTTAAATACCGTTGCTCATACAATTGGAGCTGCCGGAGTTGGGGCAGAAGCAACAAAGATATTCGGAGATGCATATTTCGGTATTATTTCCGCCATTCTTACTCTTTTGATACTGATTCTTTCTGAAATAATTCCTAAAACCATTGGTGCCAGATATTGGAGAAGATTGGCTTTGATTTCAGGAAAAATAATCAATGCAATGGTGATTATTACTTATCCATTGGTAATACTTTCAGGTTATATTACAAGGCTATTTTCAGGTAGTTTAAAAGAACTTTCCGTTAGCAGAGAAGAATTATCGGCAATGGCTAATATCGGAACCGATGAAGGCACTTTTGAAGAAAAAGAAAATAAAATCATTCAAAATTTAATTCGACTTAAAAGGGTAAAGGTTACCGAAATTATGACTCCCAGAGTTGTTGTTACTCTTGCCGATGAAAATATGTCCTTAGAAGAATTTCTTGCAAAAAAAGAGTTTCTTCATTATTCGCGCATTCCTGTCTATTCCAATAGTCTGGAAAATATAAGCGGTTATGTTTTTCGCCAAACCGTATTTGAAAAACTAGCGGAAGATGCAAGTAATTTATGCCTTAAAGATATTCGTAGGGAAATTGTTGTGGTTCACGAATTTCAAACGCTTTTTAGCCTTTGGGAAATTTTACTCAAGAAAAAAGAACATATTGCTCTTGTTGTTGATGAGTATGGCGGAATGGACGGAATTGTAACTATGGAAGACATAATTGAAACTTTATTGGGTTTAGAGATTGTAGATGAGAGAGATAAAGTAACAGATATGCAGCAATTTGCCCGTGAAAGATGGAATGAGCGGAAAGCGAAATACAATATTCTTGATGGTTCGGAAGAATAATAAGAATTATTGAGTAAAAAGAGGCTGCTAATATAATTACTTTAGGATTTTATGGCTCCGGAAATTCTTCTTTCGCTACTAGGAGAGAGTATTATTTGTAAATTGCACGCTGAAAAACAGTATTAATATTTAACTACTGAACATAGTAAAAGTACTAACCAAAGATTAACGGAATCATTAAGTATTATGATAGATATTGAAAACATTGAATTGACTT
>CAZTST010000074.1:0-14976 GCA_964616585.1 uncultured Draconibacterium sp.
TGGAAGTGCTTTGCCAACAAATTGATCGATAGTTGCAAATCCATGCGAATCCATATATTGCTCAAGTCCGGCAGTTAAATCACGAATTATTCCAAAACCATAGTGCATTACAGCTGTGCAAATTTGTACTGAAGATGAGCCTAATAAAATAAACTCAACAGCATCGCGCCAGTTTTCTATTCCTCCAATTCCTGAGATAGGTAATTGAACCAAAGGATGCTGAGCGCAATTTTTCACCATATTAAGTGCAATAGGTTTAACGGCAGGCCCACAATATCCTCCATTTGTGCTGTGATTTTCAACAACCGGATAAGTAACAAATTTATCAATATCAACACCAACCAAACTTTGAATAGTATTGATTAATGCTATTGCATTTGCTCCGGCACGATTAGCAGCTTGAGCAGGTTCAGTAATATCTGAAATATTGGGTGTAAGTTTCACAATTACAGGCACTTTTGCAACTTCCATTACCCAACCAGTAAGTAACTCTAAAATTTCAGGTTCTTGTCCAACTGCAGAACCCATTCCTCTTTCGCACATTCCATGAGGACAGCCAAAATTTAATTCAATTCCATCGGCTCCGGCATTTTGAACATCTTTTACAATTTGATGCCATTCTTTTTTGCTTTGAACCATCAAAGAAGCAATTACGGCATGATTTGGAAAATGCTTTTTAACTTCTTCCATTTCTCGTAGATTATCGCTTAATCTTCGATCAGTTATAAGTTCGATATTATTTAAACCAACCATCCTGTTTCCACGATGATTAATTGCTCCATAACGGCTCGACACATTAACAACAGGAACTCCAAGCGTTTTCCAAACAGCACCGCCCCAACCTTGGTCAAATGCTTTCATAATTTGATATCCGGAATTTGTAGGTGGACCGGAAGCTAACCAAAATGGATTTGGTGATTTAATGCCTGCAAAATTTATATTTAGATTAGCCATAGAATATTTTGTTTGAATATATACTTATTTATTTGAGGAAATATTGAGAAGTTAGAAGTTGAAAAATTTCATTTCTCATTTCTCATTTCTCATTTCTCATTTCTCCATTGTCAATTAACTACCTAAAAACTCATGTATTCCTTTTCCTGCAATTTTTCCATCGGATACTGCATTTACAACTTCTGCACCACCATTCACTGCGTCACCTCCTGCAAAATACTTAGGGTTAGATGTTTGGCCACTAGATATATTTACAGAAATCCGTCCGGATTTATCAATTTTAAGTCCGGAAATATTAGTTAGCATCGAAGTTTGTTTAACCTGACCTGTTGCTTTAATTACTAAATCACAATCTATTACAAATTCGCTGCCGGAAATATATTCTAACTTTCCATCAATAGTTTCCGTTCTAATAAATTTCACGCCTTCTACTTTAGTTTTACCAACAATTTCGATAGGAGCAACATTAAAAACGCTTTCAACACCTGATTCTTTTGTCAAGTCATATTCAAAATAATAAGCCTTCATTTCGCTTTTAGTTCTGCGATAAGCCAATACAACTTTTTCGGCTCCAAGTTTTGAGGATTCTGTCGCAACATCCATTGCAGTATTGCCGCCTCCAAGTACAATTACTTTTTTGGCAAAAGGTTTTATAATTGGTTCTGTTTTTATCTGCTCAATAAATTCGGTTGCACCAATACAATTTGTTTTATTCTCACCTCTGATTTTTATTTCTGTAGAACCTCCTAATCCAATACCAAGAAAAATTGCATCATAATTAGCATCTAAATTCTCCAGATCTTCTTTATTTTCAATGCGTTGATTATAAAAAACATTAAAGCCAAATTGTTCTCTCAAAAATTCAACTTCCATTAGTGCTTCGTTATTGGTTATTTTATAAGGAGCAACACCATGCAAAGCCAAACCCGATGGATTATTCCTTGCCTCAAAAATATCTACTTTGTATCCTTCTGATCTTAATTGACAAGCACAAGAAATTCCTGCCGGTCCGGCGCCAATAATTGCAATTGATTTTCCTCTTGAATTGGGAATTTCTATCAAATTTAGTTTTGTTAAAATTGCATTGTTGGTAGCATAATTTTGCAATCTACCAATATCAATTGCCGGAATATTTAATTTGATAAAAACACAAGATCCTTCACAAAGAACTTCTGTGGGACAAACTTTTCCGCAAGTATTTCCTAAATAATTGGACTGATAAATTGTTTTGGCAGCGCCCACAATATTTCCGCTATTTATTTGCCTGATAAATAACGGTATATCTATAGCTGTAGGACAAGCAATAGTACAAGGTGCATCGTAACAAAACAAACAACGCGAACTTTCGTAATACGCCTCCGAGCTATTCATCAGTGGTTTTATTTGCGTAAAATTTTTCTCTATATCCATGATTTATTTAGGTTTTTTCGATTTAGCCATAAGTGTGATTTGGCATTCAAACTTATGTAATTATTCAAAAATTGTCTTTTTGGTTGATGGGTTTTTGGTTGATGGGTTGTTTGGTTGATTTATAAAGAGAATTTAACATTCGTCCAATCGAATCAATTTCAATCCTAATATTTTTTAAAGAATCATCTTCTATAAAACCCAGGTCGTTAGATAATATTGTTTGGTTCAAAACCTCAATTAAACTACCAAAGGATATTTCATAAAATCTCGCTTGATCTTTACGACTCCATCGAGTGCTACCTTCAGCAATATTACTACTAACAGAAATAATTGCTCGTCTGATTTGACTTGTCAATCCATATTTTTCTTCTTTTGGAAAAGGACTAGTTAATTGATAAATATTTTTAACAAGCTTTCTTGATTTTTGCCATACTTCCAAATTTTCAAATGCGTATTTCATATTTTCAAATTTTATTGTATTTCCACTATCAACCTATCAACCAATTCCTTCAACAAATCTACAAACTGATAATTCTTATCTAGTACTCAACCGTTTTCCTATAAGTCTCAGGTCGTCTGTCGCGATAAAATTGCCAAACCGATCGTACTTCTTCAATCATATCTAAATCAAAATCAGCTACTAAGAGTTCATCATTATCCTCTGATGCCTGAGAAAAGATTTGACCGCGTGGATCAACAAAATATGATGAGCCGTAAAATTTACCAATATTCCAAGGCTTTTCAACACCTACTCTGTTGATGCAACCCATAAAATATCCATTTGCGGCTGCGTGTGCAGGTTGTTCTAACTTCCATAAATATTGCGAAAGTCCTGCAACAGTAGCAGATGGATTGTAAACAATTTCAGCACCGTTCAATCCTAATTCTCTTGCTCCTTCTGGAAAATGACGGTCGTAACAAATATAAACACCAACTTTTGCATATTTTGTTTGAAAAACAGGATAACCCATATTTCCCGGTTTGAAAAAGTATTTTTCGTAAAATCCGGGTGCAACATGTGGAATATGATTTTTTCTGTATTTACCTAAAATAGTACCATCTGCATCAATAACAACTGCTGTATTATAGTAAACTCCAGGCATATCTAACTCATAAATTGGGACAACAATAACCATATTGTGTTTTTTTGCCAAGCCTTGCATTATTTCAGTTGTTGGACCCGGTATCGGCTCGGCAGCTTTATACCAATCGCTATTTTGACCGGGACAAAAATACGGGCCATTAAAAATTTCTTGCAAACAAAGTATTTGAACGCCTTGTTTACCAGCATTTTCGATATATGGAATATGCTTTTGAATCATTGCCTCTTTTATTTGCGCAATCGTGCCTTCGCCTTCCGAAATCGGAACAGACATCTGAATCAAACCTGATTTAACTTTACGTGACATATTTTTTCTATTTTGTTATTTTATAATGATTTACATTTTCTAGTTAGATGGAGTCTAAAAAGGCCTTTGTGTAACTTAGTGTATCCTTAGTGCGACTTTGTGGTAAAAAAAAGCTGAACCACAAAGAATCACAAAGAGCCACAAAGGACCACAAAGCTTATAAAATGATTTATTACACCTTTTTAGATACCTACTTTTATAATACATTGGTCGTCTTTGATCTTTTTATAAATTCTCCATAACCTTTTTTAATTTTCACTTCGCCATTATCTATTGCAACTTTTCCTCTTAAAATCACAGTTTCTGACTTTCCTGTAACTTCCAATCCTTCGTAAGCGGAATAATCGCAATGATGATGGTGAGTTGAGGCTGAAATTGTATGTTTCTTTTTTGGATCGAAAATGACAATATCTGCATCGCTTCCAACAGCAATTGTTCCTTTTTTGGGAAACATTCCAAATATTTTGGCTGATGCGGTTGAAGAAATATCGACCATTTTATTCAGACTTATTTTTCCTTTATTAACGCCTTCGGAATAAAGTAATTCTACTCGATGTTCGATGCCGGGTGCACCATTTGGGATTTTAGTAAAATCATCTTTGCCTTTTAACTTATCATCCCACAGAAACGGACAGTGATCGGTAGCAACAGTTTGTATAATTCCTTGATTTATACCTGCCCACAAAGCATCTTGATCTTTTTTCTCACGAATTGGCGGACTCATGACCCATTTTGCACTTTCAAAACCTCGATTATAAACTGAAGCATCAAGAACAAGATATTGAGTACAAGTTTCGACAAATACTTTCTGATTTCGTTTTTGCGCATCTTTTACTTTGTTAAGAGCTCCTTCGCAGGTAAGATGAACAATATATGAATTTGAATTTGTTTGATGTGCCATATCAATAAATCGCCCTGAAGCCTCTGTTTCAGTTATTTCAGGTTGCGATAAATAATGATAAAGTGGCGAAAGATTGCCTGCTGCCTTATTTTTGGCAACCAAATAATCAATAATATCTCCATTTGTAGCATGAGCAGAAATTATTCCGCCATATTTTTTAATTTCTTCCATCAATCCAACCATTTGTCCGTCGTCAATCATCAAAGCACCTTTATAAGCCATAAAAGCTTTAAAAGATGTAATGCCTTCTTTTTCTATTAAATCTTTTATTTCGCTTTGAGTTTGAGGATTAAAATCGGTAACAGCCATGTGAAAAGCATAATCGCCATAAACATTGCCGTTTGCGCGACCTTGCCATTCTTTGAGTGCCTCAAAAAGTGAATGTCCCTGCTTCTGAATTACAAAATCGATAACAGTTGTAGTTCCTCCATGGAGAGCAGCAAGTGTTCCGGTTTCGTAATTATCGCTTGAAAAAGCACCCATAAAAGGCATTTCTAAATGAACATGTGGATCTATTCCTCCCGGAATTATTATTTTTCCCGAAGCATCAATAGTGGTTTCAGCTTTTATATTCAAATTTTTGCCTATAGCTGAGATTGTTTCACCTTCAATAAAGATATCAGCCACATAATCATCAGTAGCTGTAATTATTCTTCCGTTTTTTATAAGTATTGACATTTTCTCAATTTTTAATTTTTAATTGTTAATTATTAATTGTGATAATATTCATCAGCAATTTCAATAGCTTTTTCGATAATATCCAGTCCTTCATCAATTTGACTTTTGTTTATAATTAATGGAGGTGCAATAAATATCCAATTCCATCGAACGAAAGTAAAAAGTCCTAATTCGCGAAGTTTTGCAGCCATTCTGTTTGTAGGTTCCATGTCTTTTGCAGCAGCATTCCAAGGTGTCAAAGGTTCTTTGGTTTCGCGATTCTTCACTAATTCAATAGCGCCAAGTAATCCTGTATTACGGAAATCGCCAATTGAAGGATGTTTTTCTGCCAGCTTTTGAACTTTTTCTTCGATATACTTACCCATTAAAGCAGCATTTTCAACTAATTTTTCTTCTTCGTAAACTTCGATACATGCCAAAGCAGCAGCGCAACCAAGTGAATGTGCAGAATAAGTTAAACCTAATGGAAGTTGAATATCATTATATCGAGCAGCAATTTCTTCTTTTACAATCATTCCGCCAAGAGGAGCATAACCCGAAGTTAATCCTTTTGCGACACACATAATATCAGGCGTAACTCCGTGATGATCAATTCCAAACCATTTACCTGTGCGACCAAAACCGCTCATAACTTCATCATCAATCAATAAAATTCCATATCGGTCAGCTATTTCTTTTACTCTTTTCCAATAAAAAGGCGGGTATTTTATGCAGCCTGATGTTCCTGATTCGCCTTCAAAAAGAATAGCGGCAATACTTCCCGGATTTTCAAATTGAATAATTCTTTCCAGATTTTCTGCTGCTCTAATTCCACTTTCTTCTATTGATTTACTATTCCAAGGACAACGATAAGAATAAGGATTTTCGACATGCACAATATTGGGAACTCCCTGATTATCAAATTGAAATTTCCTTGGATCACCACCAACAGAAAAAGCTCCATACGTAGCTCCATGATATGAACGATAATGTGAAATGATTTTATGACGACCTGTATATAATCGAGCCAATTTCACCGCATTTTCAATTGCTTCGGAGCCGCCAAGAGTAAAAAGCGTTTTCTTTAAATCGCCGGGAGTAATTTCGGCAAGTTTTTTTCCTAATTCACCGCGAACATCAGTAGCCATTGCACAAGTAACAAAAGTTAGCCGGTCTGCTTGTTTTTTAATAGCTTCAATAACTTTTGGATGTTGATGTCCAACATTGGCATTCATAAGTTGCGATGAAAAATCGATGTATTTTTTACCGTTATAATCTTCAAGATAAACACCTTTTGCCGTTTTTACAGTAATTGGATTTAATCCTGCTTGTTTTGACCAGGAATATAAAGTATAATCCTGATTATTTTTTACAATTCGTTGTCTGTCATTCATATTATTCAAATTAAATACATTATAAAAAACTGTCTAAATTTCTTTTAAAAATTGTCTGGCTTAAAAAATTTAGTGTCTTTTTGGTGTTTTTGTGTTTTGGTGGCGAAATAATTAGGCCACTAAAACACTAATTCACCAAATATCACCAAAAAAACAAAATAAAAAATTATGAAAACATAATACAATTAAATTTAAGATGGTTTCTAAATTGCTCATTACTAATTCAATTAACTCATCCAATCAGTAATTTCTTGTTTTGCCCATTTTGATGTTACTTTTTTAAGTTGCGACCAAAATTCAAGTGAACTTTTTCCGGTAATATCGCCTACACCATATTTTGATGAATTCCAACCACCAAAAGAAAAAGGCTCGCGTGGAACAGGAACGCCAATATTAATTCCTATCATTCCAGCACTTGCATTTTGAGCAACCATTTTTGCAATTCCCCCGTTTTGAGTAAAAGCTGAGGCAGCGTTTCCAAATGGACTTTCTTTTTGAATCGAAATTGCTTCTTCTACACTTTTTGCTGAAATAATTTCGAATATAGGTCCAAACACTTCTCTATCAGGCATTTTAATTTTCGCATTTCGCCAGTCGATAATTGTCGGACCCAAATAATATCCATTTGGATTGGCGTTTTCATCGCCTTTAAATTTTCTCCCATCAACCAATAATTTAGCTCCTTTTTTTTCTGCTTCACTGATATAATCAATCAGATTTTGTCTTGATTTTGGCGAAATAATCGGTGGCATTTTTGTGCCCGGTATAAATTTTGAAGTTTCAATACAAAGTTTATCAATTATAGGATTTACATTTCCAACTGCAATCATAACCGAAGCAGCCATACATCTTTGACCTGCAGAACCACACATTGAGGCTGCAATATCAGATGCGGAAAGTTCTAAATTAGCATCGGGCAATACAATCAAATGATTTTTAGCACCACCTAAAGCCAAACAACGTTTTAAATTTGATGTGGCACGACGATAAACAATTTGAGCAACAGGTGTTGATCCAACAAAAGAAACAGCTTTTATATCAGGATGATCGCAAATTGCTTCAACCACATCTTTTGCGCCGTTTACAATATTAAAAACGCCATCGGGCAAACCTGCTTGTTTCAACATTTCTGCCATTTTCATTGCCGTAATTGGCGCAATTTCAGATGGTTTCAGAATAACACAATTTCCCATTCCTAATGCGTTTGGAACAGTCCAATGTGGAACCATATGCGGGAAATTAAAGGGGCTAATACTTGCTACAACACCAAGAGGAGCATATTCTGTACGACATTCTACGCCCATGCTAACTTCAAGCACATCGCCAACTGCAATTTGTGGAATTGAACAGGCAAACTCAGTCAGTTCGATACTTTTAAGCACTTCGGCAGTAGCTTCGGCCATAGTTTTGCCATTTTCTTCATGAACAATCGTAGCCAGACTTTCTACATTATCTTCTAAAATTTGACGATATTTATATAAAATTTGAGAACGCGTTTTTGATGTCATACCCGACCAAACAGGAAAGGCTTTTTTTGCAGCTTTAACAGCTGAATCAACATCTGCATATATTGATAATGGTACCGTAGAAATAACAGTTCCTGTCAATGGACTATCAACATCTATCCTTTTATTAGTGCATGAAACAAATTGACCGTTGATAAAATTTTTAACTTCTTGATATTTCATATTTTACATACTTTTTTTAAAACTGTATTAATAATTATTGTCGTAAAAAATATTAACTTTTTAAACCCTCAAATTCAAAAATACGAATGAAAAACAATGAAATGTTATTTCAAAATTTTGTTTCCTCCGCCTTATGTTTTTGGTTTTGCGCGTGCTAAGCGTGGTAAATATAGATAAGTTCTTTGGAATGGCAAAATTTTATAGAAAACCCAATATAAGAACTAGACATAGATGACTCAAGTATCTCTGGATAAAGGAGATTTTTTGATGGAAAGATAGTGGCTTTATCGCATTTTTAGACAGCAAAATGACAAGACAGAAATTTTATAAGCTCAGAAAAACAACTACTGTATTTTTACTGAATGGACTAGTATTGTAAAAATTTACTATCTTTGAATTCAATCAATTTTTAACTTACAATAGAAATATCATTATTAATTAAATCTCTGTCTTATGGATTATAAAAAATCAGTTATCAATCTTTTAATCGGCCTATTTTTATCGCCTGTCATTATTTATGTTTTTTTAGGACTAGCAAAATTGGCGGGTTCCACTTATCAGATGACACATGGGGAAACATTTATTATTTGGCTCCTTATGGCGATATTTATCAATCTCTCTATTGTAAAGAAGTCTTAGCATAAAGACATAATAAAGCCGTAAATAATTAATTATTAATTGTTTACGGCTTTATGAAGTTCTCCCAACGGCCAAATATTGCAACCTATTAAGTGCGATTTTAATTTATAAATTGCTTCTACCCAACTCCAATATCAATCTGAAAGGATTATGGATAGCATACAATCCATGGCTATCAAGTAATAGAAACTTTTCTTATCACTTTGAATTATTTATTTTTGAATAAGACAGCGTTCCCTTTAGAGTTCCGCCTCCTTTACTAACCTTAATCTTAATTACCTCGCTTTCTTTGTTAATGATCAGTTTACCAGGAGCTTTGACTTCTTTACCCCAGCGGTCGAATATGCTTATATCAGTAAATACATCAAAAAAACTTTCAATTACATAGATATCAGGATTTGAAGCGAAGTTTTTATCTTTTGCGCTTAAAATTCTTTTGATCTGATCATACGATAATTGTAGTTCATAATTACCTTCCTCAAGTTTACAAGCGAATTTTCCATCTCCTCCGGTTTTTCCTTTAAAAACAACACTACCACCCGGATTTTTTCCTAACTTTACATCAACTTCTAGGATTGGCTCACCAGCAAAAACCATATTTGTAGACAAAATATTTACCGCAAATACGAACAGCAAAACAATCATTAATTTTTTCATAATGTTAAATTTTTAAGTTTTGATTATTTTATAAAGCTTTCTGTTTCACTCTATTTTTTATACGTGATAGGAATACCAAGCTCTTTACTGATTTGATTAAGACGTTTATCTGAAACAAAACCTCTATCAGTTTTCATAAATGTTTCGAATTCTTTCAAAGCAGTTTTTGAATCTTTATGCTTGCGCAATAGAAAAGATTCACAAGCATCCGAACAAATTTTAATTATCTTACCATCAATTTCAAATGAAGCGCCATTCCCTTTTTCCCTGTTCAGACGATTTGAAGGTTTGAAAACAATTGGTAAATCTTTACATGACCAGCCGATAGGTATTGGATCTAGTTCGGAACAGCTTCCGTTAACTGCAATGCATTCTAAACCACCGTGAAGTTTTTCCATACAGCATACAGACCATTTTGCAGAAGCTTCGTTTGTAAATACCAACATAATAATAGTACTAATAATTAAGATACTATTTTTTTTTAGTTTCATTAACAATGATAAATATTGCGTTTTCATTTTATTGGTTTTATTTATTTTGCCTACTCGTTCCCTTTTCGGCTACCGGGTACTTACTCTTTTAAGGATTTTCAGAAAACTCCTATTGTAGTGGGCAATAATTTCGTTTAATTTTATAAACGGCAGAACATCAGAATCTTATTGTAAGCATGATAGATTGGTCAACCATAGCCATTTCCGAAAGGTTCAGATCGTTTATCTGATGATAATTATATTCTATACCTATATTTTCAAAGAATAAACCTGAACGCACAAGAATTGATCTTCGGCTGGAATCAAAATCTTTAAAGAAATTCTCTCTTGATAAGGCCACTGCTTTGGCATTGAGCACAAAACTTATAGATTCGGATATTTGCGAGTTAATATTTAGCTCAAGAATAGCGCTAAATCCCGTCTCAAAATCAGAACTATTTCCGTTAAGATCAGGTTGTAATTCAAAGTTTTTATTGACCGTTTGCTGAAACGCATAGCCAAGGCCATATGTAATATCCCATGTTGTTTTAGTCTCTTTCTGAGAGGAATAGTGTTTTTGCCCAAGAAATAAAGTTTGATAGAGGAACAAAGGATCGAGGAAGCTAGTTGGATTGTCAGCTATTGTTCCTTTACCAAGATTAGTTTCAGCAGTAGTTTCGAAGAATAGTCTGATGGCAGGCTTATTTATCAGAAGTATTGAAGGTGTTATGGCAAAAACGAAAACATCTTGTAATTTCTCCACATCCTGTCCAAAAATTTTGCTTTGCCCGTATTGCATAAACAAAGTGGAACTGAGCTCAAATTTAGATCCAATATAATTGAAATCATAATTAACAGTTCCTAGCCATTGCAGATTAGAAGTCTTTATACCCTCAGAATTCGAATTATTATAGGTCAAGCCCAAACTTGGCCGAAATTCGAAATGAACTTTCTTTTCAACGTTTTCAACTTCAGTAGAATCCTCGAAATGAATTACTTGGTTGATTGAAGATGTTGCAAATACACTGCAATTTAATCCTGAAAGGATTATCAAAATAAAAATAAATTCCTTGTATTTCATAATTGTTCATTTTGTGATATTGAAATATTGTTTAAGCGTGGCGAAATTTTTTCTTTCTAATAATTCTAAATTATTATTTCACCTTCCTTATTGTAATTGAAGTTTTGTTCTTTAGTAGTTTAAGTGATGATTTTAGTTTTTCTATTTTATCAGAAGGAACATTTGGATCACTTTCTAAATTGGCAATCGCATCTTCAATTGATTTATATTCTTTTACATTAGCATTATCTGTTTCCTTTTTAATGATTATAAGTGGGGCAGACTTAGTGTTTTTTTTTGAAAATATTTTCATCTTTTTCCAAGATTCTGATAGTTGTGCTGATTTTCTGATTAAACGTGAAGGCAATTCATTCTTGCTGCAGTAGCAAATAAACAGCCAGTAGTTATTCCTAATTTCGTTGTCGGCGGGGAGTTTGCCAACTTGGATTTTCCGGAGATGTTGCTTGTGCTTTTTTAGGGCTCAGAATAATAAACGTACCTAAAGCTGTCAGCGCTGCATACTTTCCCGTTTTTAAAATAGCCTCTTTACGTGTCATTAAAACATCGTTATTTATCGTTTTAACGATGGATTGTTTTTTAGATTTTTTCATCTGTTTATAATTTGTTTTTTAATTGTCAGATGGAACTCGCCAACATAATCATGCTTCTGTGTGTGAGATTTTCTCTCATGGCTCGTTTCATAATTGTAAAAATTAAAATCAATAATTTAGTTAAGTTTTAATACCAAGCTATTTTAGTGCTAAAGTTGTTTTTGGCGGTTTTAATTTTGATGATATAAACACCATTGGCTAATAGTGGTATGGCAACTTCATTGTTATTTGTAGCTTTTAATTTTGTAACAAAAATTAACCTTCCATGTGTGTCGTAAATGTTAAGTGTTGCAGGTTCCTCAACAGTGCCAATCACGCGAATACTATTACTTGACGGCAAAGCGATGACGCTCAATTTTAAGGCATTGACATCATTTATCGCTAGAGCTGAAAGATGATCTTGCGTATGCAAATAGAAACGACCAACACCTTGATTTTGTGAATTTAAAGTGAGTGAATAGGTTTTATCAGCATTGTTAATTTCGGAAAAAAGACCTAGCAAACGGTCTTCTAAAAATACTTTTTTACCAAATGGTAAATTAGAAGCATCGGCTTTAAAGGTAATTTGAGTTCCTGCACTAGCATCCAAACCAATTGGGATGATTGTGGTGTAATAATTATCATCTGGTACTGCCTGAATTGCAAAATCAACGCCATTATCTTCAACTAAATGAGAATAAAGACCAAAACTACTAGAGCCTGCACCTCCAAAACGTCCAGCGTCATAACCGGGGTCAAGACCCAAACTCATACCACTCATATATTTTATGGCTGTTGTAATAGTTTTACCCGAATTATTATCGGCACTCAACAAAATACTTGGCATATCAGATGTTGTTGACTTTTGAAATAGAACAGAGGCTTGGTTTGTGCGCATCGCTGTCGTAAAATTCACAATGCCAGCTTCACCACTAACTGCTTTTATAAAAAAGCCTTGTGCGGGAGCAATGAATCTTGCTGGTGTTGATAGATTTTCAACTTCATAAAGTGATATATTGGGATTCCAAATATAAAGTGCCACAAAAGAAGGATCCATGGCTGCACTATTAACAGTTAAAAAGTTATTAGTATTATCGGCATTAGGATTGGCTGGAATGGAAGAAGGAAATGGATTTCCAACCAAATTCCAACGGTTTGTGGTTCCGGTTATAGCAATGGCAACTTGAGCTACTGGTACTGTTCCTGTAAAGGCAACTGTGCCAACAGCAGTACTTGTATAGATTTCATAACCTTTTCCGGCAACAAAATTACCGGCAGCACTTACAGGGTTTGAACCATCACTGGTCCAATGCTTCCATGTGCTAAGGCCTATTATGAGAGTATTATCATAGGGCGCTAAACCATATTTAACACCATTTGTAGCCACATTGTTTGCAGATGTGAGAACAAAATTATTAATACTTTGTCCGCCAACTGGAGCACTGATTAAATGCCATTTGTCTATTGACAAATAACGGTTATAGGTAACATTTCCTATAGCTGAACCTTCAAGAATTAATGAACCACTGGTAGTGGCATCTGAGTTAATGATAAATGTGCCATTATTTGTTAAATTGCCGTTTATAGTTAAATCTTTACCGGGTGAAATTGTAAGTGAGCCACCCCAATCAACGGTAATCATATTGCAAACAGCTGCTGTACTTATTATTGGGTCGAAAGTTGCAACATCTGGAATGACTACATTATCAGTTAACGTCGGTACTGTATTTGAGCTCCAATTGCCAGAAGTGTTCCAATTATCGCTTACTATGCCAGTCCAATTTATTGATGCAGGAAAAGTAGTTGTGTTTAATAATACCGATGCGTTTGGTGAATTGCTGGTAATTATATCCTGTTTGTTGTCGCCATTGATATCAGCATTTGTAACTGAAGATGGATAGGCACCCACAGCAAAATCAGTTTTACCTGAAAATGTTGGTGTAGAAGCTCCGTTAGTGGTTGTGTTTAATAAAACAGAAACCGTACCGCTAGCACTTTGATTAGATGTAGCGATATCTGATTTGCCATCGCCATCAAAATCTGCAATTGTAATCCAAACAGGAGAAGAGCCAACGGCAAAATCAGTTTTAGCAGAAAAGGTAGGCGTAGATGCGCCTATTGTGGTTGTGTTTAATAAAACAGCAACAGTACTTGCACCATTATTCGCTGAAATAATATCGGCTTTGTTATCTCCGTTAATATCACCAGTCGTAACTGAATAATTTTGATTTCCTGTAGTTCCAACAGCAAAATCTGTCTTAGTAGAAAAAGTAGGTGTAGCGGCACCGTTTGACGTGGTGTTTAATAAAACTGAAACTGTACTGTTATTTATAGCACTAACTGTAACAATATCCGGCTTTCCGTCACCGTTAAAATCACCAATGGCAACCCTATAGGTACTAGCGCCTACAGTGAAATCTGTTTTACTAGTAAATGTAGGCGTAGCGGCACCATTTGTAGTTGTGTTTAATAAAACCGAAACAGAATTGTCAGAAATATTTGCTGAAATAATATCGGGTTTCCCATCTCCATTTATATCGCTAGTTGTAACATCAAAAGGTCCATTTCCTGTAGTAAAACTAGTATAGGCAGAAAAGGTAGGTGTACCAGAACCGATAGTAGTGGTATTTAATAAAACTGATACTGTACTTGTCCAAGACTCTGATGCAACAATATCCGGTTTTCCGTCACCGTTAAAATCGGCAGCTGCAATTTTAGAGTCGTTTGCACCTCCTATATTAAAATAAGTCACTGCAGAAAAAGCAGGCGTAACGGCACCTATAGTAGTTGTGTTTAATATAACGGATACTTTTTTTGGAGATTGCTGAAGTGTGGCAACAATGTCTTGCTTACCATCACCATTGATATCAGCGTGAGCTATAGCGTTTGGGCTAGTACCAATGGTAAAGTCAGTTTTACTTGAAAATGATAGCTGCGCAAACAGATTTGTGTTGAATAACAACACTATGAGAATCAAGAGAATATTATTGAGTTTTTTCATAACGTTAAGATTTTATTTTACTATTTCACCATCCCTTATTGTAATTGAAGTTTTGTTTTTTAGTAGTTTAAGCGACGATTTTAGTTTTTCTATTTTATCAGATGGACCATTTGGATCGCTTTCTAAATCGGCAATCGCATCTTCAA